>DATJUD010000092.1:0-5130 GCA_035502695.1 Acidobacteriaceae bacterium
GTGCTGGCGCAGTTGGAGATTCCCGTCGAGTCGGTGGAACGCCTAGCAGAGATTTGCGTTGAAGCTGATGTTCCGCTCATCTTGGATCCGGCGCCAGCACAACCACTGTCGCCCGAACTTCTTCGGCGTGTTCAATGGATCACACCCAATGAGACGGAAGCTGAGTTTTATTCGAATCGCTCGGGCGATCACGATTGCGGCGGTTCCGATGCTGTCGCGGCGTTGCTGCAAACGGCACATGCCGTGATGGCGCAAGGTCCACGAAACGTAATTTTGAAGCTTGGTTCGCGCGGTGCCTATGTTGTTTCGGACGGAGTCGCGCAGCAGGTCACCGCGCCGCCTGTCGATGTGGTCGATACAACCGCCGCGGGTGACGCGTTGAACGGCGCCTTTGCAGTGGCTATGATGCTGGGAAAAACGCCATTGGAAAGTGTACAGTTCGCGGTGGCGGCCGCATCGCTTTCTGTCACACGATCGGGCGCCCAACCGAGCATGCCGACCATGGATGAAGTCTCACAGCTGAGGGCGATAACATCCGCGAAGGCTTGGAAAATCACTTGACGGGAGAATGTATGATTCGTCTTCGGGGTCACATATCTGCCGTGATCGCTGCGCTTCTGGTGGGTGCGATGCTTTGCCCCTTAGCCAGCGGACAAGACACGCAGTACGAGCCAGAGGGCGAACAGATCCCTGTGCCTAGCTGTTTGACATTCAGCGATGCGCACGACCTCGCGCTCGACGGTGGATTCAGCCTCTGCCCAGCCAGCATGCATGAGAGATGGCTGAAGGATATAAGCCATTGGCGCACGGAACGCCGCATTCGAGTCGGCTACGACGGCGCGCGCTACGGTATGCCAGCGTTGCAGTGGACGCAGTCCAGTTTCATCCAGCCCCAGATGATGGTGCAGGACCGATATTTGTACGATCCAGTCTCGGGCAAATACACGGTGGATCGTTATCTGGATGATCTCGAAAAGCGTTATGGCGGAATTGATGCAGTGCTGGTTTGGTCTACTTATCCCAACATGGGCATCGACGATCGCAATCAGCAGGACATGGTTCGTTCCATGCCGGGTGGCGTCACTGGCGTACAGCAGATGGTTGCCGACTTTCATCGGCGCGGCGTGCGCGTGCTCTTTCCGATGATGATGTGGGACCAGGGAACTCGCGATCCGGGAATGCCCTGGCCGCAGGCGATTGCAGAATTCATGAAGCAGCTGAATGCCGACGGCATTAATGGCGACACGCAGGATGGCGTGCCACTCGCATTCTCATTAGCAGCGGAAAAGCTTGGCCATCCTCTCGCGTTTGAACCGGAGGAGCAGCCTTCTGATGAGGCGCTGGCGTGGAACGTGATGACGTGGGGTCAATATCAGTTTCCGTTCGCACCGGAAGTGGATCGGTTCAAGTGGCTGGAGACGCGCCACATGGTCAACATCTCCGACCGCTGGAACCGCAACAAGACGGATGATCTTCAGTTCGCGTTCTTCAATGGAGTCGGCTGGGAGAGCTGGGAAAATATCTGGGGTATCTGGAACGGAATTACTCCGCGGGATGGAGAAGCCACGCGGCGGATGGCCACGATGGAACGTGGTGTGGCTCCTTTTCTTGTGAGCCTGGGCTGGGAGCCGATGTATCCCACGACGTTCTACGGAATCTTCGCCAGCCGTTGGCCACTCGGGAACAAAACGGTGTGGACGATTGTGAATCGCAATCAGTACAACGTATCGGGACGTCAGATGGCCGTTCCTGCGAAGGAAGGAATGCGCTACTACGATCTGTATCACGGGGTCGAACTGAAGCCTGATCGCGAAGGGAGTAGCGACGTGCTTTCTTTCTCCATCGAGGCGCACGGCTTTGGCGCTGTGTTGGCAACGCCAGGCAAGCCCGATTCCGCGATGCAGAAACTGATGGCAACGATGAAGGCCATGACGGCGACACCGCTGTCCAGTTATTCCGCGGAATGGAAAACGCTGCCGCAGACGATGGCGCAGATTCCAGCGACTAAGCGGACAACGAGCGCGCCCGAAGGCATGATCCGGATTCCCGCGAGCGACTACATCTTTAGAGTGCGCGGCATTGAGATCGAGGGAGGCAACGACGTTGGGGTCGACGTGCAATATCCATGGGAAGATATGCCGCGACGTTTTCACGAGCAAAAGATGCATATCGATGCGTTCTACATCGACAAATATCCGGTGACGAATGCGGAGTTCAAGAAATTTCTCGACGCCTCGCACTACCAGCCGAAGGACAATCTGGATTTTCTGCGTGACTGGAAACATGGGACATACCCAGACGGATGGGGAGACAAGCCGGTCACCTGGGTTTCATTGGAGGATGCTCGCGCCTACGCGAAATGGGCCGGGAAACGCCTGCCGCATGAATGGGAATGGCAGTACGCTGCACAGGGAACGGATGGGCGCATGTACCCGTGGGGAAACGATTGGAATCCGAAGGCAGTGCCGGTGCCCGATACTGGCCGAAGGATGGCGAGCGCTGCCGATGTGAATGCGCACCCTGCCGGCGCCAGTCCGTTTGGTGTGATGGATATGGTCGGCAATGTGTGGCAGTGGACCGACGAGTTCACGGATGAACACACTCGGGCAGCCATCTTGCGCGGAGGAAGTCATTATCAACCGCAGGGGTCGATCTGGTACTTTCCGCAGGCCTATCGCAACGATGAGCACGGAAAACTGCTGCTGATGGCTCCCAGCTACGATCGTTCGGGAGCGGTTGGATTTCGTTGCGTAGTAGATGCGAAATAAAGAAGAGACGCGAAATAAAGAAGACAGGATGCGTGACCGCTTGTGATTCTGTGATGTGGCGGCAGACAAGCACAAGCAGTCGGTGTGGTCGGTCTACATATTGGTATGGCCGTGACGCATTTCTTCGTTGAAGGCGGGCTTGGTGATTGCCAGGGCGTCCGCCAGAACCGTGTGGTAATGCTCGGCACGCTGCAATAACAACGGTGTCGCGGCTGCGAATTGCGGGTCAACCGCCAGTTTCACGAACCCCTCGCCGGCCAACAGAGTCGCGGACTGTTGTAGTTGTTCTGGGGTGGTGTTCAGATACTGCGCATCCCTCGGATCGGCGATCCACACGGGTTGACTGTCTCCCAGCACGCCCGAAAGCCAGTAAAGTTTCAACGCCAGAAAATCAGTGCGCGCCTCGTCGTCGGTGTCACTAAATACAAACTTTTTTTGCCAGCGACTGTAGTACCGCGTGGTCACAGGAACCGGCTGGCGATTGCCGCTCTTGATCATTTCCATTTGGCCACGGTCCAGTGTTTTGCGAACCGCATTGTAGATGAACGATTCCGCATAGGGCTGCTCGGGTGCGGCGACGATGTCCGCGAAGGTCACCGTCATGCTGGCAGCGATTTTGGCATGCAGTGGACTCGCAGTCCCATCTTCGAGATGAGCAACGCCATGAACTACGTAGGTGTCAGAGCCCGAAGTAGAGCGATGAAACGGCCAGCGGAAGTCTGCAAATCTAATGGGCAATCCAGCCAGGGTGACATAGCAATCCGGCCGCGGATTGCGGAGGCGCAGCGCGGATTCGCGCAAATAGCTCGTCAATTCCGGCAATAGCGCAGGCTGCGTCGGGTTGAAGGTGTTGCTCAACTCCAACTGCAGCGTGCGATCGCTGGCGGTATCGGCACTCAATCCAAAGACGAAGCAACTTGTCGGTGCTCCATTAAAATCCGAACCTGCGTGTGTAGACAAAACAACCAGGCCCGCGGTTTTCGCTGCAGATTCAATTGCAGAGGCAAGAGGAAGATTCATCGAAGCGGTTGAACTTTCTGTCATATTGTTGGCTACGTATCCTATGCTTTAGTTTACTAGGATTGTGGTGATCCGTACGTCGCGGAAGACCGCGGTTTATCTCCTCGTATAGTTGGAATTTGCCGGTGTTCGAAAGGAGCTTGAATGACTGTTGGAATGTTTCTCTGCCGCAAGGCGCGCTTCGTTGCGATTGCAGGACTGTTCATCGTGTGGGCATACGCACCCCTTTGCTCAATTGCTCAGAACTCGCTGCCTGCTGACCAGCAGGCCAGGGTGGACGCGATTGCCCAGGAGGTACTGGCGACCACCGGAGTGCCGAGCGCTTCTGTAGGAATCGTGACCAATGGCAAGATCGCGTATGTGAAGGCCTACGGCAAGGCCCAATTGCATCCTCCGGTAGAGGCGACGCCGGAGATGCGCTACAGCATCGGTTCCATCAGCAAGCAGTTTACTGTCACTGCCATTTTGATGTTGCAGCAGCAAGGCAAGTTGACGCTCAATGACACGGTTTCGAAGTGGTTGCCCGATCTAACGCGAGCCCACGAAGTCACGCTGCGCGAGATCCTGTCGCACACGTCGGGTTACCAGGATTATTACGCAGAGGACTACTCCCTGCCGCCGATGAAGGTCCCAACCACGCCGGATGCCATCCTGGACAAGTGGGGCAAGAAGCCGCTTGACTTCGACCCCGGTACCGAATGGCAATACAGCAACACGAACTATGTGATTGCGGGCAAGATTATTCAAATAGTCAGCGGAATGCCGCTGATGCAATTTTTGCAACAGAACATCTTTACGCCGCTTCATATGACCCGCGTAATGGATTCCGACATGCACGAGCTGGCGCCGACGGACGCACACGGCTATATCCGGTATGCGCTGGGGCCGCTGCGCCCAGCGCCGCAGGATGGGCCGGGTTGGGTGTTTGGCGGCGGCGAGCTGGCCATGCCGGTCCGCGATTTACTGTTGTGGGACATCAGCCTGATGGACCAGTCGCTGTTACAGCCGGCATCCTATCGGGAAATGTTTACCAGTGTGAAGCTGAAGAACGGACAGGATACGCATTACGGTCTGGGGGAAGAGATCCACACGCGCGATGGCCACCTGATCATTTCGCACAGCGGTGAGGTTTCCGGATTTACCAGCGAAAACATGGTGCTGCCGCAGGACAAAGTTGCGGTCGCCGTGCTGACCAACGAAGAGGCTGCGGATGCAGCCAGCGCCATCGCAAGCAAAGTAGTTGCCGTGCTGGTGAATCTGCCGCCGAATGAATCCAAACAGAGCGAGGAGCAGGCGCGGCAGATATTCATTGGGCTGCAGCATGGCAAAATCGATCGGTCGT
>DATJUD010000093.1:0-5020 GCA_035502695.1 Acidobacteriaceae bacterium
ATCCAGTTGATTGCTTCGGTGCAAGGTCTGAATTGTGTTAGCAACAAAGCGGAAATTGATCCACAGAAAGCCGAATGCGCAAACAAATGCCACGCCAACCATGGCCCACTGAACGGACAGGAGCGTCCAGAAGATGCCAAGGTAGTGAAGTTGCCGCATCCACAGCCACTTCTGGATCAGCCCAGCAATCACCGTCAATAGAACGATGACCACAACCGCCGCAAACCAGAAGAGGCTGAACAGGTGCCGGCGTCGCCGACGCGGAGGGGCGGGGGGAATGAAGAGGTGCTCGTCTACCTCGCGCCGTAGTTTCTCGATGGTTCTCTCATCTAGCGGTTCATCATCAATGGACATACTTCACGTTCCATCATTACACGGTCGGCGGCGCGGCGTTTCGAATGAGACAGAATCTACCCACGCATTTCCGGCGCAATGTCATAAATGCTGCGAACTTCCAGCTTGCCTTGCAAATCAAACGGCGCCATGGGCTGATCGAGCGTGATGTGAATCTCCGCTGCCCGGCCCGGGAGCAGGTCGATAAAGTTGTCGGAATAGGAGGCGTCGGTATCCGTCACATTGGCCCACACCCACAGGGCCGGAACATCCGTCTCAATCCGCACCACATATTCACGCTCGCCGCCGCTGGTCTGAACAGTCAGCTTCGGCTGTTTCAACTTCAACTCCTTGGGGCGGCCGAAAAGCAGTGTGTTCGCGGCCACTGTCAGTCCCTCGACGATAATCTCTGGAAAGACCAGCAGATTGGCCGCCCCGTGGGCATGGACCAGATCGGAAAGATCGAGCGCCTCTGCTTCTCGGCTGGTTCGCGCTGGGATTTCAATTTGCTTCGAACCCTGACGGAGCACATCACCCGCCAGGCTGATCACAGTCCACTGCAATTCGCCGGATACATCCTGCGGACGATCGCTGGTGACATAGATACCGGCCTGTCCGGTTTCCGCATCCGGCAAGCCGCTCACAAGAATCGGCGCGAAAAAGCGCTTCGATTGGTAGAGCACGGCCTTCGCGCGACGGTAATAATCCACCATCGACCAAGTCGAGTCCGGCCAGCAATCGTTGTACTGCCAGATCGTCGCTGCCATGGACTTCGGCATGTCACGCCGCCAATGCTCGACTCCGTAACGCATGGCCCAGGCCTGGTTCACCTGCGTTAACCACAGTGTGTCGTCAAAGCTTTGCGGCGCTTTTCCAAAATCAGCCTCCGTGTACTGCATGATGATGCCGATACCATGATCGCTGCCGTCCTGCTCGTGATAACGCATCATCTCGGAATCGATGCTTTGGCGGTTGACCGCGTCGGTATACGCGCGAACCGTCATGGGAACCGGTGTCGACTGCATGCCGAATTCCGTCACAAAGCCTTCGACCTTGCGGTACGACTCTACCGGCCGATTTCCATGCCACACGTCCCATGTGTGAATATCGCCGCTTCCGGCGGCGCCGCTGCCCACTTCATAAAACGCCCCCGGCACCAGCCGGTGGACGATGTCGCCAATTACGTCCTTGAATAGGTGGTTGTACCCCTTGAAATATTCGATCTCGTTGTTTCCGCTCCAGATCACGATAGAAGGATGGTTGCGGCACCGGCGTGTTTGCTGCTCAATTTCGGTCTGTAGATTTTCGATCCAGGTTGAATCATTGACGGGATAACTGGCGTTGGCGAACTTGAACTCAAACTGCAGCATCAATCCCATTTCGTCGCACAGATCGAACAGTTCATCTTCTTCGTAATACCCGCCACCCCAAAGCCGGATGAAATTGAAATTGCATTCCACCGCCTTGGTCATGTACCAACGCAGAATTTCCGGAGTGACGCGCGTTGGCATGTTGTCAGCCGGAATCCAGTCTGCGCCTTTGGCAAACACGGGCACGCCGTTCACCTGCACATGCATGGCGACATCGGCCGACGGCGGCAGCACGGCAACCGTTCGCAGACCAATCCGCCGGCTGGCCGTGTCCAGGCTCTGACCTTTTGAGTCCGTCAACCGAGCTGTGACTGTGTAGAGCGGCTGGTCGCCCATGCCATTCGGCCACCAGAGTTGCGGCTTGGGTATGGACGCGTGAAGGACAGCGGCGCCTTGATCGACGGGTCCTATCGCTTCCGCAATCACCTCGCCGGCGAGCATCACTTGCGCCTTGACCTTCGATCCTTTCCGGGATCCCGCGACCGTGGTGTGAATCTCCAGTTGAACGCTGCCGTCCGGCTGGTGGTTTTGCACCACGTTCAGATCCGCGATGCGAGCGTCATAGCCAACAATTTCTATCTTCTTCCAGATGCCCTGCGTCAGCACTGGAAGACACCAGTCCCATCCCCACATGTACGGCGCTTTCCGCACCCAGCTACGCGGATTCGGGAGATCGATGTCGTATTGCTGCTTGTACGCCGCCCGTTGCTTCTCGACATATGGTGTCAGCGTGTCAAAGCGCACGCGGATGTGATTCGTTCCCCCACGAAGGTGCGGCTTGATGTCAAACGTCCAGGTGCGGAACATGTTATCCGCGGTGCCGACCTGCCGGTCGTTCAGCCACACCGTCGCCAGCGTGTCCAAACCGTGGCAAGCAAGCTCCACGTGTTGTTTGGAACGCAACTCCCCTGGGACTTCAAAGCTGCGTTCGAAGATCCAGTTCTTCTCCGCCACCCATTGCACCTTGCCATTGTTCTCGCCGTAGAAGGGATCGGGTATTTTCCCGGCCTTTAGCAAATTGGTATAGGTACTACCCGGCATCAGCGCAGGAACGGTTCCGGACTTCCCCTCCTCTTCCATCGCCCACATGTCACCGCCCAAATCGAGCGATAGCAGATCGGTTTTCTCATCAGCAAAGACGATGCCGGACTTATTCAGCACAAGGCCCACGCCGAGGACCGCTGCGCCCTGAAGTATCTCCCGCCGTGTCAGATAGGGCGTGAGTGCCTGTTGCAAGGGGATTCTGCGCATGTATAGGCTCCTTTTTCGTCGCTGTGGGGTGATTGGTACCGACGCTCTAACCATCGGGCATGCCGTGCGCCTGGAACCAAAAGCAGTTCAGCCCTCAATAAAAAGGGCTCGGAATAAAAAACTAACGATACGATTTTTGGATTTGGATGTCTACGCGTCGATCGAGCAACCTGCAGAGGGGCTTGGCGATAGCGCACCCTTTCGCGGCCTCCCAATACCTCCGGCATTGAATCAAATGTACCCTTCCAGCATCCAATATCTGTCGCTGTAAGAGGAGGAAAAACATGTCCCTACGCCCTGTCAAAGAAGTCATTCAAACCAAGCCCACGCTGGAGGGGGCAGGGGTCAAGTTGCAGCGTGCCTTCGGCTTTGGCAAGACAAAGGATTTCGATCCATTCCTGCTGCTCGACGATTTTCGCAATGACAATCCAGCAGATTATCTGGCCGGGTTTCCCTGGCATCCGCATCGCGGCATCGAGACCATCACCTACGTTCTGGCTGGATCGGTCGAGCACGGCGACAGCCTGGGCAACAAGGGAGCAATGACCGCCGGCGATGTGCAATGGATGACGGTGGGCAGTGGCATTCTGCACCAGGAAATGCCCAAGGGCGACGCACAGGGGCGCATGCACGGCTTCCAGTTATGGGCCAACCTGCCGGCATCGCTCAAGATGACCGATCCAAGGTATCAGGACATTCCCTCGAGCGCCATTCCGGAAGTCACGGACGACGACGGTACCAAGGTGCGAGTTATCTGCGGCGAGTTCTGGGGCAAGAAGGGTCCGGTCGAAGGCGTGGCTGCCGACCCGAACTACCTGGATATTTCTGTCGCCCCAAATCAGAGCAAGCGCCTCAAAGTGGAAACCACGCGCAACGCATTTGCCTACGTGTTTGCAGGCTCCGGTACGTTTCGCGATGCCTCCAACCCGCAGGCGGTTCTCACCGAGCACGTGGCGAAACCCGAGGCCGCGCCGGTGTATGACATCGGAAATCATTCGCTGGTCTTGTTCGACCGCGGCGACGAAATTACCGTACAGGCCGGCCCCGAAGGCATCCGGTTTCTATTGGTTTCTGGCCGGCCGATTGAGGAGCCGGTGGCCTGGTACGGTCCCATCGTCATGAACACGCAGGAGCAGTTGCGCAAGGCCATGGCGGAATTACAGGACGGCACTTTCATCCGCCACTCGTAACTCGCAACGCAGCTACTTACCGACAACGATGACGGTGAAGCTCCCCGGAATCATGGGTGGGCGCGAGTGCGGTTGATTCTGCGCCGCCGCTGGACGTGGGCCGAATTTCGCAGTCACCAGATAGGCTGTGCTTCCATCCGGGCTCAACGTCATGGTGCGCGCGCCCTTTTCCGTCGGAAGATTCTGCACAACAGTAAAACGCTTCGGCGAGTCTTCGTGAACCACCGTCAGCGTTCCGCTTTCGCCGTTCGAACTGAAGGCATATCTGCCGTCCGTGGAAAAGCGAGCGGCATCCGGACCATCTCCAATCGTGGGCGTGGCAATCACCTTGCCTGTCTTCGTCGATACAATCGCCATCTTCTGGTTGTCGCATACGCTAAACAAAATGCCGTGAGCGCGATCAATGGCTAGTCCGGATGGACTTTCGCCGGGAGCAATCGGCCACGTCGCCAGCAGCTTTCTCGATCGCGCGTCGAAGTGGACAATCTCGCTTTTATCCTCGATGTTGTCGTAGACATTCCCCTTGCCATCCGCCACCGGGAACTCCGGTTTGCCAGGCAAATCCAGCGTCGCCAGCACTTTGTCGTCTTTTGTATCAATCACAGTTACATTATGGCTGCGCCCGTTAAAGGCCCACACAGTGCGCGTGACAGGCTCATACACAATCCCATCAGGATTGGTCCCAGCGGGAATGGTACGGATCACTTTGTATGTCTTGCGATCAAATACCGCGACCTGGTTGCCGCCGCCATCGCTGATATACCCATTACCTCCCGCGGCAAATACCACACCATGCGTGTGATGAAGACCAGTGATGTCAGCCACCTGCTTGCCACTCTCCCGATTGATCACCTGCACATGATCGCCGCGCGTAAT
>DATJUD010000094.1:0-16880 GCA_035502695.1 Acidobacteriaceae bacterium
GTCCGGAAATGGAACGGGTCTATCGCATTCTGTCGAAGGTGGCGCACACGACTCATCCAGTGCTGATCCTGGGAGAAAGCGGAACCGGCAAGGAAGTCGTGGCCCGGACGATCCACTACAACGGACCCAACTCCACCCATCCATTTATTCCAGTGGACTGCGGATCGCTGGTGCCGACGCTGATCGAGAGCGAGCTGTTCGGCTATGTGAAAGGCGCCTTCACCGGGGCCAACCGCTCCAAGGAAGGCCTGCTGGCCACCGCCGAGGGGGGCACGGTCTTTCTGGACGAGATTGGCGAGTTGCCGCTCGACCTGCAGGCAAAGCTGCTGCGGGCGCTGCAGGAAAAAGAAATCCGTCCGATCGGGTCGAACCAACGGATCCCGATCCACGTGCGTATCCTGGCGGCGACGAATCGTGACCTGGTGTCGATGGTGGAACAGGGCAAATTCCGCAAGGACCTGTTCTTCCGCCTCAACGTGGTCAATGTGAAGGTGCCTTCGCTGCGCGAACGGCGCGCCGACATTGCCCTGCTGGCCGCTCATTTTCTGGAACGGCGTCGCCGCGAGACCGGCGTGTCCTACACTCTGAGCGATGACGTATTGCGCGTGCTGGGCAGCTACGATTGGCCGGGCAATGTGCGCGAACTGGAGAACACGATTGAACGGGCGTGCGCGCTTTCCTCCGGCCCCGTGTTGCACCTGGGGGATATGCCCACGCAACTGCAGGAATACCGCATGCATTGGCAGGCCGCCGCCGAGCCATCGGCGGAGGAGCCGGTCAAGGTTGATGCCAGCATCCTGACGATTGCGGAGATGGAAAAACAGGCCATCTTGAACACGCTGCGGCAGCTGAATGGAGACAAGCTGACGGCGGCTCGACTGCTGGGCATCGGCAAAACGACGCTCTATCGCAAGCTGAAGGAATACGGCATCTCGGACGAGCCGGAAGTCTAATCAAGGGGACGTCGCTCGTCCGTCGTCCATCCCACCAAACGCAAACGGAACATCTGAAGGAGGAATTCCATGCCGCAAACTGTCTTATTGGTGACGACGATGTCTGGAGCCGAAAACTGCGCCGCTGCTGTTGGACGGCAGCTGGGCTTGCCGGTGGAAGTAGCAGAGAACCGTCGTACGGCGCTGGCCGCGTTACGTCGCCGAGAATACGCCGTGATGGTGCTGGATGAAAGTCTGGTGGAGGCCGATCCCGCGGGCGCGGAAGTGTTGTGGCAACAGGCCGGACTGGCCGTGCCTATCCAGGTGAATCTTGGCATTTCCGGATGTAACCGCGTGTTGCGTGAAGTGCGCGCGGCTCTGCAACGGCGGGAGCGGGAATTATCGCTGGCCATGCGTGCCGCCGCCCAGATCATGGAAGGCGAAATGAATACCACCCTCACCGGACTGCTGCTACAGACCCAGCTGGCGCTGGAAGAGCCGACGCTCACTCCCGGGACGGTGGTCAAGCTGCGGCAGGTGGTCGAGCTGGCAGGTGTGCTGCGGGAACAATTGCGCACGCCGCCCTTGGTTGTCAACTAGGCATTTCCCAGGATAACTGTGAACTCAAGAGGGACACAGTAAAACAAACATGCTTAAAGCCGTGACGTTGCATTGCCACCGTCATAGGATGCGTGCGACCGTCACTGTTACTCGCATCGGCTTTCCATGTCTCAGGATGCGCAGTTGCTTGCGTTCCCCGACCGCTCCCGACAAAGCCTCGACCGCCTTCATAAGGGTGCGGGGAGCCTTGTCAAAACCGCTGATGCTCACGATGATATCGCCGGGCTGGACATTTCGTCTGGTCACTGCCGATGCGGTCGATGACACGGCCCGGACAACGAGTTGGCCTGCTGCGTTGGTGCTCAGCACCAGACCGACCGTATCGAAGTCATCGGCGTTCTTTCTGCCGGACGGCTCCAGGAAGAGAAGATGATCGGGGTAGTCGATCTCGACGCGGAACCGGCTGAGGACGTTGCCTCCCAAGGCCCCAATGATTGGGGCTGGTGTTTCGTAGGAAGTTGGACTATACGTTTCATCCGAGCGAGACGCCGCTACTATCTGGGTCAACCGAAACGCTCCCAGTTGCAGGGCGGGAATGCGCAAAAGAAAAGCATCCGCATCAGACGCTGCGCCATCGTTCGCGGGGCCTGCGGCTCCTATGCTTGTCGGCCAATTGGGATGTTCTTTGGACCATTTTTTTAGCATCCCCACGCGTGCAAGGGAAATGTTGCTGCCGGTATCGAGCAGAAATTCGTACTTGGCCCGGTCGAGTCCAACTTCGATCATCGGATGTCCGCTCGACGCGATGTAAGGACAGGCGAGCTTTGTTCCCCGATGTTGCAAGCTTCTGGGTTCTCCAATCGAGAACAACTGCCGGGGATAATCCAGGACCACCTGGTAGTGCTCGAAGGCCTTGCCCGGAAGCATTCCCTCGACCGCGACCCGGTTGGTGAAACTGTTTGTACCCAGGTGCACAAACGCATGGCTCGCCCCGAAATCGATTGGCATTCCGCCTGCAAATGCCGCCGGCACATGCACCCTCCGGTAACGCTCTCCTTGCGAGGCGATGATTGGCCCCTCAGGCAGGAGCCCGAGATCGTTCGCAAGCCCCTGGTCGAAGATGATCGCTCCGCCTCCGGAGTCGAAGATGAAGCGGGCAGTCCGAATGTCGCCACCCGGGCGATTGAACGTGAGCGTAACGATGGGAGTATTGCCCACGACGGACATGGGAAACGTCACATGCGTTACAGATTTCACTTCCTGCGAATGCAAAGGGCTGCTGCAATCGAACGTAAGGACGAAAGCGAGCAAGACACAAATGAGCCGCATACAATCCATGCTACGGCCTTCTTGAAACAACGGTTCCCGATCGATGAATCTAGTGAATGGTTTTCATTTTGCGCGAGAGAAAATCCATCAGCAGGTATTGGCCCAGATTTTCCGGGGTGGTGAAGTACGCCTTGCCCTTGCACATGGCTGAGACGCGCTGCACAAACTGCACCAACCCGGGATCGGAGGCCAGCATGAAGGTGTTGATCATGATGCCGGAGCGCTTGCAGCGGGCGACTTCCTCCAGCGTTTCATGCACCACCAGCGGGTCGAGTCCGAAAGCGCTTTTGTAAATGCGCCCATCGGGCAGCGTCAGCGCCGAAGGCTTGCCATCGGTGATCATGACAATCTGCTTCATATCTTTGCGCTGGCGGGCCAAGATGCGCTGCGATAAACGCAGGCCCTCGCGGGTATTGGTGTAATACGGGCCGACTTGGGCGCGCGCCAACTGCGACAGCGGCAGCTCCTCGGCGGAGTCGTGGAATAGCACCAGCGACAGAGTGTCGCCCGGGTATTGCGTGCGAACCAGGTGGGAGAGCGCCATCGCCACGCGCTTGGCGGGAGTGAAGCGGTCTTCTCCATACAAAATCATCGAGTGGGAGCAGTCCAGCATCACCACCGTGGCGCAGGAGCTTTGATACTCCGACTGATGCACGTGCAGGTCGCTGTATTCCAAGTTCAGTGGCAGCGTAAGGCCTTCGCGGGCCAGCGCCGTGCTCAGCGTGGTGTTCACGTCGAGATTCAAAGTGTCGCCGAACTCATACGGACGTGAACCGCCGCTGACTTCGACGCCGGTGGAAAACTCTCGGGTGTCATGGCGGCCGAAGGACGACTTGCCCAGCGAGCCGAGCAGGTCGCGCAAAGTTTTGTATCCGAGAAAATCCAGCCCTTTGTCCGTGACCTGGAATCGCACCTCCGGCGCAGCGGCCGTGGTTTCTCCGCTCGAGGGAGACACGCGACCGGGCTGGGGCGTTTGCGGCTGGCCGCGATCGAACTGTACGTAGTTTTCCTGCTCCATGCGATCCAGCAACTGCTCAATCAGCTTTTCGAGTTCGCCATTCCCGGCGAGCTGATCAATTTTTTCCTGCATGGCCTCGTCGAACAAATCGCCAAACTCCAGCGCCTGCCGCATGGCTTCGCGCAAGTTTTCGAGGGTCTGGTCGCCGCGCAACTCGTGAAAGCGGCTGAAGGGAGACTGAAAGCCGGAATCGAGCAGAAAATCCGACAGCGCCTCCAGCAGCGACTCCATCTCCAACTCGTCGGCCAGGTTGCCCGTGTATTTGCTGTATCGAACGCGCTTCATCGTTTACCTAAAGAACCTTGTGAGCGGAACTCAGTTGTACACCTTGCGCCCCCGTCGCCCAGTTAGGTCGTCGGGATCGCGCTCCGCACGAGAGCGTTCTCCGCCACGATCCGTGCGTTCCGCGGGATAAGGTCGCTCGGGAGCGATAAATCCGCGCTCTTCGTTGCGGCTGATGCGACGGTGGGCCACCATGCCTTCCAGTAAAAATTCCGCCCCCGATACAATGCGTTCCGGCGCGTCGCTGGCGCGAATTCCGAGCGGCGCCAGTGTTTCCACTAATCCCTGGATCTGATTCAGCTCAGTTAGCATCTCCGCGGCCGGCTGGTCGTCCTGCATTTTGATGTTGCCGCCGAGATTGAACCACTGCTCAATCTGCTGCGTATTTGTGCCCGCGAAATAGTGGTCAAAGACTTGCGCGATGGACTGGCGAACGATTTCTCGTACCACTGTTTCCGGTCCGCGCATTTCGCCTTCGTACTCCAGCTCAATCTTGCCGGTGATGCCAGGAAGCGCACTATAGAGATCCCCGGCCCGCGGCACCGCCAGCGATTCGCCATGCTGAATCGCACGGCGCTCTGCGTTGGAGACGACCAGTTCCATGGTGCTGATGGGCAGCCGCTGACTGACGCCGCTGCGGCGGTCGACTTTCTTGTCCTCGCGGGCGGTGAACGCAATTTGTTCGACGATAGAGCGAATGTAGCCGGGAATCTCGGTCTTCATCAGGCCGCGCTCGGTCCATGCTTCCTGCCCGGTAATGGCGATGCCCTCGACCAGTGTCAGCGGATAGTGCGTGCGAATCTCCGAGCCGATGCGGTCCTTCAAGGGAGTGACGATCTTGCCGCGCGCCGTGTAATCCTCCGGATTGGCGCTGAAAATCAGCGCGACATCGAGCGCCAGGCGAACGGGATGACCTTTGATCTGCACATCGCCTTCCTGCATGATGTTGAACAACGCGACCTGGATCTTTCCCGCCAGGTCAGGCAGCTCATTCAGCGCGAAGATGCCGCGATTGGCGCGGGGCAGCAGGCCATAGTGGATGTTCAGTTCGCTCGACAGCTGGTGTCCGCTGCGAGCCGCTTTAATGGGATCGAGGTCGCCAATCAGATCCGCAACCGTGACATCGGGCGTCGCCAACTTCTCCACATAGCGCTGGTCGCGCGGCAACCACGCGATCGCCGTCGAGTCCCCATGCTCCGCAAGGCGATCTTTGCAGGCGCGGCATAACGGTACGTAGGGATTGTCGCGGATTTCGCAACCGGCGATGTATGGAATGGTTTCGTCGAGCAATGTTGTAAGGGCACGCAGGATGCGGCTCTTCGCCTGCCCACGCAGGCCGAGGAGAATGAAATTATGGCGCGACAGCACGGCATTCACAATCTGCGGAACCACTGTGTCGTCATAGCCGACGATGCCGGGGAACAGCGTGTCTTTGACGCGCAGGCGTTCAATGAGGTGCTGGCGCATCTCGTCCTTCACCGTGCGCCGGGCCAACCGTGCTTCAGAGAATTGAGTGCTGCGCCGCAACTCACCGAGCGTTGCCGGAAGCTGAGTTGAATTCGACATGCATGCCCCCTTGGGTTTAGACGAGTCTGCGTAGGGAATGGTTCTTCCTTCTTTCGATGCGCTTCCATGCGGTCACGAAACGGGCAACGCTGCAAATGGAACAAGATTCCTTTCGCAGATGGCGCGGCGGCTCACTGTGAGCGAAAGAACATTCGGTCGACCTGAGCAGCCAAAGAGATCTACATGACGAATCCATTACGCGCCGCCGTTTTGGAGCCGATGGAGCCGCGTTGCAGCTTGGGCAGGATCAACTGATAGAACTCCATCAGCCGCGCGGTGCGCTCGCTGTCGGAATGAAGATGCAGCAGTTCCTGCTTGAACTCCAAGTCTGCAGGGATGACGGATGCCAGAAGAAAGGCGACCGGCTGGTTCAGATCCAGTTGGGGAAATTCCGTGGCGGCATTTCCAGACAGTTCCATCATTTCCAAATGCAGCGCCGCACATTGTTCGCGATCGCGGCGCGTGGAGGAAGGTTCCTGGTCGGAGAGAAAATCCACTTCCGCTTCTAGAAAACTTCGTCCCTCCACCAGCGATTCGATTTCAAAGCGGCGCTCTCCGCGACAGAGAATATCGAGCCGTCCGTCTGAGTATCGATGCATCACGGTGAGAATTTTCGCGGTGCATCCGATGATCGCCAGACCTTCTCGCCGGGCGCGCACCATTCCGAATTCGCTCTGACGCTGCAGGCATTCCCCGATCATCTCTTTGTAGCGGTCTTCAAAGATATGCAGCGGCAGCGCTGCCCCAGGGAACAACACCAGATCGAGCGGGAATAACGGAATTTTCATTCTCTCTCCAGCTTGATTTCTGTTCCGACGCTCAAAGCTGCGATGGCGTCGCGATTTTCTACGAGTCTGGGTTCGCCAGTTCCTCCAGCATTCCCGTCATTTCTGCCAAGGCATGCTGGTTGCCGGTACGTCGGGCGGACTCGATGCCGGCGCGTAGGCGCGATTCCGCTTGCTGAATGTCGCCGCTGGCCATCAGCGTTTGCGCAGCCATTTGATAGCCGGCGGTGTAGTCGGGATGCAGTTTCTCGAGCGTATCAAACTGCTCCATGGCCAATGCAGTTTCGCCGCGCTGGGTATATTCGATCGCCAGCCCGTAGCGAGCGAACGCATTTCCTGGGTCCTGCGTCAAAATTTCTGTGAATGCGGCTACTTTGTCGACGCTCATCGTCCCTCAAAAAAGAATCATGCTTCCATCACGGCAGCAGCGATCACCCTTCCACCTTACGGCGTCATGGGGTACATCTCAAGCCATCCAGCGACAGGAACTTTCGCAGCGTAAAATAAAAGTTCCCTTTGCGGTGGCGTCCTTCACAAAGCAGTCATAGGCAATCTACACCCGGCCCACACCAAGGCGAAACCAGGAGCATTGTCCATGAAAGATTTCGCAACATCTTCGCTTCAGCCGCGTCGAGTGTCCGAGTCGCAATCGGAAATGACAGAGCTGGTATTGCCGAATGATACCAATCCGTTGAGTCACTTGCTGGGTGGTCGGCTGATGCATTTCATCGATCTGGTGGCAGCCATGGCGGCCTATCGTCACGCGCGCGCCCATGTTGTTACCGCATCGATGGAGCACATTGATTTTATCGCGCCGGTGCACGTGGGTGACCTGGTGATTTTGAAGGCATCTGTGAATCGCGCGTTCAAAACTTCAATGGAAGTGGGAGTGAAGGCGTGGGTTGAAAATGCGATTGCAGGTTCGCGTCACCATATTGCCTCCGCATATCTCACTTTTGTAGCGATCGACGCGAATGGGCGGCGAGTTGCAGTGCCGCCGCTGATTACGGAGGGGACGGAGGAAGCGAGACGATTCGAAGATGCGGGACGCCGACGCGAGCGGCGCGAGCAGGAGAAAGAACGGAAGCGGCAGAACAGGGTTGCGCTGGAAACTGCGCATACTTCCGCTTAAGGCATTTGGCAGAAGCGATATTGCGCGCCGCTCTTTTTAGAGAAGGTTCGCGTCGATCACAACCGCATGCATCGCATCGCCATACAAGTTGAGCAAGGAGCTGAAGACATGGGACAAGGTACGGAAGGACCGCAACCGCTACCGGGGATTCGCCACATCGTGGCCGTCGGTTCGGGAAAAGGGGGCGTCGGTAAAACCACCGTCGCGGTCAATCTTGCAATTTCGCTGGCCAAGATGGGAAATCGCGTCGGTCTGCTGGATGCGGATGTGTATGGGCCGAACGTACCGCTGATGATGGGAAGCCGCGAGCAGCCGCGAGTACTGGAAGGCAATCGCATTGAGCCGCTGCAAGCCCACGGAGTGAAGCTGATCTCCGTCGGCTCCATCTCCCCAGGTGACAAGCCGATGGTGATGCGCGGGCCGATGCTGCACCAGATCATTCGCCAGTTTCTGCAGCAAGTGCAATGGGGCGGGTTGGATTATCTAATCGTCGATCTGCCGCCGGGGACGGGAGATGTGGTGATCTCGCTGGTGCAAACGGTTCCGCTGACTGGAGCGGTCGTGATTTCCACACCCTCCGATGTGGCCCTGCAGGATGGTCGCAAAGCGATCGAAATGTTTCGCCAGGTGAATGTGGACGTGCTCGGCATTGTGGAAAATATGAGCTCTTTCACCTGCCCGCATTGCCATCATGAAATCGATATTTTTTCCAAGGGCGGTGTTGAACGGACTGCGCGGGAATACCAAGTTCCATTTCTCGGCTCGGTCGCGCTCGACCCGGAAATTCGACACGGTGGTGATCGCGGATTGCCGATTTCGCTGGCTGGAGATCTTTCAGAGCAGGCTGCTCCGTTTTACAAGATCGCGCGCCAGCTGGCTGAGCGGGCGCAGGAACATGCTTCAAAAGAAACCAACATTCTGGAAATTCGCTAGCTGAGTTGCTATAACCGAATCGCGTTTCAGGCGTAGCTCATGATCCTTCCTTTTGTCCGGGAATTTTTCGCGGACCTCGACAAGTCTCCTGGCATTGATCGCGTGCGGCCTTCTCTGGTCAGCGGTGTGGGACGTCGTCGTGTCTCCGGGCTGACGGCGACTGCGCGCGCGCTATATCTGCCGCTGCTGGCTCGCATGTCCAAGGTGCCGGTCTTCGTGGTGGTCGCGGACAATCGCGCGGCGGAAACCCTGCAGCTGACCGTCCAGGCGGCCTGTGACTTGACGGGAGAATTTGATCGAAGCACTGTGGTGCGTTTGCCCGCACACGACGTGTTGCCGTTTGAGAATCTTTCGCCGCATCCGGATATTCAGGAACAGCGAGCGGTGACGCTGTGGAAGATTGCGCAAGGCGCAGCGCGAATGATCATCCTACCGGTCGAGTCAGCCTGTTATCGCATCTTCGCCGCCGAGCATTATGCCAACCTGGCTTGCACCCTGCGGCGCGGAGAAGAGGCGGATCCGGAAACCCTGGTCGCCCACCTGGCAAGCGTTGGATATCAGCCGGTTGACATGGTGGAGATGCGCGGGCAGTACGCGCTGCGCGGCGGCATCCTGGATATTTATCCGCCGGAAATGGATGCGCCGCTACGCATTGAATTTCTTGGCGATGAAATTGAGTCGATGCGAAAGTTCGATCCGGAAACGCAGCGCTCGTCCGCTCCGGTGGATGAAGCGATTCTGCTGCCGTTGACGGAAACGCCGATGACGAATGCGTTGCTGTCGCGCGTGCATACGCGGCTGAGCGGGCGACGGCTGGAAGGCGAGAACGAGGCGCTGCATGAAGCCATCGAAGCAGAAGGGACCAATGTTTTTCCGGGGTGGGAGTTCTTTGCCGTTGCAGCGTCAGGGCAGCACCAGACGGTATTTGAACTGATTCCCAAATGCCGAATCTTCGTGGAAGAGCCAGGCATGGTGCAAAACCAATTGGAGCGCTGGTGGAACAAGGTGGAACAGCGTCATGAACGCAGCGGCATCGATACGTTGTTTCCTCCCGCAGATTTGTACCTGGCGCCGTGGGAATGGCAGGCCCGCGTCGCCGATGCGCCGGGGCTCGACCTGGACCAACTCGGAACCGTCGATGTTCTCGATACCGACACGACTTCACTCGGCGAGATTGAAATTCCAACACGTCCCACGTTGCGCCTGCACGGATCGATTCCAGCGCTGGTGGAGCAGTTGCGAGCGCTGGCGGCGCAGGGAACGCGCGCGGTACTGGCTGCCGCGAACCAGGGCGAAGTGGAGCGGCTTGCCGGCATTCTGCAGGAGTACGGAATTTCGTATCGCATTGGCAGTCGAAGCGCACACACTGGCAGCGAGACGATGTACGACGAGACCAGCTATTTGCGCGGCGATATGCGCGCTCCAGTGATTGCGCGAACGGAGATTTCAAATGGCGTGGTGCTGGAAGAAGCGCGGCTGGTGGTGTTTGGCGCGAACGATCTTTCTGACGAAGCAGATGTCACGTCTCGTCCCGTGGTGCGCAAATCGAAATCGAATACAGCCGCATTCATCTCGGACTTTCGCGACCTCACGATTGGCGACTACGTCGTGCACGTCGATCACGGCATCGCTCGTTATCTTGGCCTGAAGGAAATCTCGCAGGATGGCATGCATGTCGAATTTATGATCCTGGAATTTGCCGAAGCGGCACGCTTGTATGTTCCGCTGACGCGCCTGGATCTGATCCAGAAATATCGCTCGACCGATACCGGGCCAGCTCCGGTCTTGCATCGCCTGGGCAGCGCGCAATGGACACGCACCAAAGCTCGCGTGAAAAAGGCCATGGCAGACATGGCGGACGAACTGCTGAAGCTGTACGCCGTCCGCAAGGCTGCACAAGGGACCGCCTTTTCTGTCGACAATCAATTTCAACGTGAGTTTGAAGATGCCTTTGACTTCAACGAGACCGACGATCAAATTACGTCGATTGCCGATATCAAGCGCGACATGGAATCGACGATGCCGATGGATCGCCTGTTGGTTGGTGATGTTGGCTACGGAAAGACGGAAGTGGCCATGCGCGCCGCGTTCAAGGCTGTGCAGGACAGCAAGCAGGTTGCTGTTCTGACGCCGACAACTGTGCTCTGCTTCCAGCATTTCGAGACGTTCAAGCGGCGCTTCGCAGCGTTTCCGGTGCACATCGAAATGATCTCGCGCTTCCGTTCGCCGAAAGAGCAGAAGGCCATTCTGGAAAAGGCGGAGCAGGGCAAGGTCGACATCCTGATTGGCACGCATCGGCTGCTATCGAAGGATTTGAAATTTCAAGATCTTGGATTATTGATCGTCGATGAAGAGCAGCGTTTCGGCGTTCGCCATAAAGAGCGGTTGAAGCAGATGCGGCGCGAGATCGATGTGCTGGCCATGTCGGCCACGCCGATTCCGCGCACGCTGCACATGTCTTTGGTCGGATTGCGCGACATGAGCGTGATTGAAACCCCGCCGAAGGATCGCATGGCCATCCAGACCGTGGTGGCGAAGTACGACGAAAAGCTGATTCGCTCTGCGATCGAAGTGGAGCTGGAACGCGGGGGTCAGATTTATTTTGTTCACAACCGCGTGGACAACATCTACGAGATTGCCGCCAGATTGCAGGAGTTGGTACCGCAGGCGCGCGTGGGCGTGGGCCACGGACAGATGTCAGAAGCGGAACTGGAGCGGGTGATGCTGGCGTTTATGCATCACGAATATGATGTTCTGGTCGCGACCACCATTATTGAAAATGGACTCGACATTCCGCTGGCGAACACCATCCTAATCAATCGGGCGGATCGCCATGGGCTTTCGGAGCTCTATCAGTTGCGCGGCCGTGTGGGGCGCTCCAATCGGCGCGCCTATTCCTATTTGATGATTCCTCCCGATCGTGAATTGACGGACATTGCGCGGCGCAGGCTGGCTGCGTTGAAAGAGTTTTCAGATCTGGGCGCAGGGTTCAAGATCGCTGCGCTTGACCTGGAGTTGCGTGGCGCCGGAAACATGCTGGGCGGCGAGCAGAGTGGACATATCGAAGCTGTCGGCTTCGAGCTATACACGACCATGCTGGAGCAGGCGGTACGCGAGCTGAAAGGCGAGGATCAGGTCGAGCGGCCGTCAGTGCAATTGAATCTCGGCATCTCGCTGCGCATTGATGCCAACTACATCGAAGAAGAAAATCAGCGACTCCGCATGTATAAGCGCATCGCCAGTGCGGAAAACGAAAGCGCAATTGAAGACATTGTGGCGGAGATGCAGGATCGCTATGGCGCCATGCCGGAGCCGGTGCAATTGCTAGTGACAGCGGGGCGGCTGCGACTCCTGTGCGAACAGGTCGGTGTGGCGCAGATGGACCGCAAGAGTCAGATGGTAAGTGTTCGATTTACTGACACCGCCAACATCGATCCGGAAAAATTGATGCAACTTGTCGCTCGCAACGCCAAGCGCGGCGCTCAGTTCACGCCGCAGGGCGTGTTGCGCTTTCCCGTCAAAGCGACCGTGCCGGTCGAGGTGCTGGCGGAATTGCGACGGCTGATTGAAGCTCTCGCAACTTCACAACCCGTGAGCCCCTCGGCGAAAGAAGTCGGCAGCCAACCGGTGCGCTAATTACTGTGCAACCACAGGCACCCAGACATCGGTAGTGTCCCATCGAACATGCAACTGCGTTTTCTTGCCGTGCGTTTTCTCAAAGCTGATGCTCATCTGCTCTTGTGGCTCGGGCAGGGTGTCCTTCTTCATGTCCACACGGGCTAAGTCTTCTGACTCGTGATACACCGTTCCCCATTGGCCGGTCTGCTTGTTGATGATCAGCTTCCAGGTGGTCTCGGAGGGCAACGTATACAAGGTATACGTGCCTGCGGGAACTGTCGCGGTGCCAATTTTCAGGTCAACCGTAGTCTTCAATGTAGTGGCGGGGTTTGCGCCTGTGCGCCACACCTTGTCATACGGCACCAGGCCGCCAAATATCTTGCGTCCGCGCATGAACGGAGTGTTGTAGTCGATCGTGACCTGTTTTCCGTCCAGCTCGACGCTGGCCTTGGCCGGCGGGCTGAGCATCGGCTTCTTTGCAGTACCAGGGGACATTTGCGCCAAGCCGGCGGGCAACAAGGCCACGCTGGCTGCGATGGTCAAAACACTTGCGAGAATCTTCATTGGAGTTTCTCCTGAACGTAGCTATCTGACAATACGCCAGTTGCAAGATCAGTCTCTGTCTGTCAAAACGCTTCTGTCAAAGCGGGCCATCGATCGTCGATACCTCGCGCTTCCGATATACTGCCGTTTTCGTCCCGACTACAAAGGAAATCATCATGAAGTTTCGTTCTTCCCGTTGGTTGTTCGCAGCCGGCGCTGTTCTCATCAGCACAACTTTATTAGGGGCCGACTCCACCATGACACGGACAGGCGAGCAAGGAAATCCAGCATGGACGCAACTCGTCAATGCGTACTTTGACAGCGTCTATCTCCCTTTTAATCCAACCGACGGCACCAGCGCGGGCCTTCACCAATACGACGGCAAGCTGGAAAATTACTCCCGCGCCAGCCGTAAGAAGGAGATTGCGACGCTGCGGATTTATGAGAAGAAGGTGGCGCAGTTTCCCACGGACAAGCTGGACCAGCCAGATGAAGGTGACCGCGAATTTCTACTGGGTACGATTCGCAGCCAACTGCTGACGCTGGAAACGATACGACCGTGGCAGAAGAATCCCGATACTTATTCCAGCGGCATCGCCAACAGCGCTTTTACCATTATCGAGCGGAATTACGCTCCCGCGGATGTGCGCTTGGCGGCATTGATCTCCCGCGAAAAGCAGATGCCCGCTGCGCTGGAGGCTGCGCGCGTTAACCTTGACAATCCTCCGAAGATATTCACCGAGATCGCCTTGGAGCAGCTTCCCGGAATCATCAGCTTTTTTCAGCACGATATTCCAGCGGCATTCATTGGCGTCAAAGATCCCAAGTTGCTGGATGAATTTCGCGCGTCGAACGGGGCCGTGATCCAGGCGCTCACGAGCTATCAACACTGGGTCAAGACCGACGTGCTACCGAAATCCAATGGAGATTTTCGTATTGGAGCCGCGACCTTCAGTGCCAAGTTGCGCGACGACGAAATGGTCGACATCCCACTGGATCGGTTG
The DNA here is from genome assembly GCA_035502695.1 of Acidobacteriaceae bacterium. Taxonomy (GTDB): domain Bacteria; phylum Acidobacteriota; class Terriglobia; order Terriglobales; family Acidobacteriaceae; genus JAKAAZ01. The sequence continues at coordinate 13,704 of DATJUD010000094.1, forward strand.
CTGACGATCGGTTACGCCGATTTACACAAGAATCAGGAACAGTTTCGCCAGATTGCTCACGAACTCGATCCCAGCAAAACTCCCATGCAGGTGCTGGCTGAATTGCAAGCGGACCACCCAGCGCCCGATCAGCTGCTTGGGAAATTTCAGAACACATTCAACAACCTGATCCTGTTCATCCGTGAGAAGCAGATCGTCAGCATTCCTTCTGACGTGCAACCAACCCTGGAAGACACGCCGCCATTCATGCGGGCGACCACGTTCGCGTCGATGGATTCTCCCGGTGCGTATGAGACCGGCTCCCATAAGGCGTATTTCAACGTCACCGTGCCCGGACCGGATGAAACGCCGCAGGAACGCGCCGAGAGCATGGCCGCCTTCAACATTGGGACTATCGTCAGCACCTCTGTGCATGAGGCATATCCCGGCCACTACGTGCAGTTTTTATTTATGCCGCAGATCCATTCGCGGGTGCGGAAAATGTTGTACTCCGACAGCAACGTGGAAGGGTGGGCGCACTATTGCGAGCAGATGATGCTCGACGAAGGCTATGGCCAGCCCGGTTGGGGTGCGAAAAATGCGCGAGAGGCAAAGCTGATTCGGTTGGGTCAGCTGAGTGATGCCTTGTTGCGCGACGCCAGATTTATTGTTGGCATCAAAATGCACACCCAGGCGATGACGATCGACCAAGCCGTGGATTTTTTCCAGAAAGAGGGCTATCAGACGCGTGCGACGGGATTGGTGGAAGCCAAGCGTGGCGCGGGTGATCCCACCTACTTGTATTACACCCTGGGCAAGCTGATGATCCTGAAACTGCGAGCCGATGTGCAGAGGAAAGAGGGTGCGGCGTTTTCTTTGGAGAAGTTTCACAATGAATTTCTGCGCCAAGGAGGCGTGCCTCTGCCGATTGTCCGTCGCGCCATGCTGGGGAACTCGTCGCCGGTTTTGTAGGGTTTTCTGTACAGACAACAAGGGGATGAAGACGCTCATCTCATATTCGAAACAAATAAAGCGCGAAGCGCAGCCGCAATGCATATACTGCGATACTGGGTACGATTGCAGGTTTGCAGGTGATGCTCCCGCGCCATCGCACATACTTGGAGAAAGCAAGTCAATATGTCAAAGAGCAGAATCCGCAAAGCAGTTTTTCCCGCAGCGGGATTGGGCACACGTTTTTTGCCTGCCACCAAAGCCATTCCCAAAGAGATGTTGCCGGTCGTTGACAAGCCCATCATTCAATATGGCGTGGAGGAAGCGATCGCCGCCGGTTGCGACCAGATCATTATCGTCACTGGTCGCGGCAAGACCGTCATTGAAGATCATTTCGACATTAGCGTGGAGCTGGAGCATCAGCTGGAGTCGCGCGGCAAGCATGATCTGCTGGCGCTGGTGCGCCAGATTTCAAACCTTGGACGAGTCGCCTACATTCGCCAAAAGGAGGCGATGGGCCTGGGGCACGCAGTGTTGATGGCGCGCGACCTGGTTGGCGACGAACCGTTTGCCGTGATTCTTCCTGACGATGTGATTGATGCCACGCCGCCTTGCCTGCAGCAAATGGTTTCCGTATTCGACGAGGTGCAATCCAGCGTTCTCGCCACGCAGGTTGTGGAGGGACCGGCCATCTCCTCCTATGGCGTCATTGATGCCGTGCCGACTTCGAAGGATTCGAGGGTGATGGAGGTGAAGGCTTTGGTCGAGAAACCGAAATTGAAAGATGCACCTTCAAAGAATGCCATCATCGGGCGCTATATTTTGACGCCGCGCATTTTTGACCTGTTGGAAACAACGCCGCTAGGCGCGGGCGGAGAGCTGCAGCTGACGGACGGTATTCGCGGGTTGCTGGAACATGAAAAGGTCTATGGCTATAGTTTTGAAGGCACGCGCTACGATGCCGGCGATAAGCTGGGATTCCTGAAGGCCACTGTGGAATTTGCGCTCAAACGAGAGGACCTGGGAGATGAATTTCGCATATGGCTGCAAAAATTATCGCCGCTGAAAAACTAGGACTGCAAACTTGAAACCGAGGGGTGTGCGATGAAGGTGAATGACAAGGCCGCCAATTTTCGTCTGAAAAATCAGGATGATGAAATGGTGCAGCTGACCGATTTTTCAGGTAAGCCGGTTGTGTTGTTTTTCTATCCACGGGCGGATACTCCGGGCTGCACCATTGAGGCCTGCGGCTTTCGCGATGCGTTTACCAGGCTGCAGAAAGCGGGCGCGGTCGTGCTCGGTATTTCTCGCGACACGCCGAAAGCGCAGAAGAAATTCCAGGAAAAATACAATCTGCCCTACATGCTGCTCGCCGATGTCGATGAGAAAGTCTGCAATCAGTTTGATGTGATGCGCGATAAGAACATGTATGGCAAGAAGGTCCGCGGCATCGAGCGCACCACGTTTCTGATTGGCCCGGACCAGCGGCTACTCAAGATTTTTCCCAAGGTCAGGCCTGAGGGCCATGCGGAAGAAGTCCTGGGAGCACTGCGCGAATATGACAAAGCCGGCGCGTGAAGCTGAACACGCTGGGTCGACTTTCGATCTGACGACGTGGCGACCGCTGCCACGAGAGTTCTTCGACGCGCCGCCGGAGCAAGTCGCGCGCCTCCTGTTGGGAAAGATTCTTGTCCGCCGCGGCAGAGGCGGTCCACTCGCGGGGCGCATCGTGGAGACCGAAGCGTATCTCGGCGAACATGATGCAGCCGCGCACGCTGCCAGCGGACGTACCGCGCGCAACGCAGTTCTCTATGGGCCTCCGGGGCATGCGTACATCTACAACATCTATGGGCTGTACGCTTGTTTCAACATTAGTTGTTTGCCAGAGGGTGTCCCAGGCTGCGTGTTGGTGCGTGCGCTCGAGCCATTGCAGGGGATAGCGGAGATGCGGCGCAATCGCGGACTGAACGGGTCCGCCGGTATTCATCAACTGACATCTGGCCCGGGCAAGTTGTGCCAGGCCTTGGACATTTCGCGCGCCGAAGATAACGGGCTGGACCTGACCCGCGCCGATGGACGGTTGGGCCTGGTGGAAGATAATTTTCAATGCGGAGAAATCCGCGTGACCCCACGCGTTGGAATCAGCAGGGCGGCAGATTGGCCGCTACGATTTTTTCTTGCCGGGCACGATTGCGTTTCCGGTCGCAGAGGCTAGCAGAACGTTATCGATGAGCCGAGTGTTGCCAA
>DATJUD010000095.1:0-3663 GCA_035502695.1 Acidobacteriaceae bacterium
GAACTCTCAACCTCACTGACGAAACACTGGTGAAGGCTGTCTATTCCGCGAATCCCCATACCGCCCTTGTGCTCATTTCGGGCTATCCGTTTGCGGTGAACTGGAGCCAAGAGCATCTGCCCGCCATCCTGCACCTTGCTCACGCTTCGCAGGAACAGGGAACAGGCTTAGCTGAAGTGCTTTTCGGAGACATTAATCCTGCAGGGCGCGTCACACAAACCTGGCCTGTGTCGGTCAGCCAACTTCCTCCCATGATGGACTACGACATCCGTCATGGAAGGACCTACATGTATTCGAAAGTGAAGCCGCTTTATGCCTTTGGTCACGGGCTCAGCTATACAAAGTTTGCCTATTCGAATCTGCGGCTGAGTTCGAAACATATTTCACCTGATGCACCTGTAACCGTTACGCTGAACGTCAAGAATACTGGCACGCGGGACGGCGATGAAGTGGTTCAACTCTATGTCGTGCACAAAGGAAGCTCCGTGCCGCGCCCACTTCAAGAATTGAAGGCATTTCGCAGGATCACCCTGGGAGCAGCAGAGTCGAAGACCATCTCATTCGAGTTGTCGGCTGGTTCCCTCGCCTACTGGGACGAAGCCCACAATCAATTCCATGTCGAATCAGATCGTATCGAAGTTCGGGTGGGATCAGCATCGGATGACATAAGGCTCAAAGACGCGCTTTCCGTGATTGGAGAGAACTGGCACAGGGCAAAAAGCTCGGCGCACACGGGTTTATGATTTTCTTCGCCCATACTCCGTATCGGCAAATGCTGTCGCTTTTCAACTGTGCCACACGAAACGCGGATAATCATTGCGAATGGTCAACAACTATACGAGGAACCGAATGAGATTTGTGAGAACAACTGCGATCGGAACGTTGCTCCTTTTAGGTACAACGGGGTTGTGGGCCCAGAACCCTTCGGATCCGCTGAAGAACGGATTTGAAAATCCGCCTGCAAGTGCGCGGCCTCGTGTCTGGTGGCATTGGATGAACGGCAACATTACCAAGGAAGGCATTCAGCTCGATGAAGAGTGGATGAAGCGGGCTGGTTTGGGCGGCTTTCACAATTTTGACGCATCCTTATTTACTCCACAGGTTGTCGACAAGCGCCTTGCCTACATGACACCGGAATGGAAAGACGCCTTTAAATATGCAACAACCCTGGCCGATCAATTTGGATTTGAAGAAGCCATTGCCAGTTCACCAGGCTGGAGCGAAACTGGCGGGCCTTGGGTTTCCGGTCCGCAGGCAATGAAAAAGTATGTCTGGAGCGAAACACGCGTCGAAGGCGGAATGCCGTTCACTGGCGTTCTCCCGAAACCGCCGTCGAATCCGGGTCCATTCCAAAATTTGCCGTTAGCTCCTTTCCTGGGAATGGGAGCGCCGTTCAATGCGCCCATCTTTTACGCAGATAGTGCCGTGATCGCATTCAAGGTTCCGGAAAGCGAAGCCGCCGCAGCACTCATACAGCCAAAAGTAACGTCGAGTGGGGGAATGATCGATCCTGCACTCTTGGACGACGGCGATCTAGCGAAAACCGTCTCATTACCGCAGGCCAAAGAAGGCGAAAAAGCCTGGATTCAGTTCGAATATCCGCGACCCCAAACAATCCGCGCCCTCACGATCCTGGTTGTGGGTCGCGGCCCCTTTGACGCTTTCGCACCACCCGGAGGCGACAGCGGTCAGGCCCTGGAGGCCAGCGACGACGGGCAGGCGTTCCACGTCGTTGCATCCGTACCGAAAGGCGGGTCCGCGGAGCATACACTCTCGTTCGCGCCGGTCACGGCAAAGTACTTTCGTGTAACGTTCAAGACACTGCCCACTCCACCCAACCCCTTCGGTGACACGGGCGAGTCCTTCGGGTTTGCCGCACCCAGGGCTCCATCCATGATTTTGATCGCAGAACTGGTGTTGCACCCCGGCGCGCGGGTCAATCGTTTTGAAGAGAAGGCAGCCTTCGATCTTCTTCCCGATTTGTATCAATTCGCCACGCCGAATTTTGCTCCAACTAATGTCATCCAGAAAAGTGACGTAATCGATCTGACCAGCAAGATGCGCCCGGATGGCACGCTTGACTGGACGCCTCCGGCTGGCAACTGGGTGGTGCTGCGGTTTGGCTATTCGCTGCTCGGCATTACGAATCATCCGGCAACCAGCGAGGCTACTGGACTAGAAGTCGATAAGCTCAACGCCGGCTACGTGAAGAAATACATGGATGGCTACCTCGACAGCTACAAAGACACGGTTGGTGCGGACATGATGGGCAAGCGCGGCATCCGTTTCGTCGTTACCGACAGTTGGGAGGCTGGCGCTCAGAACTGGACCGACGACATGATCGCCAAATTCACCAGGCTGCGCGGTTACGATCCACGCCCTTGGCTTCCAGTGCTTGCCGGACGCGTCGTGGTCAGTTCAAAAGCCAGCGACCAGTTCCTGTGGGATTTGCGCAAGACAATTGCCGACCTGATCGCCAACGAGCACTATGGCCAGGTGGAGGCGTCTCTCAAAGAACGCGGCATGGAGCACTATGGCGAATCGCATGAGAGCGGACGCGCGCTGATTGCCGATGGCATGGAGGTGAAAAAGCTCGATGACATCCCAATGAGCGCCATGTGGACACAATCGCCCGGGGTGAATAAGGAACAATATGGATACAATGCGGACGACCGCGAATCGGCCTCTGTCGCGCACATCTACGGTCAGAATCTCGCTGCCGCTGAATCGATGACTGCGTCGGCGGCGCCCTGGGCCTGGTCGCCCTCTACATTGAAACCGACTGCGGATCAGGAGTTCCTCAACGGCATCAACCTCATCGTGATTCACGAATCGACCCATCAGCCGCTCATCGGCAAGGCGCCGGGCCTTACACTTGGACCCTTCGGCTAATGGTTCAATCGCAATGAAACCTGGGCAGAACAAGCGCATGCTTGGATCGACTACCTCGCCCGCACCTCGTTCCTGCTGCAACAGGGCCGCTTTGCTGCAGACGTTCTCTACTTCTATGGCGAGGATTCCAACCTCACCGCTTTGTTCGATAAAAAGGCTCCCGACGTTCCGTCCGGATACAACTTCGACTACATCAATGCCGACGGTCTCATCCACGTACTCGACGTTGCGAACGGCCACATCACAACCAAGACGGGCATGAGCTACCGTCTGCTCGCACTTGACCCCTACAGCGCCCACATGTCTCTGCCCGTGCTGCGCGGCATACACAAGCTGGTGGAGCAAGGTGCGGTTGTGGCAGGCCAAAAACCCGTCGATACACCGAGCCTGGCGGACGATCAAGCCGAATTCAATAAGCTGAACAACGAACTTTTCGGCGACGGAACCGGAGTACACACCGTTGGAAAGGGCAAGGTCTATGCTGGCATGAACGCCGAAGCGGCGCTGAAAGCGCTTGCGGTCCCTCCGGATTTTGATTACGGCAAACAACAAAGCGACTCGGAAATCAGGTTTATCCATCGCAAACTGGCTGGCGGTGATATCTACTTCCTTGATAACCGCGGAGATCACGACGCCACCGTCGATGCCAGCTTCAGGGTTACCGGCAAGACCCCAGAACTTTGGTACGCGGAAACCGGTAAGACATCTCCGGTGTCCTACAAAATTGCAAATGGCCGCACCACAGTGCCGCTGCAACTTGAGCCTTGGGGC
>DATJUD010000096.1:0-55516 GCA_035502695.1 Acidobacteriaceae bacterium
CGGTCGGGGCGCATTCTGCGGGTGCTGGAGCGGCGCAATCCCACAGTGGTCGGAATCTTCCACTATGCCAACGGAAGGCGCACAGTGCGTGGCGACCGCATGCAAGGGAATTTTGTTACACCTCTGAACGCGCGCATCAGCGAGGCGATCCTGGTTCCCTTTGGCGCCGAGATTCCGGAGCACGCAGAGACGCTGGATCGAGTTCTAGAAGCCGAGGCAGCAGAACTGCTTGAGAACTACGAGGACCTGGAGGGATTGGTTGTCGATGTTGCCATTACCGATTGGCCGACAGCAACTCGGCCTGCGCGCGGCCGGGTGATTGAGGTGCTGGGGGATCGCGATGCGTTTGGGGTGGACGTTGAGATACTGATTCGCAAGCATTATTTGCCGCACATCTTTCCCGATCGGGTGCTTCAGGAAGCCCGCGCGGTTGCGGTGCCGCCCGCAAGCGATCTGAAAAATCCGAAGCAAACAGGTCGCGGTCGCCGCGATTTTCGTGATCTGCCGATTGTTACCATCGACGGCGAGACGGCTAAGGATTTCGATGATGCAGTACTGGTTCGTGAACTGGAAGATGGCGGGTATGAGCTGCAGGTGCATATTGCGGACGTGGCGCATTATGTTCGGCCGGGCACGGCGCTCGATCTGGAAGCTCGGCTGCGCGGCAACTCGGTCTATTTTCCGGATCGCGCGATTCCGATGCTGCCCATGGAACTCTCGACCGATGTCTGTAGCCTCCGTCCACATGAGGACAGGCTCGTTCTCTCCTGTGTCATGCAATTGGGGCCAGACGGAGATGTTCTTTCTTCCGAGGTATCGGAAGGTGTGATTCGTTCTGCCAGGCGCATGACATACACCCAGGTCCACAATATTCTGCAAGGCGATGTGGAGACGCGAAGAGAATTCGCCCCGCTGGTTCCGGAATTTGAGCGCATGTTGGCTCTGGCGCAGAAGATGAATGCTCGACGCGAGCAGCGTGGATCGATCGATTTCGACCTGCCGGAGCCTGTAATTGAATTCGACGATCAGGGCCGGATGCGCGGAATTGTCCGCTCCGAGCGCACGTGGGCAAATCGACTGATTGAGGAATTTATGCTGGCGGCGAACGAATGCGTGGCCAGCTGGATCGAATCGCTGGGCGTGCCGAGTATTTATCGCATCCACGAAAAGCCGGACGCGAAGCGGGTGGCAAACTTCGAAGAGATCGCAGCGCACTTTGGCTATTCACTCGGTGTGGGCGCATTGCCGGTCAAGCGAATCGAGTTGCGCGGCGATCGCCGTGACCGCATGCGCAGCGGCGGCAGCGACAAACGCATGCGGGAAATTCCCGAAGACATTTCGGTAACGCCGCAGATGTATCAGAAGCTGACGGAGCGGCTGGCGGGCAAGCCGGAAGAACGGATCCTCACCTACCTGATGCTGCGATCGCTGAAGCAGGCGCGCTATAGCGAAAAGAACGAAGGACACTTTGCGCTGGCGACGCCGAGCTACACACATTTCACTTCACCGATTCGCCGCTATGCGGATTTGATCGTGCATCGCATTACAAAAACGCTGTTGGCTGCAGGCGTCGATGGTCATCGTGACCTGCCGCGAGGCGACGGCAGGAAGCATGGGCCGTCAGGCATCCGAAGCCACTCACGAAGTCGCAGCCACGAAGTGCCGGCCATTGAATCTCCTGTGAACGAGCAGGAGCTTGCGGCTATTGCGCAAGAGGTAAGCCAGTGCGAACGTAGGGCCGCCGACGCAGAACGAGAGCTGATTGAGTGGAAGAAAATCCGCTTCATGCAGGACAAGATTGGCGAGGAATTTTCTGGAATCATCCTGAACGTCACCAAGTATGGATTGTTCGTCGAACTGGATGATTTGTTCGTGGAGGGCCTGGTTCCACTGGCAACGCTGCAGGGAGATCACTACCGCTTCAACGAGAACAGCCGCCAGATTCTGGGAGGATGGAGCGGACACCGTATTTCCGTTGGCGACGCGGTTCGCGTCATTTTGGACCGCATTGATGCGGTAGAAAACAAACTTCAGTTTGCTCTGGTGGAACAGGTTTCTACCGGTGCCCCCAAAAAACTCTCCGGCCATAAGTCGACGCCAAAGCCGAGCGCGCATCCAAGCAAAAAGAGGCAAACGAAGCGGTTGCGAACCAAGTCAAAGAAGCGGCGTTAACTTCTAGTTCGCGTGTGGGGCTTGCCTAAATCTTTTCACCACGAACACGATCAATGCAGGCATCGAAGTTCGCTTGTTTTAAGTCGACGGCGAAGCTTGGCTGCAACCTATGAAAATGAACTTATTTATAAGGAGAAAGACATGGTTCGTCTGGAAGACGCACGAAGGATCATCGCTGCGGCAGAAAAAAAAGCCAAGGAAATCGGTCAACCCATGAACATCGCCGTCGCGGATGCGGGCGGCAATTTGGTTGCCCATGTTCGCATGGATGGTGCATGGCTGGGCAGCATCGATATCTCAATCAAGAAAGCTTACACATCGAGGGCATTCGACATCAGCACCAAGGATCTCGCAACCCACAGCCAATCTGGTGGGCAGTTTTTTGGCATCCATGCCTCGAATGGCGGCAAGATCATGATTTTCGCCGGAGGCATTCCGTTGAAGCGTGATGGTAAGGTTGTCGGCGCCATCGGTGTCAGTGGTGGATCGGGTGAGCAGGACCACGCCGTTGCCGAAGCTGGAGTCGCGGCTTACTAACAGCAGATTCAAAATTCATTTTCTCGGTTCAGCAGTTCTGCCGCAGGGTTCTTAATGCAAGAATCCTGCCTGGCAAGGCTGCCGCCGAGATTAACGGTTGTGAATTTGAGTCAATTCGAAAGGACAGAACTCTATGGCTACAAATCGCGGAGTTGTTTATCTCGGCCCGGGGAAGGTCGAAGTGCAATCGATCGATTATCCGAAGATGCAGAATCCGGCGGGAAAAGAGATCACCCACGGCGTCATTCTGAAAATTGTTTCCACCAATATTTGCGGCTCTGACCAACACATGGTGCGCGGTCGCACGACAGCACCGAAAGGACTGGTGCTAGGGCACGAGATCACCGGCGAAATCATCGAAAAAGGAAAGGACGTCGAATATCTTAGCGTCGGGGATCTTGTTACGGTTCCCTTTAACGTGGCGTGCGGCCGCTGCCGGACTTGTCGTGCTGGCGAGACGGGAGTTTGTCTCAATGTAAATCCGGGTCGCGCGGGCGGGGCGTATGGATATGTCGATATGGGCGGCTGGGTTGGCGGTCAGGCTGAATTTGTGATGGTTCCATACGCGGACTTCAACCTGATCAAGTTTCCGGACAAAGCGCAAGCGATGGCGAAGATCAGGGATTTGACGATGCTTTCCGACATTTTGCCGACTGGATTCCATGGTGCGGTCAATGCTGGCGTTGGCGTCGGATCGGTCGTCTATATTGCCGGCGCGGGGCCGGTGGGTCTGGCTGCCGCGGCTTCGGCGCAGATTCTTGGAGCCGCTGTGGTGATGATTGGCGACATGAACCAGGAGCGGCTGCAGCATGCCAAGAAGGTTGGCTTCGAGCCAATCGATCTAACCAAGAGCGACAAGCTCGAGGACCTGATTGCCCAGGTAGTCGGCGTTCCGGAGGTGGATGCCGCCATCGATTGCGTTGGTTTCGAGGCACACGGGCATGGTTCGCAGCATGGAACCGAGGCGCCGGCGACGGTTTTAAATTCGTTGATGACGATTACTCGCGCAGCAGGCAGTATCGGGATCCCTGGTCTCTATGTGACGGAAGATCCTGGATCCAAGGACGAGGCATCGCAGAAGGGAAATCTTCGCATGCGCTTTGGTCTTGGCTGGGCGAAGTCACAGCGGTTCTTTACCGGACAAACTCCGGTGCTGAAGTACAACCGGCAACTAATGCAGGCCATTCTGCACGATCGCTTGCCCATTGCGAAAATCGTGAATGCGACTGTCATCAAGCTGGACGATGCACCGAAGGGTTACCAGGACTTCGACAAAGGAGCGGCAAAGAAATTTGTCATCGATCCGCATGGAATGCTTGGCAAGGCTGCCTAAGCCAACGAGCCAGGTGGAACAGACAGGCGAAGCACCCCCTAGTCTGTTCCACTATGCGTATCGCGCACGCAGGAAAGATCAACTCGTGAAGATGATGCACGTTGGAGTGCCGACCGGAGTGTACTGACCTGTGAAGTGGAGTAAACCGGTTCGCTTGTCGATGCGAAACGAGGTGATCTGGTCGCTGCGCTGGTTACAAACGTAGAGAAAATTTCCGCTGGGATCGATATTGAACTGAGGGGGATAATCGCCCATGGTGGGAGTGTCGCCAACATGCTTCAGGTGGCCGGTATGATCGATGGAAAATACGGCGATGGAGTTGTGTAGCCGATTGGCGGCATATAGGGTCCGGCCATCGGGGGACACTCTGATGCCCGAGGCAAAGCTGGTCCCTGCGAATCCGTCCGGAAGACTAGAAACAGTTTGTTGCGCCTTCATTGATCCAGTTGCCGGATCGAAGTGAAAGAACACTACAGTCGAGGCTTCTTCTTGAACGGAGTAGAGCCATCGGCCATTAGGATGAAAGGCAAAGTGGCGCGGCCCGTCGCCGGAAGGAAGGGACACGAACGGCGTCGCCGCAGGCGCAAGCTTACCCGTCTCTTTGTCGAAACTATAAACGTAGATACGATCCTGCCCGAGATCCGTTTGCAGAACAAAGCGATTGCCAGGATCCGCGCCGATCATGTGGGCATGCGGTGCGTCGTGCCCGCTAATGGCAAAGCTGCCGGGAGGTGCGCTGGTCGCCTTTTGACTTCCGACGTGATCTTCGTCGCGATGGGTGAAAGTGGGGTCGCCCAGCGATCCACCCGACAAAACGGGAAACACGGCGATGCTACCGCCACCGTAGTTGGCCACAAAAACATATTTCCCGGAAGCGTCGACACTCAGATATGCCGGACCTGCGCCTCGCGAGCTAATTGTGTTTAGCAGTCGGAGATCGCCGTTCGATTGATCCGCTGCATAAGCGCTGACGGAACCGCTCTTGCCTTCATAGTCTGCGATTTCATTGACGGTGTAGAGATAGCGTTGCGAGGGGTCGAGACAAAGCCAGGAGGGATTTCTGGCTTCGGCCGCCAGCTTGACCAGCGATAGTTGGCCGCTGCTGGAATCCATCTCGAACAGATAGATGCCCTTGCCATTGGCTTTGCCGTCGATCGCGCCTGAGTCCGAACCGACGTACGCGAGCACTTTGCCTCTGCTGCGGCGTTGCGAGTTCAAGGCCCGGCTGACGGGCGAATACGCGATCGCCAAAGCAGAAGCGCCCAGGACAAATTCGCGGCGGGAAGGTTTTTGGGATGAATCACTCGCTAGCATCGAATCTTGACGGCTCACTATGTTCCTGCTCCTTGCGCGGATTTCTTAATACTATAGCGATCCGAGGGGAAGGATGGCCCGACTCGCGGCATGAGCCTCGTGACGATTTGCTGCTTTAGCGACACCGATATCAAATACGCGGCCTTTCCGTGAGTGAACACGCGCCGCTTCATTCCGAGAGACGCGATGCGAGAAAGTCGCCGGTCCGGTTCGATGAGCAGAATGGAAGTCGGAGCGTGGTTACCTATACCTGCACGTTGCCGGTATCCCCTGCGTTGCCGAGAACGACTTTGATGTCCATTCGCTTTTGACCGCGATAGATGGTGACCGTCACCGTCTGTCCTGCTTGATGGCCATCCATAATCTCCGCGATGTCCTGATCATTGGCGACGCGATCGCCGTCAATGGCAACAATCAAGTCTCCACCAATGAAGATGGGTGTGTTGCCGAGATAGGCTTGCTGCTTGCCGCCAAGGATACCGGCGTGGTCGGCGGGTCCGCCGGGAATGGTGCGCTCCACCAGGACTCCGGGAACCGGAGGTAATCCAAGCTGGTTGGCGATGTCGGGCCCGATCGGCAAACCGCGAATTCCCAAGGTCGGTCGCAGGACTTTGCCATAGCGGGCAAAGTCGTTCAAGGCAGCCTTTGCGGCATCGATGGGGATGGCAAAACCGATTCCCGCATTCTGGTCAGCGCTGTCGCGGGTGTCGATCATCGTGTTCATGCCGATTACATCCCCCTGCGAATTGAGCAGCGGGCCACCGGAATTGCCGGGATTGATGGCGGCATCCGTCTGGATAGCGTCGGAAATCAAATTGCCCATGGGGCCGCGGATAGAGCGGATGGAACTGATGATGCCCCGTGTCATGGTGCCGCTGAGACCAAATGGATTGCCGATGGCATAGACCAGTTGACCCACCTGCAAATTGCGCGAGGTTGCCAGGGTCGCGGGTTGAAGGTCTGTCGCATCAATCTTCAACAAGGCCAGGTCGTGCGCCTTGTCGATCATCAGTACCTTGGCTTTGTACTGGTGCTTGTTGTAAAGCGTGACTTCAACATTTTGCGCGTTTGAAACCACGTGATAGTTGGTGAGAATGTCGCCTTTCTTATTCAGGATGAATCCGGAACCCTGGCCTTGCTCCGGGACGGCGCCATAAAAGAAGTCGTAGGTGACCATGCTGGAGGTGATATTCACCACCGAGGGCAGCGCCTTCTTATAGACTGCGATGTTGTTTTGTTCGCTGGGCAAGAGGGCCGGCGCCGCGTGGGCGTCGGTGAGTTCCATGTCGCCCGGCAACGGCCCGATGTTTTGCCCGGAGGCAGTGCTGACGGGACGGCCAAACCATCCGTGTCCGGCGCCGGTAGAAAATGTGTGGGTCGTGACGAAGTAGAACCCGCCCAGAATGGCGACGGTCAAAATCAACAAGCGTGCTTTCATCGATCCAGAGCTCTCAATCTTCGGTTGCCAAAACGTGGGCCTCGCAGGTCGCGGCAACAGAATCGATAGTCAGTGCACCATACCACCATGTCTGGTTGGATTCAGATCCGGCATTTCCGTTGCGTCGTACTCAACGTGTGGCAGGTGTTGCTCCCTCATTTCTCTGTCGTACGTTTTGTTGTTGCAACTGTTTTAGGATAATCTCCACTTCTGCTTCAAGGTGTTCGAGCGATCCCGAATTTTCAATGACGAAGTCGCACAGGGGAGCTTTTTCCTGGTCCGTCATCTGCTTGGCCATTCGTTTTCGGCCGTCTTCCTCAAGCGCAGCCAATTCTTCCGCAGAGAGTGCCTTGCCGCCGCGCGCCGTATATCGAGCCACGCGGAGTTCCTCCGGAGCGGTTACCAGAATTAACTTATCAAATCTTTGGCTGAGTCCGGGGGCGGTTTTGCCGCGGTCGGCTTCAAAAATAAGTGCGGACTCGACCATCACGATGGCGTCCGGATCTGCAGCAAAGATGAATTGCATGCGCCGTTCCTGCTCCGCAACCACAGGAGGATGCACGATGCGGCTGAGTTCGTCGAGCTTGCCTGTCGATAACACATAGCGCGCGAGGGCAGAACGATCGAGTTGCCCATCGGCAAGCGTCAACCGGGGTGCGTCTGGATAGTTGCGGAAATGAGCAAGAACCGCACCGTAGACAGGTTGTCCCGGCTGCATCAACTCGCGGCCAATTTGGTCTGCATTCAGGATGTGGACGCCGCGGCGCGCAAAAAGACTGGCGACCGTGCTTTTCCCGCTTGCAAGTCCCCCGGTAAGACCGACGCGCAGCATGACGTATGTTCCCCCGACGAAAACTACGCTGCCAGCCCGCGGCGCAGGCGTGCTGCTCGAACCGTGTTCGCCATCAACATGGCAATCGTTAGCGGGCCAACACCACCCGGAACCGGCGTGTAATAGCTGGCGAGGGCAAACGCGTGTGGGTCGATATCGCCCATCAACACCGAGCCTTTTTCCTGAAAGGTCTTTTCTCGCTTGGCGTTGCCGGCAAAAAAGCGTTCGAAATCCTCTGGTGAAGTGATGCGATTCATGCCCACATCGATCAAGACGGCGCCGGGTCGAACCATATCCGGACGAATGATGCCGGCTTTTCCGATGGCGGCGACAAGAATGTCGGCTGAACGACAGAATCCCGGCAGATCGCGAGTTTTGCTGTGACAGATGGTGACCGTTGCATTTTCATGCAGCAGCAGCATTGCCATCGGCTTGCCCACAATATCGCTTCGACCCACGACGACAGCGTGCTGGCCAGAGAGTGGAATTCCACTGCGCTTGAGCATTTGAATAATGCCGGCTGGGGTGCAGGGAGCGAGCGAGGGCTGTCCACTCTGCAGGCGGCCAACATTCACCGGATGAAAACCGTCGACATCTTTTTCGGGGGAAACCGCCTCCAGCAAGCGTTTTGCGTCCACGTGGGCGGGGAGAGGCAGCTGGATCAGGATTCCATCCACATCGTCGCGATTGTTCAGCTGGTGGATGAGAGCCAACATTTCTTCCGTGGTCACGGACTCGGGCGGAGTGAGCAGCTCGCTGTTCATGCCCAGTTCGGCGCTGGTTTTCACTTTATTGCGCACATAGACTTCCGACGCCGGGTGGTTGCCGACCATTACCACGGTCAGACCGGGTCGAATGCCCTGAGCGTGCAGCTTTTGTATGTCCGCAGCCACATCCGCTTTGATAGCGGAAGCGATGGCATTTCCGTCTAAAGATTGAGGGGTCACGGTAGTCGTCATGGCTTCTCCTTATGGTACTGGAAGCGAGCAGGGTGGGTCGCGGGGTTACGGCGGCAGATGACTGGAATCGGCTGCGGGTAACCGGGAGGAATGACGAAAGTTTTCTCTCGTGCGCCAGGAGGCGGTCGATAAAGGATTTGAGCGTTCGGCGAATCCAATTTTTTTGCAGATTCATAGCAACAAAGAGGTAGCAGGTCGAGTCTCAATACTCAAGGAGTTATGTTGCGGTCGTGATGGGCTCCGTAACAGGAAAGGGCGGACGCGAAATGCCGGCTGGCAGAGACATTGAGAAATTCCCAACGTTGGAATTGCAGGAGCTGCGCGATGGACTATTGCAGCAAGGCCTGGATAGCTGGCAGGCAGCCGACCTGATCAGCAGTTTTCTGGCTGGACGCGGCTATGGTGTTTCGCGACAGAGCGCTCGCGATGCTGTGCTGCGCGGCGAAGGGATTTCACACTCCATTGATGGTATGCAGGCCGAACTGGAAAAGCTAGCCATGGTGATGTAGACGCTGCTATCCAGCAAACGCGCGGCTACCGACCTTGGTTCCGTCCAGATTTCCGGAAGACATGAACCGTTCCAGCGCCTTGGAAGCGCAGCCCTCGCCACAAACGTGGTAAACGTCGGGATTCCTCGACTGATCTTCATTCCAGGGGAGAAGAGTAAAGTGTCGTGACGGCTGACCCTCATCAAAGCAAAGTACGTTTCCCAGCGTAATCATCCACCAGTGGTTGGATTCGAGTTTAACGGTGCCGCAGATATTGCAGATGAAGGACTCGTCCCATGCCATTGTGTTGCTCCAAAGATTCCTGTTACGCCAATTCAAATGGATGCAGCAAAAGGGTTTTCGTCGCTAGAAGCAGCAAGGAAACAGTGAGCCGCAAAGCAATCTTTTGCCGAGTCGCACTAAGAAAACATACCTGTACATAAGATAAACAATCCATCCGTGGAGTTACTACTCAATCTTTTGTGGCTGGCGGCTTCGGTGAGCTTGGGCGTGGCACCCCTCTAATCCAGAGGTAGCCGTTGGCGCGTGTTGTTGTGGGCGGCATGGTTACAACGTTGTTTGCCGCGCTATTTGTCACTCCATTGCTGGCATGACGCCTGCCGGAAGTAGCGAAGAAGGATTTGTCGGAATACTGATCGGGTTGGCGACGAAGAAAGCCGAGTCGCGCTACTCGGAATTTCTGTCGTTGCCTCGCCGCCTATGCCGCCGATGAGCGGGTCTGCTTATACTTGGGGAAGCCTGACGTCCCAGTGGCGAGACGACCATGACTCTATCCAATCCCTCACTCGCTGCGACCGATTCCATACATACCGCACTCGACCTGAAGCGAATCTATCGCCGCATTACCCTGCGGCTGATTCCGTTTCTGATGTTGCTGTATCTGGTCACATTCCTGAATCGCGTGAATGTCAGCTTCGCGGCACTCACCATGAACAGCGATTTGGGCCTGAGTAATACGCTGTTCGGCATTGGAGCGGGAATTTTCTTCCTGGGCTACGTTCCGTTTGAGGTGCCCAGCAACTTTATGCTGGCGAAAGTCGGCGCGCGATTGTGGCTCACGGTGCTGCTGGTTCTGATGGGATTGGTGTCGGCAGGATTCGCCTTCGTACACAACAGTACCTCCTATATGGTGATGCGCTTTCTGCTGGGAGCGGCGGAGTCCGGATTTTTTCCGGGCGTCGTGCTGTATCTCACCTTCTGGCTGCCGGCTTCGGTGCGCGGGGGCCTCATGTCGTTATTCATCGTGTCGATTCCACTCTCGACAGTGGTAGGCGCGCCGCTGTCGATGACCATCCTGAAAATGAATGGCATTGCCGGACTGAGAGGATGGCAGTGGTTGTTTGTTCTGGAAGGCGGACTCGCCGTTGTGGTGGGTCTGATGATTCCGAAAATTCTTGCAGATTCACCAAAGAAAGCAAGTTGGCTTTCATCGCAGGAGTCGACCTGGCTGGTGACTGCCATCTCGGCTGAATCGCGACCGACGACCGCGCACGCTTCGTGGATCCATTTATTTCGCAGCCGCACTGTGCTCGGTTTTGCACTCGGCTACTTCATCCTGATGATTGGACTGTACGGGCTGAGCTTCTGGATTCCGCGGATTCTCAACTCGGAGGGTCTTCCTTTCGCGCAGACGGGCTGGATGACGGCGCTGCCGTATGTCATCAGCACGGTGGGCATGGTGGCGTGGGGCAGGCACTCCGATAAAACGGGAGAGCGGACCTGGCATCTGGTCGGGGCGTTCCTCGCGGGCGGGCTGGGGCTGTATGTTGCCTCGGCTACGCAGGTGGTTGCGATTAGCGTGGCGGGCTTTTCCATTGCCGGATTGGGTATCTGCGCCGCGATGCCTCTTTTCTGGGCTGTTTCCACCGAACATCTGGGAGAAAACCGAGTGGCCGGCATAGCGGTCATCAACGCGATCGGCAACCTGGGAGGTTTTGTCGGTCCGTTCTGGATGGGATGGCTGGTGGACCGTACACATTTCTTTTCGGCCGGGTTGCTGGCCGCAGCGATCACGCTGGCCCTCGGTGCTGGACTGATGTATGGATTAAGCAGGCCTGCGCCATCGGTGACTGCGGTGAAGGCCTGAGAAGAATTCCACGCGTATGCACTCGCTACAGTGCTTAGGATTTGCTGGCGGCTAGAGTGAGGATCAATGTCTGCGGTTGACGGTCGCGCAAGATTTGCAGCTTGATCGACGCCTTCTTATTTTGCCGCAGCGCATGGTTCCATTTACTGCGAGAGGTCATCGGCACATCGTCGGCCTTGCAGATCACGTCACCTGCCTGCACTCCAGCGCGTAGGCCAGGACTGTTGGGATCGATGCTCTTGACCAGCAGGCCGGTCGAATTCTTCAGTCCGAAATAACGTGCCAGCTGTGGATTTAACACATCCAGCGTGATGCCGGTATACGGAGGCGTGCCGGGAATGTAGCTCATCAGGCCGCCGTTAGAGCTGAACGTCTTTCCGATATCGGAGGATGCCACGCCGAAGAATCCACTGGGCGGCGGAGGCTGAACGACAGCTTGTGCCGCCTGCGCGCTGGGATCGGGAACGGTGTAGTGCTGCGACCAGGCTTCCTTTTCTACCGTATCGCGGTCGGCCAGCACAACTGTCATCTCCATGGGTTTGCCGTCGCGCACAATGTTCAACGCGACAGATTCTCCGGGATTCATTTTGTGCAGCGCGTCAGTCAGTCCTTCGGCGCTTTCGGCTTTTTTCCCGGCGAACTTCACGATCACATCATTCGCATGCAGCCCTGCTTTTCCCGCCGGCGCATCGTGATCTACAGCGGCGATCTCTACGCCTTCATTTGGAGCCAGATGAAGTTTCTGCCGTTGCTGCTTGCTCATGTTTTCGAAATCTACGCCAAGGTATCCGCCGTGGTGGTGAAAACTGCTCATGCCAACCATCGGTTCCATGGGATGCGTGCCCGCTGCGGCCGGCAAGACCAGCAGGGCAAGGCAGGCAAGACTCCATGGAAACGATCGATGTTTCATAGATTCACTTCGGTGGTTCGATGCGCCTTGGCGGCTTCTTTCATGTCCGATCCGCAACCCGGCTCCGCGCCTTACTGTATCAGGACGTCGCTTCAGAGCGAATCAATTCCCATTGGTTGAGACGTTTCCGGACCCACAGGATCAACTCCCGCAGAGCCGTTTGGGCCATTGCTGCCTCATCGGATCCGCGTTGAATTGGGCGCGACTATTCCGTGGGGGGAATTGCCTGCAGTACTTTGAGCGACGCTTGACGAATGGCCGGATTGTCATCTCCAGTGGAGACGGTTTGCAACACCACCCGTACACTGCTGTCCGCCTGAACCGGCTCCAACATTTGCAAGGCATGGCTGCGAACCAACTGGCTGGGGTCATGCATCAGAGATTCGAGCACAGCGTCTCGCACCCGAACATCCTGGCCCACATACGGCTTGAGCCCTTCAAGCGCTTTCAACCGCACCGCCGGGTCACGGTCATAGCGCAATGCGACCATCATGGCTGTCCGTACCGGTCCATCCTCACAGAAGTGACCTGCCTTGCATTGCGCAGCCAGCAGCGCGACAGAATTGCTTTGGACATTTGGATCCACGGCATTCTGGGTGGCCATCAACAGCAGCTTCTGCACCTCGGGGTCGTCGATCGATCCCTCAATTGTGGCAGGTACCATGGTGTTGAAGTGGACCTCCACCATGTCGGTATTCGGGTGTTGCACAATTTCGCTTACGTTATAGACCGACGGAGCCGCAGTGCTTTCCGCGGGTATGACTGCAGAAGCTAGTGACGTGGCTGGGAGGTGCTCTTTCGAATGCTTCCAGTAGTGTCCAGCCGAAGCGCCGATGCCAAGTCCTACAACGGCGACTGCCATGGCCATGCCAGGTGCGGCGTGCAGCTGGGCAAGAAATCCCTGCCATCCGATTTCGAGTCGCATCCACAGGCTGGGAGGCGGCAATAGATCGAGAGCGTCATCCAACCGGACACGGCTTTGAGCTAAAAAATTTGGAGAGAGTTCTTCGACAGGCGCCAGGGACATAGTTTGCCGAAGCGCCTGGTACGCCTGCAACTCCGCTCGGCAAATTTCACAACCCGCTATGTGCAGTTCCAGGCTGTGGCTGTGCTCGTCAGACAGCTCTCCATAGATGTATTGCACAATCAACTGTTGTGCGTGATCGCATTTCATGGCCTGCTCCTGAAGGTGAAAAAGTACATCATCTTTTACCGTCTTTTATCGCACGACTGATAACTGTGTCCGCAGTTTCCGGGTAGCACGAAAGAGCGTGTTCTTGGCCGTCTCTTCCGTTGTGTTTAACATCTCGCCAATGGTCCGCAACCGCAGACCCTGGTAATGCTTCAACTCAAATACAGTGCGCTCGCGGGGAGTTAACGTCGCTAACGCGGTCTGAATTTTCTCCGCCAATATTTTTCGATCGAGTTCCCGTCCAGGATTGGCCATGGCGCGATCGTCCGACACATTGATCATGGTGTCGTGTTCCTCGCCGGTAGCGTCGACGATCACCGCCGGATCTTCACGGCGTGTCTTGCGACGGCGCAGCAGGTCCAGGCACAGATTGGTGACGATGCGATAGATCCATGTATAGAAGGAGCACTCGAAGCGAAAGCTTCCAATATGTCGATAGGCCTTCAGGAAAGCTTCCTGATGAATGTCCTGCGCATCCTGTTCGGATCCGGTGAGATGCATGGCGAGGCGCAATACGGCCTGATCGTACTGGCGCACCAGCGCATCAAAGGCCACACGAGAGCCTTTCTGCGCCTCGCGGATCAGTTCCGCGTCCTGCAGCCGCGCTGAACTATCGGCGTACATCCTTGGTTTTGATTGTATCCGTGAGGGCGCACTGATTTGTGGGGAAGCGAGGGTATCTTGCATAAGGATGGCGAATCGCTGCGGCTCCATCGGGTATGTCTCCAATCGTTTTGACGCCATTTTCCGCCAAACGTGAGCCAATCCGGCGTTCGGCGGCCAGGCTAGGTTGGTGAAATCCCACCATTGCGGCGTCGTTCTCCTTTCTTTTGCTATGGTTCGCGCAGGCGCGGCAGGCGTCTGGCTGGGGAGAAGCTTGGTGGAGAGGGAAATGGTGTGCCCGATTTTGCTCTACACTGGGCCTCATGACTCCTGTTACCCATCGACCCTCCGGCGAGGCGCAATCCTCGTTTTTTCCCAATGATTCTGGCCGAAAGCCTGCCGCCGGCAACTGGGCCGTCGCCTATACCGATGGGGGATCGCGCGGCAATCCTGGTCCCTCCGGTTACGGGGTGGTGATTCTGGGGGAAGACGGGACGGTTCTCGGCGAGCTGAGCGAATTTCTGGGAATGCGCACCAACAATGTCGCGGAATATTCGGGTTTGCTGGCAGCACTGGAATTTGCATTGGCAAAAGGTCACCCACGGCTGCGCGTGGTTTCCGACTCGGAGTTGATGGTGAAGCAGATCCACGGGCAATATCGCGTTCAGAGTTCAGATCTGCGTCCGCTATATGAGGAAGCCAAGCGCCGCATCGCGAAACTGGAGGCGTTCCAGATTGAGCATGTGCTGCGAGGCAAGAACAAGAAAGCGGATGAGTTGGCGAATCAGGCTATGGATCGAGGGATGCGCCGGAAGCCGGAGGCGAAAGCCAGCTCGCCCAGCTCGCCGGGTGCGACGGAAGCACCACCGGTTCGACCGCTGCGCGGCATCGTCAAGGAAGGGAAAATCAACCTGCTGGAAGGATCAATTCCAGAGGGAACCATCGTGGTGGTCATGCCGGAAAAGGCGCTGGGAATGAGAGCGGGCAAACCCTAAGAAGCCTATCCAGTTGTCGGTGATGCGAAGGCGGGCTCGATTCAGCCAGCCAGCGCGGCTTTCACTTGCTCGCTGACCAGCTTGCCATCGGCGCGCAATCCGGCGGACTGGAACTTGGCCTGCACAGCCTTCATCACGCTGCCCATATCTCGTGGGGTTGGCTTGGAGCCAGCGGCGGACATCTCTGCGATGACTGCGTCGACGTTGCTGCGGATATCTTCTGGCGAGGCGGACTTAGGCAGATAGCTCTCAATGATCGGAATTTCGGCGGCTTCCTTCTCCACCAGGTCCATGCGGTTGCCCTTGGTGAACTGCTCAATAGAATCCCTCCGCTGCTTCACCATAGTGACCAGCACCTGCTCGGCTTCGGCATCGGTGAGCGGCGCGCGCTTGTCGATTTCCTTGTTCTTGAGCGCAGATTTCATCATGCGGAGGGTCGACAGGCGGTCTGCCTCACGAGACTTCATTGCCGCCACCATGTCCTGCTGCACTTTGTCCGTCAAGCTCACTAAAACCACCGCCTCTCCACTTTTTTGCTAAAAAAGACCGCAATCCTCTAATTATAGGCGCGCAGCAAAACACTTGTTTTTTCTCTAGAATGGAAGCATGTTCCATAAGACGCGTCTCTTTACTCCCGGCCCGACTCCTTTGCTGCCAGCGGCGCAGTTTGCCATGGCTGCCGCTGATCTGCACCATCGCACTCCGGAATTTCGCGCCCTGTATCAGCGCGTGCTGGAACAGCTCCAGGCATTTGTCGGCACCAAGAACGACGTGATTCTGCTGACCAGTTCCGGCACTGGAGCGATGGAGGCTTCGATCTCTAATCTGACCTCGCCGGGCGACCGTGTGCTGGTGCTGACAGCCGGTAAATTCGGCGAGCGCTGGACTGGCTTGGCGAAGGCGTTTGGCTGCCAGCCGGATGTCGTGAGTGCGCCCTATGGACAGACCTTGTCGCTTGAAGCTGCCAAGGCTGCACTGCGCAGCGATACAAAGCTGGTGCTGATGCAGGCGACGGAGACCTCGACCGGCGTTCGCCACGACGTGCAAGCTGTGGCGGAGATGTTGCGCTCAGCGGGGAGCGATGCATTGCTGGTGGTCGATGCCATTACTGGCCTGGGAACAACCCATCTGGATATGGATGCCTGGGGTATCGATGTGCTGATTGGAGGTTCGCAAAAAGCGGTCATGATTCCTCCGGGTCTGGCGTATCTGGCCGTCAGCGAGCGCGCATGGAAGCGGATGGAGACGACGAAAAATCCGCGTTACTACTTTGACCTGCGCAAAGAGCGGAAAGTGGCCGCCAAGGGCGAGTCCGCATACACGCCTGGAGTCGCCTTAATCGCCGCGCTGGGTGCAGCATTCGATTACATTGCCGCGCAGGCGGATGGCGATTTGGCTAAGGGTCGCGTGGCGCTAGTGGAAAATGCTGAAACCTGCGCTGCCATGATGCGTGCGGCTGTTCCCACCATGGGAATGCGCCTGTTCGCGCCAGATGCTCCCGCTGCCGCGGTGACGGCCGTGATGCCGCCGGAGGGCGTTGATTCCGGCATCATTGTGAAGCAGTTGAAGGCGCGCTTTGGAACGATTGTCGCCAATGGACAGGGAGAGATGAAGGGCCAGCTGTTCCGTGTGGCGCATCTTGGATTTTTCGATCCGTTGGACACGCTGGCGGTGATTGGCGCGCTGGAACAGGTGACAGTCGATGCACTGCCGCCCTCGAAATTTCAGCTAGGCGATGCGCTTACCGCCGCGCAACGCGTATTCGCCAAGCGCAGCCGCAGTCTCGACAACTCCGCTTCTACAAATTCGCCAAAAACCAGTGCTGCCGCCGAACCCGCCGGGGTTGGCCGATAGCCGTTTTCCTGCGGGTGCTCCCTTTCCACAGGGATGCGGAGCGCCCTTTGCCCCGCGCCTTGGGAAGGTTGCTTCAGAACCAACGATAGGAAATCAGCCATGAAAGTCGTCCTCGCAGAAAAGGTGTCTCCAGCTACGATTGCTGTCTTTGCCGACGCTGCCGATTGGAAAGTTGTCACGCACGATCAGATCAAGAACGGTCTGCCCGCCGAGCTGGCGGATGCTGATGCACTGGTGGTTCGCTCCGCAGTGCAGGTTGACGCGGCGCTGCTGGAAAAAGCTCCCAAGCTGCGCGTGATTGGACGCGCCGGCGTAGGCGTGGACAATATCGACGCAGAAGCCGCGACGCGCAACGGAATTGTGGTGATGAACACTCCGGGAGCGAATGCGGTCGCGGTTGCAGAACTGACCCTGGCGCTGATGATCGATCTGGCTCGCATGGTTCCGCGCGCGAATACCACGATGCATGCGGGAAGCTGGGAAAAGAAATCGCTGCAAGGGACCGAGTTGCGCGGAAAGACGTTGGGCATTGTAGGGCTGGGTCGCGTCGGGCTAGAAGTCGCGCGGCGTGCGCGCGGCTTTGGAATGGAGCTTGTCGGCAACGATCCTTTTGTTTCCGCAGCAATTGCGCGCGAAAATGGCGTGCGCCTCGCGAGCCGCGACGAGGTGTTTCGCCAGGCAGACTACCTGACGCTGCACGTAGGTTTGACAGCGGACACCGAAGGCATGTTGAACGCTGCGACCTTTGCCACCATGAAGAAGGGTGTGCGATTGGTCAATTGCGCACGCGGCGAGCTGATTGTTGAGGAAGACCTGGTGGCGGCACTGAAAAGCGGCCAAGTCGCAGGTGCGGCGCTCGATGTTTTCCGCAAGGAGCCGCTCAAAGATTCACCGTTTTTCGGGCTCGACAATGTGATTCTGACGCCGCATATTGCTGGCTCAACCGCGGAAGCGCAAGAGGCGGTTGGAATCCAGATCGCGGAGCAGGTTCGGGCCTACCTCAGCACTGGTGTGGTGCAGAACGCAGTGAATTTCCCGTCGCTCTCGTATGAGGAATATACGGCGTTGGCACCCTATATCGAACTAGGAGAACGGCTGGGAAAATTCCTGACGGCGACCTTCGGAGCCAGTGTGGAGAGTGTCGATCTCGCCTACTCCGGCCAATTGGCCGAGATGCGCACGGAATTGGTTCGCGGGGCAGCACTGTGTGGAATTCTCAGCCGATCAGAACACGTGAATCGCATCAATGCAGCATCTGTTGCCGCGGAGCATGGTATCCGGGTGCACGAGCAAAAGGCGGAGGCTCTGATCGGCGGTGCCGGCAACGTGCTGAAACTGACATTACATGCTGCCAATCAAAGTATGACGGTCAGCGGGACGGCGCGCCATGGAAGATTTCCCCGGCTGCTGTCGTGCGACGGCATCGATATCGAAGCGCCGCTGGAAGGAACACTACTGTTCCTGCGCAACCAGGATGTTCCCGGCGTGATCGGCAAAATCGGTACGACGCTGGGCGATCACAATGTAAACATCGCCAATTTCGCGTTAGGCCGCGCCGACAGCCATGATGGCAATGGGGTGCGGCAGGCGCTGGCTGTAATCCACATGGACGTCGAGACAACGCTGGCTCAAATGCAGAAGGCTATGGAAGCGTTAGGTAATCTGAAAGCGATTACAAGTGTCCGGCTGGTCAAACTGACATAAGGTGATCCGCGAAGCAAGAACAATCTTGCAGCATCGAGCGCGCCTGCAGTAGCATCTCAACTGCAGCGCACGAGCTTATTGCGGATCGGAAGCGGTGATTCGAGAGCTTGTTTGGTAGAAGGGTTTTTCTTGCATGCCGTTATACGAGTACGAATGTAAACAGTGCCACCAGCGTCTGGAAAAAATTCAAAGCTTCAGTGCGCCGCATGAAACGATCTGCCCGAAATGCGGCGGCGAGCTGGAGCGTGTGATTTCCGCGCCTGCGATTCAGTTCAAAGGTGCGGGCTGGTATGTGAACGACTACGCCAAGTCGGGAAGCAAGCCGGCCAAGTCCGATTCGGCCGGCAAGTCCGACGGCAAGGCGGACATTTCCGCGGCCGCATCCGACGGAAAGTCAGATTCGAGTGGCAGCAAGCCTGCGGCTTCGACGTCAGACTCTTCTTCGTCTTCCTCCACAACCACGTCGTCGAGCGATTCGGGCTCTGGTAAATCAAGTGCGGGAAGTTCCAGCAGTTCGAAGTCGTCATAGGAAAGTGTTGAGAAGGGCTGGCCGTGTGGGCGGCAGAGCTTCTGATTCTTCTTCGACGGAGAATCCAGCATGGAACAGCGCGTTAGTCTGATTACCCTAGGCGTTGCAGATCTCGCACGCAGCCATGATTTTTATCAGCGTCTTGGATGGCGTCGCTCGATGGCGCAAGCCAAGGGTGTTGTTTTCTTTCAAGCTGGCGGTATGGCGCTGGCTTTATACCCACGCGACGAGCTCGCGAAGGATGCGAATCTCTCGGCGGATGGCAGCGGCTACGGCGGCATCACGCTGGCGTACAACGCGCGCAGCCGGGAAGAAGTGGATGCGGTGCTGGCGGAGGCTTTGGCCGCAGGCGCGAGAATTTTGAAGCCCGCGGAAGAAGCATTCTGGGGCGGGTATTCCGGCTACTTCTCCGACCCGGATGGGTTTGCTTGGGAGGTTGTGTGGAATCCTTCGTTCCCGATTGCCGCGGATGGCAGCATCCGCATTCCTGATTAATTTCATCCGCACAGATTGACTACAATCAGCGTGTGCTGGATATCTCTCTCCCGATCCCGGCGAACGACCTGGAAGCGTGGTTGCATGACCTGCCTGCGCGACCCGCGGTATTCGCCCTGTTTGGTCCGGAGGCGTCCGAGGACAGTCCCGCGCTCGAGCCATATATTTCAAAAACCGCCAATCTTCGCCGTCGAATGCATCGATTGCTGGCTCCGTCGTCCGCAGGAGGCAAGCGGCTGCATCTGGGCGGGACCGCGGTTCGGTTGGATTATTCCGAAGTGGGATCGGAGTTCGCGACAGCTCTGCTGATGCTGCAGGCGGTGCGGCGATACTGCGGCGAGCGGGTTCGGAAGCATCTGCATTTGCGGTCTCCTTCATTGTTGCGGCTGGCATGGGAAAACCGTTATCCGCGCGTGTATGTCACCAATCGCGTCACCCAGCGCGCGCTGGCGACAACCTATGGACCGTTCCAGTCCCGTGCGGCGGCCGAACGATTTCTCGATGACTCGTTGAATTTTTTTGAGTTGCGCCGGTGTACGGAAGAACTGAATCCTGACCCCGCATTTCCGGGCTGCGTCTACTCTGAAATGAAAATGTGCCTGGCACCGTGTTTCAAGGGCTGCAGCGATGAGCGCTATGCCGAGGAGGCGGAACAGGTGCGCGAATATTTCGCGTCGCGCGGTGCGCGGACGATGGCGCGGCTGGAAAAAGAACGCGATGCAGCGTCAACGACGTTGGATTTCGAAAAGGCGGCTCGCCTGCACCAGAAAATTCAAAAGATGAAAACAGTGGCCGCGCAGGCCGCGCCGCTGGTACATCCTCTGGCAGACCTCGACGCGGTGATTTTGCAACCAGCGGTTGCGCAGCCGATCTTTGCAGCCGACGCAAAGCCGGAGAAGATGTCGAACCGCGCGCTGCGAACGGAGGCCACGCACGTCGCGGTTTATCTGGTTCGTGGCGGCAGAATATTTGGCCCGGGATTTTTCTCAGTGGAAGGGATGCGTCATCCCAACGAGCGAGCCGGTTCCACATCGCTGTTTGCTCATCCCACGCTGCTGGAACCGACGCCGCTCGAAGTTCCTCCGGTGACCCAGAGCGCAGATTCCAACGCGCAACCAGCAGGCGCGAAGGTGGCCAGGGGTCAACTGGAACAGCGGCTGCAGGTGGTCTTGGACGAATTGGAAGCGCGGGCGCGCTCGGAAAAAGCATCACCGGAACAGTTGAGTGAACACCTATCGTTGCTGGCCCGGTGGTATTATCGGCCAGCCAATCGACGGGTGGGAGAAATCTTCTTCCGCGAGGAAACAACTTCCGCGGATTCATCGGAGGAGAAGCCGTTTCCGCTATCGCGGATTTTGCGCGGCATTTCTCGCGTCTTTTGCGGACAAAAAGACACTTCGGAAGTCGCGATGGATGCTGGCGGATCGTAGTCCACCGGCAACAGACGCGACTTATGATACGATTTTTTCCACTCTATGAATGGCCGTCGAACGTCTTCTTCTGCATGTGTCCTGATAGTGTTGGTTGCACTCGCGTACTCGCCGCTGGCGCGGTCTGCGAGCCCCGCCGACCAGCGCCCGTTAACTCTGGATGAGTTTTTTAGCTTCGTCGAGATTCAAGGACTGGATCTTGCCCCGGATGGCAATACGGCCGTCATCGGCACCGAGCGGGCGGATTGGAAGCAGAATCGTTTCCGCGATGATTTGTGGATGTGGCGCGCGGCAGACAATTCCATCACTCCGCTGACTACCACCGGGCATGACAGCGATCCACATTTCTCGCCCGATGGAAAATATATTGCGTTTCTCTCGAACCGTCCATTGATCGCCGAGGGAGAAGCCGCCAAGGCTGCCGTCGAGCGCGTTTGGATTCTGCCGGCCTATGGAGGCGGCGCGTTTCCTCTCTATAAGGAGCCATTGAGCGTGGACGCCTTTACCTGGTCGGGGGATGGCAAGGCGATTTTTGTAGCGACGCAGCAGCCGATTTCTGAGGATGCGAAAACAGCGGAAAAGAAGGCATGGAAGGATACGGTGCGGTGGCGCGAACAACGGCGTGGGGATGACATCCTGCGCGTGCCGATTGCGTCTGCGATTCCGCAACCCGCGCTACTGATGGCTTCTGACAGCGAGCCGAAACCCGATGCCGACAAGAAACCGCAATTACCGGCCGATGCGACCGTAGTCGCGCAATTCCCGCTGGCCATCACGGAGCTAGTCGCCGCGCCCGATAGTAGCCTGCTGGCCTTCGAGAGCCGCTCGCTGTTGAATCGGCAGGAAAATCCGGCTGATTATGAAATCTTTTCGGTTGCGGCCGACGGGAACGGTGCCACGCCGCGTCAACTGACGCACAACCAGGCGTATGAAGAAGGTCTGCGCTGGAGCCGGGATAGCAAGACGCTATACTTTTCTGTGCCCGCAGCTGCGGGATCGGCGGAGCAGGCGTATCAGGATGTGCAGGGCCGGCTCTATGGTATGGATTCGGCGAGCGGAAAGATCACTCGCCTGGGTGGCGATTACACCGGTAGCTGGGAGGGCTACGCGATCCAGGCCGACGGAAGCATGTTGGGACGCGGCATGAGCGGGCTGCAAACGCAGATCTATGGCGTGCATGGCGCGAAGGTGACCAAGCTCGCTGGTATCGAAGGCAGCTACGGCAATGTGCATACCGCGCTCCATTCGCCACGACTAGTGTTCACTCACTCGGCAATCGATGAACCGACGGAAGTGTACCTGGCGGAAGATTCCGCGCATCTTGACCAGGCAAAACCGATTACGCAGTTGAACAAACTATTTACAGAGCGGGCCCTGCCGAAGTGGACACCGTACCGTTGGAAATCGCCGGATGGCACGATGGTGGAGGGGGTGCTGTTGTATCCGCCGGGAAAGTTCGGGCAAAAACATTTGCGTATGTTCACGCTGATTCACGGTGGCCCTGCCGATGCAGACGGCGATCGATTTGGTGCGGACTGGTACGACTGGGCAATTCTTGCCGCGGACAATAACTGGCTGGTGTTTCGGCCGAATTATCGCGGTTCGAGCGGCTACGGCGACAAATTTCAGCTGGAGATTTCGCCGGTGATCGTGTCGCTGCCCGGAAAAGATATTCTTGCTGGCGTTGATAAGTTGATCGCGGACGGCATTGCCGATCCTGACCATCTGGCAGTCGGCGGCTACAGCTACGGCGGCTATATGACCAACTGGCTGATCACGCAAACGACGCGGTTCCGTTCAGCGGTTTCGGGCGCGGGCGCGGTGGAACATGCCGCCAACTGGGGCAATGACGACATGTCCTTCGACGATGCTTGGATGCTCGGGGGAACTCCGTGGCAGAACCCGGCGCGCTATCAAAGCGAAGCGGCACTGTTCCAGTTCGATAAGGTGAAGACACCAGTCCATGACGTGATCGGGGGCGCGGATATTCGGGTCGCGGCTGAAGAGGGATATTTGTTTGAGCGGGCACTCGAAACCGAGAAGATTCCACATCAATTTCTTGTCTTTCCAGGGGAAGGGCACGGGTTGGCCAACAATCCCTGGCACGGCTATATCAAAGTGCAGGACGAGCTTCTATGGTTAGACAAGTATGATCACGCCGGCCAATAGAGCGATTCTCCTGGCGCTATGTAGTGGCGAAGACTCTTTTCGGCAGCTTTTCTTTAAGGAAAAGCTGCGTAGACTTGTTTTCCCCGCTATACACCTTCAGGAGAATGGCTCTAGCCGCGTCCGTTCGCCGTTGCAGGAAGGCAGCACCGCGTGACTGGACAGCCATTTCAAATTACATCGTCAACCCCTGAGGCATTCGCAGAGAATCCATGGAAGCGCTGGCGTCCGCAGCTCGAAGTGCTGCTTGTGCTACTGGCGCTGATCCCGATTGCTTTATTTCTTGCGGCTGGTCTCGGCCGGCTGAGGTCCGCATTCCCACTGGAGCAGCTGGAAGGCTCGATGTTGTTGACGGCGGAGCGGGTGGCGCACGGTCAGCCGATTTACGTGCGGCCGAACTTCACCTTCATCCCCTATATGTATGCGCCCGCCTACTATTACGTCTCCGGCTGGGCCGTGCGGCTGCTGGGACCTCGCTTTCTGGCGCTTCGATTGGTTTCTCTGCTGAGCACCTGCGAATCGATGGCGGTGATTTATCTTTTTGTCTTCTTTGACGCGCCAGGCGTGCGCCGGCGACGACATCTTGCTGCGCTGGCCGGGGCTGCTCTGTATGCGGCAGCATATCCCTGGACTCGCGAATGGTTCGATCTTGGCCGGCTAGACTCCTTCTATATCTTGCTGCTGTTGCTGGCGTTGCTTTCAACGCGATATCTACACCCGATCTTCGCCGCCGCGATGTGGACGCTGGCATTCCTGGCGAAGCAAACTATTTTTCCGGTCGCGCTGATCATGCTCTGTGTGGACTGGAAACGTCCGCGCCGGTTGCTGCTGGGAGTTGGAAGTTTTCTGCTGATGACAGCGGTGTGCAGTCGGTCGCTGGGCCACGCCACGAACGGCTGGTTCTGGTTTTATGCATTCACGGTTCCGCACGCCAACGCCGACCTGTGGCTGCGACCGGCCGTGTTCTATGTGTTTTCGCAGTGGATTGCACCTTTTGGAGTGGCGCTGCTGATCATTGCTATGGCACGGGTCTGGACTCGGCCGTTGCTGGACAATTTCAGAACGCGGTTCTATCTGCTGGCCGGGGCATCTCTATTTGGGCTGTGCTGGTTTCTGCAGGCGCATGGGGGTGCAACCGCCAATACTCCCATGCCTGCGTATGCCATTCTGGCTGTGATCTTTGGAGTTTCGTTCGCTCGTCTGGACGCTTTATTTGCTTTTAATTCGCGAGAGAAGGCGCGGGTTTTTCTGCTAGCAGCGGCCGCGATTCCTCTGGTCAGCTGGGTCTACAACCCGCACGATTTTATGCCGCATCGCGATCTGATCGCATCGCAGGAAGATTTGACTGCGTGGCTCCGGGTTTTTCCCGGCGACGTCTATCTTCCAGCCCATCCGTATGAGGGAGTATTGGCTGGCAAGCGGTGGCACCCGGACAATGCGGCGCTGCACGACGCTTTGCGTCCCGATTTGCCCGAAGTTGACAACGCGGTGAGGGCAAAAATCGCCGAGGAAGTCGATCAAGACAAGTTCGACGCCATTGTGCTGGACGGTCTGCCGGAGGACGTGCTGCCGAGCCAGCCCTGGCTGCCTGGGGACCTGCTCCAGCGCTATCCAATCGTGGGAATTGTGCCGGGAA
The DNA here is from genome assembly GCA_035502695.1 of Acidobacteriaceae bacterium. GTDB lineage: Bacteria > Acidobacteriota > Terriglobia > Terriglobales > Acidobacteriaceae > JAKAAZ01. The sequence continues at coordinate 24,695 of DATJUD010000096.1, forward strand.
GTGACGTGAGCGACACGTTTGGGCCTCATCCAACCTATTTTCTGCTGCCATGCCGGGAGAAGGGATTGGCGATGGCTCACGGATGGAAGCTGCTCGAAACTGGTGGACAAAGTGTTTGCACCTCTGACTAAGTCCCGCCCCGCTGATAGACTAAAAATATCGTGGTGGAACTGGTGCCCTCAATTCTTTCCGCAGACTTTGCCCACTTGGCCGAGCAGGTTCAGGCCGCGGAGCGAGGCGGTGGAACTGTCATCCACGTGGATGTGATGGATGGCCATTTCGTGCCCAACATCACGATGGGTCCGCCAGTGGTTGCATCCTTGCGCAAAGTGACAAACTTGCCGCTCGATTGCCATCTGATGATTGAGAATCCAGATGAGTTTATCCCAGCCCTTGCGGAAGCGGGAGCGAATTGGGTGAGCGTGCATTACGAAGCCTGCCGTCACCTGCATCGATCGTTGGAACTGATTGAGCAGCATGGAATGAGGCCGGCGGTGGTCATCAATCCCGCCACAAGAGTCAACCTGCTGATCGACATCTTGCCGATGGTGCATCATGTCCTGGTAATGAGCGTGAATCCGGGGTTTGGCGGGCAGAAATTTATTCCGTTTTCGCTCGAAAAGATTCGTCACTTGTGCGCGATTCGCGCCGAGCTGGGTCTGGAATATCGAGTGGAAGTGGATGGCGGCATTGCGGACGATACCGTGGCGCAGGTGGTGGAGGCGGGAGCCGATTTGCTGGTGGCGGGCAATGCGATCTTCGGTGATGGTCATCCGGAAGAGAATGCGCGGCAGTTGCTGCAAATAGCACGCGCCGCTGCGGGCGAGCGATTGAAGCCGACCGCGAAACAGATAAATTCTATGAAGAATGTACGGGAAAATGGCAGACCCATTCACCGGGCTACAAGTAAGCGCAAAGGTCTGCTAAGGGGAAGTACAGTATGAGCCGTTTCATCCAATATTCCAGTCGTCGTTTTCTGCAACGCTGTGTGGCCGTCGGCACGCTGGCTGTTTTGGGCAGCAGCATGGCCCACGCGGGAATTTTTCATCGCAAGCAGAAGCCGCTTTCGCAGAAAGACGATGCGCTGGCGAGCGTGACCAGCAGCCAGCCGGATAAAGAGTTGTTCGATCGCGCCATGATTGCCATGAAGAAGGGCAAATTCGACATTGCCCGCCTTGATCTGCAGACGCTGCTGAATACATATCCGGACTCGGAATACCAGATGCGCGCCAAACTTGCCATCGGCGATACCTGGTACAAAGAGGGCGGCACCGCCGCGATGCAACAGGCGGAAGAAGAATACAAGGATTTCATCACCTTCTTCCCAGACAAGCCGGAAGCCGCAGAAGCGCAGATGAAAGTGGCCGACATCTACTACAAGCAGATGGAAAAACCGGATCGCGACCCGACGAATGCGATTCGTGCCCAGGAAGAATATCGGGCGATGATTCTGCAATACCCGGATTCCAGCTTGATTCCGCAAGCCAAGCAGCGGCTGCGAGAAGTGCAGGAAGTACTTGGCGACCACGAATTCGACATTGGGTCGTTCTATGAGACGCGGATGAACTATGCGGCTGCCGTTGCCCGTCTTCAATCGGTGATCGATACCTATCCTCTCTATAGCCGAGTGGATGAAGCGCTGCTCGACGTGGGCGATGCGTATGCCGCTCAGGCCCGCAACATTGCTGCCATGCGCCTCGATCCTGCCGCCAAAGAGCGACTGGAAAAGCTATTCCAGAACCGTGCCGCCCAGGCATATGACCGCGTAGTGGTGGAGTATCCAATGGCGCCCCACGCGGACGATGCGCGGGACCGGTTGGAAGCAATGAATCTGCCGGTGCCGCAACCGACCCAGGAGCAGATTGCTAACAGTGCCGCGATCGAACAAAGCCGCGCGCCAGTGAATTTGAAATACAAAGCATTCCTGCTGATCACGGCTCGTCCTTCTACGGTTCAGGCGGCGCGTGTCGGCGAACCGAGCCTAAGCAATCCGCCGCAGATTATCGCTCCGGAACTTGTGAAGTCGGAAATGGCAGATGTTCGCTGGGCCATCAAGCCCGAGGGTAAGCCAGCTCCCTCGGTCGCCGGTACCTCGAACAATTTGAAGACTGCGGTTGCTTCCAACGGTGAACCTAGCGCTCCTGGCGCGGTAGGCGAGACACAACCTGCGTCCAACGGACTGCAGATGAATGACATTAACGGCGACAACGGCGTGAATGGAGCTGTGCTGAACAACTCTAACCAGAACCAACCAACGCAACCAACGCCGCCGAATGCGGTGGAACCGCCCGTTGGCACGCAATCCGCTCCACCATCGACTGCGCCCTCGGTCGGAGGGAACGCTAACCCCGCGGTCCCTCCGGTGAACACTACAGACACGAACCCAAATCCTGCGCAATGGCCGTCGGCTCGCAAGGACAATGGCGGATTGCCGACCGTTACGCCGCCGAACAGTACGCCGCTGCCCGCGGCGCAAAAGGCAGCGCCCGCTCCGGATCAGGTGAACGATATCAAGCAGACGGGACAGCCGGTGAACACGGTGGGCGAGACGACGGCTACCAACGGAAAGAAAAAGAAGAAGAATCCCAAACCGCAGTTTGAGGGCAAAGAAGAGTCTTCCAGCACCCACAAGAAAAAGAAGGGGCTACGCAGGTTGAATCCGTTTTAAACCAATAAGCAGATAGGCGGCATCGCAAAAGCGATGCTGCCTGTCGCCCTGAATATCGCAGTCTTCGCCAAGAAGAAAGAGGCGTGTGTTGCGGCCTTTGAGATTCTCTCGCTCATTCTTCCACTCCAGCTGGTTTGGCATACTTCTGCTGGGAATCGGGCTGACTGTGAGTGCGCAGGCCCAGCAATCCGCCGACAATCGGAAACCTCCGCAACTGCCAAAAACTCCCGAAGTTCACGCCGACCATTCGGTCACCTTTTATTTCTATGATCCCGGCGCCAGCCAGGTCGAACTAAACATGGATGGACATGCTGGCGGCCAACCCATGACGAAGGATGATCGCGGCGTTTGGACCATTACCGTTCCGCCGCTGCAACCGGACCTTTATGACTATCTCTTCGTCGCCGATGGCGTGCCCACGCTCGACCCATCCAATGCAGTCGTTAACCCAAATCTGCGCAGCCCGTCGAATGTTTTCGAGGTTCGTGGACCGCAGCCCGAGCTATGGGACGTGCAGGACGTCCCCCACGGGATTGTGCATCAACACTTTTACAAATCAGCGATTATCGGCGACCAGCGGGATTATTTTGTCTACACGCCGCCTTCGTATGATCCACGCGGCCATAAAAAATATCCAGTGTTGTATCTGCTGCATGGCTATACCGACGATGCCCGGGCATGGACGGCGCTGGGTCGCGCTAATGTAATCCTCGACAATTTAATTGCAGAAGGCAAAGCGAAGCCGATGGTCGTCGTGATGCCACTGGGCTATGGTGCGCCGGAAATCGTGATGGGACCGCGAGCCTCGTTTAACAGCGCAGCCTTGCGCAAGAAGAACGTCGACTTGTTCACGCAGGCGCTACTCAAGGAAGTAATCCCGCAGGTGCAGTCCATGTATAAGGTTTCCACCAAGCGTGAGGATCGTGCGATTGCGGGGCTGTCCATGGGCGGCGCAGAAAGTCTGCTGACCGGTTTGAACCACATCGACATGTTTGCCTGGGTCGGCTCCTTCAGCGCCGGTGGGCTGAATTCAGATTATGCCCGGGATTTCCCCGGACTGAATGCAACCAGTGCATCGCGCTTGCGACTGTTGTGGGTTGCTTGCGGCAAGGACGATCGATACGTCGGTAAAATTCCGCTGATCACGGCGAATCGGCAGTTTGTCGCGTGGCTGCGCTCGAACAATATTCCGGTGACGTTTGTGGAAACGCCCGGCATGCATGAGTGGCCCGTCTGGCGCAAAAATTTAATCCAGTATTCTCAACTGCTGTTTCAGTCGAAGTAAATTCATCCGTACTGTTTCCGGCTGCTACAGATGCGGAATCACCGCTGTGCTATCGTGAAAATTGGCCTCCCGAGCAGTAAACGGCCTCTCTGACCCCATGCCTCGTGACCTTCCAAAAGCTTACGACCCGACTGCTATCGAAGATCGATGGGCGGAGTATTGGGTGCGTGAACGCCTCTTTGAGGTTCCAACTCCGGAAAATCTGGATGGGCTTCCGCCCAGATTCACGCTTCTGCTGCCGCCTCCCAATGTAACGGGCCGCCTGCACATGGGCCACATGCTCAATCAGACGGAGATGGACATTCTGACCCGCTGGCATCGCATGCGCGGCGAGCTGGCCCTGTGGGTTCCAGGAACGGATCACGCAGGCATTGCCACGCAGATGATGGTGGAGCGGCAGGTTGCGAAAGAGGGAAAAACGCGGCAGGAGCTGGGTCGCGAAGCCTTTGTCAAGCGGGTTTGGGAGTGGAAGCAGGAATATGGCGGCGCAATCCTCAACCAGATGAAGCGCCTGGGCGCGAGCGTGGATTGGTCGCGCGAATACTTCACCATGGACGAGCGGCTGTCTGTCGCGGTGAAGGAGGCCTTCGTTCGCCTCTACGAACAGGGACTCATTTATCGCGGCGCCTACATTGTGAATTGGTGTCCGCGCTGCCAGACTGCCATCAGTGACGTGGAAGTGGTGCATGAGGAGCAGCAGGGCAAGCTGTACGAGATTCGCTATCCGCTGGTGGATGGTACCGAATACGTTACCATTGCGACCACTCGGCCAGAGACTATGTTGGGTGATGTTGCAGTCGTTGTGAATCCAACCGACACGCGCTATCTCCATCTGCAAGGGAAAAAGCTGCGCCTGCCGCTGACTGGTCGCGAAATTCCGATTCTGCCGGATGAGTGGGCAAATCCGGAGTTCGGCACCGGTGCGGTTAAAGTGACGCCGGCGCATGATCCGAACGATTTCGCGATTGCGGAGAGACATAAATTGCCGTTGATCGTGGTGATGGACGAGACCGCGCATATGAATGCCGAAGCGGGCGTTTATGCGGGCTTGGACCGGTATGAAGCGCGCAAGCGGATCCTGGCCGATCTGGAACAGCAGGGCCTGCTGGTGGCTGTGAAGGACTATGTCAACTCCATTGGCAAGTGCGATCGCTGCAAAACGGTTGTCGAGCCACGGCTGTCGACGCAATGGTTCATCAAAATTCAGCCGCTGGCGGACAAGGCGATCGAGGCAGTGGAGTCGGGCGTCATCCGCTTTACGCCGGAGCAATACAAGAAGACCTATTTCGAGTGGATGCGCAATATTCACGATTGGTGCATCTCCCGCCAGCTCTGGTGGGGACATCGCATACCTGCGTGGCATTGCGCCAAGTGCCGCGAAATTACGGTCGCGCGCGAGGCACCCGCGGCCTGTTCCCATTGCGGCAGTTCGAAATTGACGCAGGAAACGGACGTGCTGGATACATGGTTTTCGTCTGGGCTGCTGCCGTTTACCGTGTTTGGCTGGCCGGCGCAGACGCTGGATTTGGCAGTGTTTTATCCCACGCAACTGCTGGTCACAGGCTTTGACATTCTATTTTTCTGGGTCGCGCGCATGATCATGCTCGGCTGCCACTTTATGCTCGACTTGCCGATGCCAGACGGATCGAAGCGCACGCTGGCCGACGCAGTTCCATTTCGCGAGGTCTATATCCACGCGCTGGTTCGCGATGCCGATCGCCAGAAAATGTCGAAGACCAAAGGCAACGTCATTGACCCGATCGAAATCATCCATCAGTACGGCACAGACGCGGTACGGTTTACGCTGGCATCCATGGCTTCGCCAGGAACAGACATCGCCTTCAGTGAAGCGCGTACCGAGGGCTATCGCGCCTTTGCCAACAAGATCTGGAACGCAGCGCGGTTCATCTTTATGCAGATGGAGCGTGCGAAAGAAGCTGGAATCGAAGTTGACCTGCAGCGTCTGGGCCGCGCGTTGCCATCGAATGAGCGCGCACCGCTGGAAGAGCGCTGGATTGTTTCGCGGTTTAGCCAATGCGTGGTGGATGTGAACCACGCATTGGCGGATTATCGTTTTGACGACGCAGCCAATCGAATCTACCAGTTTTTTTGGGGAGAGTTTTGCGACTGGTATTTGGAAGTTGTAAAAATTCGTCTCGATTTTGGAGCGGGTGCAAATAAGCCAGCCACCACAGCAGCACTGGCTACCCTGCTAGGTGTGTTTGAGGCATCGTTGCGATTGTTGTCGCCGTTTATGCCGTTCTTGACAGAAGAAATCTGGACTGCGCTCCACGATGGGGTGCCGCCGTTGAAGTCGATTGCTCTGGCGAGGTTTCCCGGCGAACCCGAATCGCGTAGCTATGAGGTGGACGCAGGTCCGGCCGCTGTCGACTTGGAAATGTTCTTATTGCAGGAAATCATCGCGGACATCCGCAACCTGCGCAAGGAGCAAGAAGTACCTGAGAAGGAAGCGGCATCCGTATTTTTGACCGGCGCAGACAATACGATCCGAGTCGTGCGGAGCAATGAGGACATGATTCAACGGCTGGCGCGAGTGTCCGGGATTTTCTATCCCAAGGCGATGACGCAAGGTCTTTCGACACGGCACGGTGTGAACTATGAAGTTGCGCTGCACTATGAAAGACAAGTCGACGTGGCTGCCGAGCGCGAGCGTTTAGGGAAAGATCTAGCGAAATTTGAAAAGGAAATGGAGTCAAAACAGAAACAGTTACAAAATGAGGCGTTCCTCGCCAAAGCTCCCGTAAAAGTCGTCGATGGCTTGCGCGCGCGAGCGGATGAACTGCAGGCATTGATTGAAAAAGCCAACGCAGCGCTGCGGACGCTGGAGTCGCTCGAACCTCGATAGGCATTGTAAAGAGTCAAATATATGGACTGGAAAACAACACGCGTCACGGCCATTCTGGAGCAGGCACTCATCGAGGACCATGCCACGCACGATGCTACGACCGAGTTGACGCTCGACCCAAAACTATCGGCTTCGGCTGCGATTGTGGCCAAGCAGGATTGCATATTAGCCGGCTGGGAAGCGATTCCGAAAGTGTTGGAGATCTTTCGCAAACTGGACCGAACCTCGACAAGAGATTTTGAAGTCGTGCATCATCCCGAGATGTTTGACGGCGTTCGTGTGCGCAAGGGACAGGCGATCGCGGTAATTCGCGGAAACGCGCGAACCATTCTGGCCTGCGAACGGGTGACTCTCAACCTATTGCAGCGGATGTGCGGCATCGCCACCGAAACGCGCAAGTATGTGGATGCTGTGGCGGGCACCGGGGTGGTGATCCTTGACACTCGCAAGACCGCGCCGGGACTGCGCCTGCTGGATAAGTATGCCGTCAGTTGCGGCGGCGGTCAAAACCATCGCATGGATCTCGCTGATGGCGTCCTGATCAAGAACAACCATATTTCATTGGGTGGGGGTGTCGCTAACGTGCTGGCGTTGGCGATGCAACGGCGGCTACCGGGACAGAAAATTCAAATTGAAGTGCGTTCGGTTTCAGAACTCGATGACGCGCTGGCGGGCGGCGCCGATTCATTACTACTGGATAATATGACGCCGTCGGAAGCGACACACGCCGTCGACGTCGCGCGCAGACAGATGCCCGACATTCCTATCGAAGTCTCTGGTGGCATCAATCTGGAAACAGTTCAAAAATACGCACAAACCGGAGTGACCTACATTTCCGTCGGTGCCCTCACCCATTCGGTCGCAGCCATTGATCTGAGCATGAAGATCACTGCGGAAATCTTCTAGAGATCGACAGAATGAGGAAGAGGCTCGATCTCGATGCGTTGCAACAGGCCCTGGGTGGAACAATTTTTCACAACAAGTTGCATCTGTTCCCTTCCATCGAATCGACCAACACCCATGCCATGCAGGAAGCTGCAAAGGGCGCTCCCCATGGCTCGGTTTATGTCGCGGAGGAGCAGACCGCAGGCAGAGGACGCGGCGATCATGCCTGGCACTCTGAACCCTATACAGGCATTTACATGAGTATTTTGCTGCGCCCGCACTTGGCAGCTGTCGATGGACTGTGGCTTTCGTTGGCGACGGGGTTGGCCGTACAGCGCGCCATTGAATCTGTAACTGAATTAGTTACAGATATTCGTTGGCCGAACGATTTGTTGTCGAACGGGCGAAAAGTCGGTGGAATTCTTGTGGAAATGAATGCTGAGGCATCGCGCATCCGCTACACGGTCATCGGAATCGGAATCAACGTAAATCAAGTAAAGTTTCCAGCGGAACTTAGCAGCCAAGCGACTTCGCTGCGTCTGGAAACCGATCGAGAAATTGCGAGGGAAGACCTTCTAGCCGATATCTTGGAATACCTGTGGGGCGAAATCGATGCTCTTATTCGACCAGATAATTTTGCTGTGGCTTCGGCGGAAATTCTGAAGCGCCTGGAAACGAAGTCAACCTGGATCCTCGGAAAACGCGTGTTTGTCGATGAGGCCGGGGGGTACACTGGCGTCACCGCAGGCCTGGATGAGAAGGGATTTCTCTGGGTGCAAACCGACGATGGTATGCGCAGGGTGTTGTCCGGAGGAGTTCGGGAACGATTCGCGAAAGGTTGAAGAACCGTGCTTTTGGTGCTGAATGTCAACAATACGAATACCGTGATCGCGATCTATCCGGTGACGGGGGAGCGGATCGGCGAATTGCGCGCGACTTGGAGGATCAGCACGCGGCAGGCACAGACCGCAGATGAATATGGAATTCTGATTCGCAACCTGCTGCAAACCGAAGGAGTGGACAGCAAGGAAATCAGCGGGGTGATTATCGCTTCGGTCGTTCCTCCCGTGGATTGGATTTTGCGCCAGTTTTCAGAGCGATATTTCAACCACAAACCGCTATTCATTGAGCCCGGAGTCAAAACCGGTTTACCGATTCTTACCGACAATCCCGGCGAGGTCGGCGCCGATCGCGTTGCCAATTGTGTCGGAGCCTTTCAGCTATACGGGGGACCCTGCATCGTGGTGGATTTTGGGACGGCGACAAATTTCGACGTCGTCTCGAAGCGTGGAGAATTTCTTGGCGGCGCTATTGCTCCTGGCGTGAATGTCGCCGCTGAAGCGCTGTTTGCAAGGGCCGCGCGTTTGCCAAGAGTCGAGATCAAACGACCACCAAAAGTGATTGGCACCAATACAGTCGATAATCTGCAAATCGGGTTGTTCTACGGCCACATCGGATTGGTCGATGGCATTCTGGAGCGCATGATCGCGGAACTCGGCCCGGAAACAAAATGCGTCGCCACCGGTGGGCTAGCGCGATTGATTGCCGGAGAGTCGAAATACATCTCCGAGGTGAACGACACACTCACGCTGGAGGGCCTGCGGATCATTTACGAGCGCAACCTGGTTGCCGGCGGGCGATTGCGGAAAAATAATAGCCCGCGGAAGGCATAATCGACGCCTTGCAGAATTATTTCAACTACTACACGGAAATCGAGGAGCATTTTCAGCGCAAGCGCGGAACGCTGTTGATGCTGTCGACGCTGGACTGGTCGCTGATTGCCATGTGGCAGGAGGCAGGATTTCCGCTGGAAGCCGTTCTTGCCGGGATCGACGCAACGTTTGAAAAATACGCTGCGCGCCAGGCGAAGGGGCGTGCTCGGCGAATTAACGGGCTCGCCTATTGTGCGCAGGAGGTCCTTCACGCTGTGGAAGACATGCACGAGGCCGCAACCGGCGCGCTTCGCAAGCAGCCATCCACGCCAGAGGAAAGTGGTTTCGAAGCATCGCGCATCGCCACGTTTGTGCGTGCGAACGCAGTGGCTCTGCAGGGATGCGCAACTCCTGAAAAAGCCCAAGACACCTACGCGGAAATTTCGCGCCGTCTTGAGGCGATCGCCGCATCGTTGGAGAGCCAGGCCGCAGTCTCGATGGAATCGCTGGAGCAGCAGTTGCTGGTGCTGGAAGACCAGTTGTCCGCCACGCTTCAGGCATTCACGCCGGCAGAAAAATTGTTGGCGCTGCGCGAACAATCCAGCAGGGAACTGGCGCCGTATCGCAGCCGTCTGCAGACGGTGCAGATTCGGCAGATTGAACAGCAATTTCTGCGGCGATGTTTGTTCGAACAAAACGGTCTTCCGCGCCTCAGCCTTTTCTACATGCGCCACTCATGAAACTAACGATCGAAAAAGTAATTTACGGCGGACAGGGCCTGGCACGAGTACCCGCGGACGACGCGGTGCGAGGCGGCCTCAGTGTATTTGTACCGTTCACGCTTCCTGGGGAAGTCGTCGAAGCGGAGATCACTCAGGAGCACCGTGGATATTCCGTGGCCAACGCACAGCAGATCGTGGAATCATCGGAATACCGCGTTATGCCCCCATGTCCAAGGTTCACGACGTGTGGCGGATGCCAACTGCAGCATAGCGCGTATCTCCACCAGGTGGAACTGAAGCGGGAGATGCTGCGGGAAACTCTCGCTCGCGCAGGAGCTCGCGGTCTGCCGGAAATTGCGACGCTAACAGGTAAGCCATTACGATACCGAAATCGAGTGCGGCTCCAAGTGCAGACGCGGCCTGAATTTTCAATCGGCTATCGGCAGGCGAAATCGCATCGCATGACGGCGATTGAGAGTTGCCCCATTGCGGCACCGCTGCTGGAACGATGTATAGAGATCATACGGTCTCTCGGGATGGGTGATCTGGTTCCGGTCGATGCCCAGGAAATCGAAATCTTCACGAACCATGACCAGTCCCAACTTTTCGTCACAATTTGGGCGCGCTCCCACGCCGGCAAACGCGAAAAAGCCTATCAAGTGTTTTTCGAAAATCTACAGCGAGAAATTCCGCAACTATTGGGCGCGCAGATGCTTGCGAAAGAGAACCGGAAAATTCGTTCGCCGAGGCCTCCGCTGCAGTGGGGCGGACAAAGTGTGAATTACCGCGTGGCTGGTCGCGAATATACGGTGAGTGCGGGATCTTTTTTTCAGGTGAATTGCACGCTAGTCGACGAGTTTGTCGCTGCGGTTACTGATGACGAGACCGGCGGCGTTGTTTGGGATCTGTACGCTGGAGTGGGGTTATTTTCGGTTGCGTTGGCGGAACGTTTTCAGCGCGTGGTTGCAGTGGAGTCGAGTGCAGTGGCCTGTAAGGACCTGCGCCACAACCTGCGCGGCACACGGGCTGAGTACGTGCAGGCATCCACAATGAATTTTCTTCGCCAGGCCGTCGAACGGAGGCAGCCTGCTCCCGATCTGGTTCTGCTCGATCCACCGCGCGTCGGCGCGGGTGTTGAGGCTACGAAAATGCTGGCAGAACTGGGGCCGCACCGCATCGTTTATGTCTCCTGCGATCCGGCAACATTGGGCCGAGATCTGGCGGCGTTGATACAATCCGGCTACCGCCTCCTTCGCCTGCAACTGGTCGATATGTTTCCGCAAACGTATCACATGGAAACCATCGCGACGCTTCAGCGCTGAGTTCGCGGGCTACATCATGGTTCCAGGCACAACCCTTCCGGAGACGACGCAGCCCGTACGAAGGTTGCACGGCTACCAGCCTGCGCCCTTGCGGGCAACGCGGCATCGTCTGCGCAGAGAGCCTCTATCGTTCGCCAGCGCGCCTATGCTGTTGGCAGCCGCAGGGTTTTCACTCGGCATTATCGATGCGCATTGGGTTTGGCATCCTCCGCTACTCTGTCTGGTAAGCGCATTCCTGGCAGCCGGATTGACTTTGTTGGCGGGGCAGACCGCGGTGCGCATGCTGTGGCTGCCCTTGTTGTGTTTGTGGTTTTCCGCAGGACAATTCTGCGCTTTTGTTGCTCCCACCCCTCAGACCTCTCCTGCGGTTGTGCAACTTGCCGATGGCCTGCAGCGCAGCGTGAGTGGAACCGTGACGGCGATTCATTCGCCGCGAACCGAAACGCGACTGAGTCCTTTCGGACGGCCTGCGGAAACAGAACAGACGCAGCAGATTGATTTATCGCTGGACCACGTGGAGGACTTTAATGCCAATCATGATTGGCAAACGTCAGTCGTAGGTGGCCTGCGGCTGAACCTGTACGCCAGGCTGGGAGAAAGCCTGCCGTACCTCCGCTGTGGAGAGAGGCTCAATGTAGAGTTGCGCTTTCATCGGCCGGAATATTTTCTTGACCCTGGTGCATGGAACTATCCGGCCTATCTCGCTCAGCATGGTATTGCGGTTCTAGGGAGCACCGATGTTACCGCCGTTCATGTAACGCCAGACAAGAAACGTCCATCCCTGAGTTGCCTGGCAACAGCCGCACAGACATGGGCGGGGACGCGACTGGATCAGATTGCGACGATCAGCGCGTCCTACCGCTGGTTGCCGCAATGGATGCGCTTGACCTCGCAAGACAGTAGCGTGCTGAGTGCCATGTTGTTCGGCGACCGTACGCGTTTGCAACACTCCATGCGAAGCGCTTTCGAACGCACCGGATCTTTTCACTTGCTGGTTGTTTCTGGGCTGCACATCACGATCGTGATCGGACTGATTTTCTGGCTGGCACGCAAACTGCGTATTCGGCAATTGCCGGCGACTTTGCTGGCAATCTCTCTCGCATTGCCCTACGCCTTTCTGACAGGCTTTGCCCCGCCGGTACAACGGGCGCTTTGGCTAAGCGCGGTCTATCTTTTTAGCCGCATCCTGTACCGCGAACGTGCTGACCTCAACGCAATCGGCATCGCTTCGATTGGCGTGCTGGTGCACAACCCTTCGGCGTTATTTGATGCAAGCTTTCAGATGACCTTTCTGGCGGTGCTGGCCATCGCAGGCATTGCCATGCCGCTGATTGAAGCCACGCTGGCGCCGTATCTGCGTGGCATTCGCCTGCCGCGACAAATCCGACTAGATCCATTTCTGCCGCCGAAGGTGGCCCAGATGCGGGTGCTTTTGCGCATGTACGTCGAACGATTGCGATACATCGTTGGACCGCGCTGGGGCTGGAGATTGCCGTTTGGAATCGTTCGCTGGGGACTGCGATTCACTGAGGCGATGATTGTGGCCCTGGTGGTGGAACTGGCGATGGTGCTGCCGATGGCCGTCTATTTCCATCGGATCACGCTGGTCGCGTTGCCGGCGAATTTGTTCGGTCTGCCATTGCTGGCGTTTATGCTGCCGCTGGCATTGCTGACGTTTCTGCTGGGTTGCATTCATCCCGCGCTTGCCGTGCCCAGCGGAGCGGTCACGGCATTGTTGTTGCATGCGATCTCCTGGTTGATCCACTTGTTTGGCAATCTGGCGGCTTCTTCGTTGCGAACGCCGAATCCACCGACGTGGTCTCTCTTCTGCTTCGCTGTCGCATGGATTGCAGCCTTGTGGATGGTCCGCCTGTCTCGTACGTGGAAGCTGGCTGCGTTGGTGGCGATTTTCGTCGGCTCTCTGCTGGTGTTGTGGCCCGTTCCGATTACGCGCCATCGTGGAGTCATGGAGATGACAGCGATCGATGTGGGGCAGGGAGATTCCCTGTTGATTGTCACGCCGGATGGCCACACCTTGCTGGTGGATGCGGGGGGTCCGGTTGGCGGTCCACGCACGAACGATCCGCAATTTGATATTGGCGAAGAGGTAGTCTCGCAGTATTTGTGGTCGCGCCATATTCGCCGGCTGGACGCGATTGCGCTGACCCATGCGCACAGCGATCATATGGGCGGCATGCCTGCAATCCTGAGGAATTTCCATCCCAAAATACTTTGGGTGGGCAACAATCCCATGATTCCTGATTACCGCGCTCTGTTGGCGCTAGCGGCGCAGGAAAAAATCCCGGTCCGGAAGATGGTTGCCGGCGAGCGCTTTATCTTTGGAGGCATCCACGTGCGCATTCTTGCGCCGGCGGCAACCTATCAGCCCAAGGCCTATGCCACCAATGGCGATTCCCTCGTGATGCGCATCCGCTATCGAAAGACCGCCGCATTGCTGGAAGGGGATGCAGAGGCGCCTGCGGAGGAACAGATGGTTGCGACGGAGCCGCTGGCGGCGGGGCTGCTGAAAGTGGGGCATCACGGCAGCAAGACTTCGACGATCCCTTCATTTCTGGCTGCGGTTCATCCTCAGTTCGCAGTGATATCCGACGGCCGGCACAATCCGTTCGGCTTCCCCAATATATCGGTGCTCGACGAGTTGGCCGCCGCCCACGCCCATGTCTATCGCACAGATACGCTCGGACTCAGCAGCTTCCTGTTGAATGGCACCACAATCCAGCCGGTGCACTGAGGTGCGATCCACTTGGTGATATATGACTGGGTGGCGTTGCGAAGACTCTAGGGATGATCGACGCGAGTCAGACGCATGGTGATAGTGCCCCAGAATAAGTGAGCGCGAACTTGCACTGGAAGGTGTCGCGCGTCATCGGTGTACCAGATCCAGATGTTGCCGCGGTTCTTCACGACGCCGGCAGCGGCCGTTGGCTGCACGCGAATCGTCGCGAAGGTTCCCGCGGGAGTGATGACAGATTCCTTGGCCTCCACCTTGACGGTGACGGGAACGACGTGGCCGCCGTCAGCCAAGGGAAAATGGAGATCATGACCGACCTTCAGCGGCTGTGACCCAACATAAAAGATTGCGGAAAGGACGTCGGTTACGCAGCCGGGGATCGGTGAAGTTTGTTCCTTGTAGGTTCCGGAGACCAGATTCTTTTCGCTGATCTTTTGCAGGTGATGGGCGTAGTCCAGTTGCATCAGGCCACTAATCCGCCGCCGCCCTTCCTGAATCTGCTTGCGGTATTCGAAGGAGCAACCGGATAAACGATCAAAGACGCTGTCGTATCGATCGCTGACCGGAAACAAAAGGTTGACAGTTCCGATGGAGGCGGCGGTTGCGACGACATGCACATTATTGCCCTGTGCCTGTAGGTGAAACGTGGCCGTGCCAGCGGGAAATACGCGCCAATCGACGGCATAGGTCAGCGACTCATTCACTGGAATTTGAAATTGTGGATTGGGAGCAGGAAGGGTGGGCGTTTGCGCGAGCGCGACAAGAGACAGGCTGGCAAATAGGAGCGATCCGGCGACAAAGGCAGTTAAAAAAATTCGCATATTCCTTTTCTTGATTGCATTTGTCTTCGCCGAGGACAGAAAAAATAGAGTTGCCAACTTTGGCCATCAGTGCCAAAGAAATATGCGGGCTACCAGAACAAGATACATGCATACGGCGCCTAAAATCGAGTTGTATTCGCGATGTTTGCGATACAGTTGAAAAGAAAATTTTCCTTCTGCTCCCGAAAGCGGCCGCCCGAGGCGCGGAATCAAGCGCGGAACGCGGGCAGCGTAGGCATCGTAATCGAGAAACTGGGCGCGCAGATATTCTTCTTCATCCAGAATAACCGGCCAATAGATGATGAGGAAAAGCACCAGGAAAACGAGGGCGATCCATAGACTCCGTGCTGCGATGGCAAATCCGAAGGCTATCAGGATCGAGCCAAAATACAACGGGTTGCGTGTATAGCTGTAGGGTCCGGTAGTTGTCAGCTGTACATTTTTTGTGACGTGACCCGAGGCATAGCTGCGAAGAAGAATTCCCGGCACTACCAGGACGAGGCTCAGCAGCAAAGATCGCCATGTGGGATGCGCGAACCAGAAATAGAAAATGGCGGATAGAAAACCGAGTGGAACACGAATGCGCCGCGAAATCTTTTTCCATCTCTGATTGAAGGTGGAACTCATTGTGCGGCCGCCTGCGGCTGGAGGAGCTTTTGCACCGCCTCCAGCACATCCTGCACTGTAATCGTCATCAGGCCCGTTTCAGGCGCGCTTCTTCGAGTGTGATCTCGTTTGCTGGCGGGATGCCGGAGAACGATTGCGCGGGTTCGATAAGGACCGTTGCGCGCCGGGTTAGTGGGTCCGTAGATGCCGACCACAGGAATATTGAGAGCTGCGGCAAGGTGCAGCGGTCCGGTGTCTCCGCCGATGAACAAACTGGCGCGGCGGGTGCACGCGATCAACTGGCCAATGCTGCCGATCATGGGAAAGACGCGTGCATCCAGGTCTGGCGAGAAAGCATTCGCGAATTTTGACTCACCGGGTCCGATGTTGACGATCGTTGCCAAGCCCATTGCGGGCAATTCTGCAGCAACGGACGCGTAGCGCTCGGCGGGCCAACATTTTGCTCCCCAACCCGCGCCAGGATTCATCAGGACGAATCGCTCGATGCCTCGTTCCGCCAGCCATGTATCACACCAGTTTTCTGCAACGGGATCGACGGGCAATGCAGGCGTTTCATAGGCCAAATCTTCTTTAAAGATCGCGGTCACCACTTCATTGGCCTGTTCCACAACATGCACGCCGGTGGTTGCGACGCGCTCGCGAAACAGCCAGCGCGCCAAGGGTTCTCGGGGATCGGCTTCTCCAATCATGCGTGGCGCCTTCGCCATGCGTCCGATCCATGCCGACCGGATCGCGCCCTGCAGGTCGATGCAAATGTCATACTGTTGGGCGCGCAATGCGCCGCGAAGGCGTCGGATTTCGCCAAGCGTTGAGAGTGAAAGCGGCTTGCGGGCCCATTGTTTTGCGGGCACGCGATGCAGTCGATCGACGATGGGCATCTGCGGTCCGTGTTCGCAGTTCTCTCCGCAGGATTCGGCGCACAGAAGGGGAGTCCACTGCGGTTCGATCGCCCAGCCGATGCAGCTGGCCGGATGATTTGTATCGAGCGCTGCACGCAGGGCTGTCACTGCAGGCAACGCGTGCAGAATATCGCCCATCGCGCCTAAACGAACGACGAGGATCCGCAGAGATTGAGATTGAGTGGGCAACGATTCATCATCGCACGTTGCCCGGGTGGAGTTGAAGACGTTCCTGGAGGAGAGACTCCAACCCATCGATGCAACGCTTCTCCTCTTGCAGACGAAGCTCCAGCCCCGCAATCACAAGACGGCCATGGCTTTCCAAGTCGGAGCGAAGTTCACCGGCAAGCCGGACACTGTCTTTTCCTGTCGTCACGAAGCAATTCGCCCCCGAACGGCTTGCAGCTGCCTTTAGGCAGGCGATATCGCCGAGGCCGTAGACGTGGTGATCGCGAAAGGCGACGATATTCCCCAACGTAAGTCCGGCGTGCCTCAGGCCATCGAAAAATCCTTTGGGATCACCGATCGCGCAAAACGCCAGCGCATTCGGAATTGAAGTTGCATCGGCGGGCAGGGTGGTCCGACGATCCATGATCCAAACGCGAGCCCGCACAGAGGGTTGGCCGTGTTGCCCCATGAGTTGCAGAACGTGTTCAGACAAGTCGGCATCCTCCGCGCGCAACACACAGATGTCGGCACGACACAACCCGCCGATTGGCTCTCGCAGGCGGCCCGCGGGCAGCAGTTGTTCTTCCAGGTCGGCGCGCCGTACCAGAACAATATCTACTTCGCGACGGAGTTTGCGATGCTGAAATCCATCATCGAGAATGTGCAGTCTGCATGAGTTCGATGAATTGGCACCGGCTTCTTTTTCGGCCAATTCTCCCGGGTCAAAGCGATTCGCTCCCACATATACGCAAATGCCATGGCGAGCCATCAGGAGAGGCTCATCGCCAAATTCCTCTGGCGTGCCGGCAGCATCAACATGCGCCACGTTCTCTCTGTTGCGTCCGTAGCCGCGGCTCAGGACGTCGACATTCCAGCCACGCTGTGACAGCAGATCAGCAAGCAGCAACACGAGCGGGGTTTTTCCGCTGCCGCCGATCGAGAGATTGCCGACGCTGATCACCGGCCAGGATAGTTTTTTGGATTGCAACCAGCGGCGATCGTAGGCGTAGTTTTTGAAACGCGCTGTAATCCCGTAGGGCAGCGTGAACGGCCATAGCAGAGTCGATCTAGCGCCGTGCTGCAGATTTTCTTTCTGGCGGTTCATCGCTGTACAGCCTTTTTTGTCGTAGGCGAGGATTCAGCCAGAATCTTCCGAATCGTGGCAAGACAGGTTTCTGAAGCGCCCGTCTGCTCCTCAAAGACATGTCGCGCGCGGCTGCCCATCGACTGCGCTTCGGGAGATGTCAGCAGTTCTTGTAGCGCTAGGCACAAACGCTCCGGTGGAACGACGCGAATGGCTTCCTGCTCCAGCAATGCCGCGACCATGCCTCGAAAATTCTCAGTGTAAGGACCCATCACGATGGGGATCGCGAACTGGGCTGGCTCAAGCGGATTGTGCCCACCGGCGGGAATCAGACTTCCGCCAACGAAGGCCACGGACGCCAGCGAATAGACAGACGCCAACTCGCCGACGGTGTCGAGAAGAAATACGCTGCCGGACGCGATCGGCTCAGGTTGCTGCAACCAATCCGAGCGGCGAGCCAGGGGAAGGCCCGCGTCCGTAATCGATTTGTCGACCGAGCGAAAGCGCTCCGGATGACGCGGTGCGACGATCATTGTTAGTTGAGGAATGTCGGGAAGCAATTCGCGAAACGCATCAAGAAGCAGCCGCTCTTCGCCCTCAAGGGTGCTGCCGGCGACGATCACCTTGCCCGACTGAGGCAGATGCATTCGCAATTCGCGCGTGATCGGCGTTTCAACCGCAGCTCGAACGTCGTACTTCAAATTGCCGGCAGTCCGCACTTTCTCTGCGGGCGTGCCGATGTCTACGAAACGCTGTCGATCTTCTTCGCTCTGTGCCAGCACAAGCGTCAATTTACGCAGCAGCGGCGTCCATAAAGCGCGTAGGGCGCGATAACGAGGGAGGGATCGATTTGAAATGCGACCATTGACCACAACGACGGGGATGCCGGCGCGCTCCGCTTCTACCAGCATGCGCGGCCACAGTTCACTTTCCACCAGGACGAGTGCGCGGGGCTTCAATGCCTTCAGATATCTACGCACGATCCATGCAAAATCGAGTGGGTAATAGAACACGCGTGTTCGGCCCTCTGCGGAATATTTCGGCACTTCATCGACAGCATCGAAGCGTTCCTGCGCCAGTTTCTGCCCAGTCCTGGTGGTTGTCGAAATTACCAGTCGCAAATCCTGATCGAGGGCCTGCATTCGCTCAATCAGACGACTGGCGGCAATCACTTCGCCAACGGAAACCGCATGGATCCAGATCGTGGATCGCTCCCCGACAAATTTGAGAAGGCCGGGCGAAATCAGTCCCAGCCGCTCGCCCAGCCCGTGGCGATAGCGACCGCTCCACGCCATGCGGAACAGCCAATACAGCGAAGAGACAACGATGGCGACCACTAGGGCCAGACTGTAGAGCAGCATCATGGGCAAATAGCGTGCTTACTTTTTGCGACTTGAACCGCGCTGTGCCGCGAGTTCCTGCCGGCGAATCTCTCTATTACCTTACTCTTCGTTGCGGAGATCATTGGGGCCTGGAGCGATGTCGAGCGAGCATTCCGCCTAGCCGTTACCATAAAGGCAGAGCAAACTTCATTCCGATGGCAAAAACTCTTCCTCGTATTCGAGTTCTCGGCGCCGGACTGGCTGGTCCGGAAGCGGCGCTGCAGGCGGCGCACCGGGGCTGCTATGTCGATTTGTACGAGATGCGGCCTATACGCTCGACCGAAGCACACCAGACTGCGGACTTCGCCGAATTGGTCTGCTCGAATTCTTTGAAATCTGAAAGTGAAAACACCGCGCCGTGGCTGCTGAAGCAAGAGATGCGTCGCGCAGGTTCAGTGCTATTGCAGGCTGCGGATACCGCCGCCGTGCCAGCGGGTCACGCACTGGCAGTGGATCGCGTGGAATTTTCCCGCCGGGTCGCGGAAGCAATTGCAGCCGAACCCAACATTACTGTGCACCGGGAAGAAGTGACGACGCTCGACCCTACGGATGGGTGGACCGTGATTGCTTCCGGACCGCTGACATCTCCGGCGTTGTCTATCGCGATTGCGGAGTTGACTGGCAGCGAGCACCTTGCGTTTTATGACTCGATCAGCCCGATCGTGGACGTCGAGTCGATCGATATGGATCGGGTGTACATGGCGGCGCGCTGGGATAAGGGCACGGCAGACTACATTAACTGTCCCATGACGGCGGAGGAGTACGACCACTTTTACGATGCCTTGGTGACGGCGGAGTCTGTGCAGGAGAAAGAATGGGAGAAGCTGATCTATTTTGAAGGCTGCCTCCCGATCGAAGAGCTTGCCCGACGAGGGCGCGATACGCCGCGCTTTGGCCCGATGAAGCCGGTTGGCTTGCGCGATCCGCGAACCGGCAAGACACCGTGGGCGGTGGTGCAGTTGCGCTGTGAAAATCTGCGGGCAGATTCTTATAACCTGGTTGGATTTCAAAATCACTTGAAGTTCAGCGAACAGGCGCGCGTGCTGCGACTGATTCCAGGCCTGGAGAATGCGAAATTCTTACGATACGGACAAATCCATCGCAACACGTACATCAATGCGCCCCGATTATTGA
The DNA here is from genome assembly GCA_035502695.1 of Acidobacteriaceae bacterium. Classification (GTDB taxonomy): domain Bacteria; phylum Acidobacteriota; class Terriglobia; order Terriglobales; family Acidobacteriaceae; genus JAKAAZ01. Next base: position 44,962 of record DATJUD010000096.1, read on the forward strand.
CAGAGACGCTACAACTGCGCGACCGTCCGCGAATTCTTTTTGCCGGTCAGATTTCCGGGGTCGAGGGCTATACCGAATCAATCGCCACGGGGATGTTGGCGGGTCTGTATGTGGCGGCGTTGGCGAGCGGTGAGCAGCCCGAGCCGGTACCGCGAGCGACCGGCCTGGGATCGCTGGTGCATTACATTACCCACGCCGATCCTGCGCGTTTTCAACCGGCCAACATCACGTTCGATTTGTTGGAGCCGCTGGAAGAGGAAATGCGGCGCAAAGTTCGCGACAAGCGCGAACGACATAAGCTGCAATGCGAACGCTCGCTGGCGCAATTTGACAGGTGGTGGCAGCGGTTTGGCAGCGCCCGCGCGGCCAAGACTGCTGCGGGTCTGCCGTCTGTCCTGGGCGTTTTGATTCTGGCCATGTTTCTATCGATGGCGGCGCCACATTCCTTCGCCTGGGGACGCGATGGCCACAAAATTATCAACAAGGTGGCGATGGAGACGCTGCCGCCGGGCATGCCGGCATTTCTGCGCACTTCGCGAGCTCTTGAGGAGATCGAATACCTTGGACCGGAACCCGATCGTTGGCGTTCGTCGGCAGAGCCGGAGTTGAGTTACGCCGGCGCGCCGGAACATTTTATTGATCTGGAGTTGGCAGACCTTGCGGCTCCGAATGGCCTCCCTACAGAGCGCTACGATTTTCTTGATGAGTTGAATACGGCTGGCCGCCTGCATCCAAATCTGGCTGACCGACTCACTCCACAAAAGGTAGGCCTGTTGCCGTGGCAGGTCGAGGAAGACTTCGAGCGGCTTACGGTGGACATGAGCGACTATCGGATGTTGCAGCGGGCGCGTGGGGACACCTACGGCGCGCAGCAGGCGATCCTCTATGACATTGGATGTCTAGGCCATTTTGTGGGAGACGGTTCGCAGCCGCTGCACACGACGATCAATTACAACGGGTGGGTCGAGGCGGAAAATCCAGAAAAGTTCTCGCGCGAGCATGGCATTCACAGCCGGTTTGAAACGGAATTTGTGCATGACAATCTTCAGGCGCGGGATGTTGCACCGCTGATTCCAACGGCGCGCACTCTGAATGATCCGTTTCAGGATTTTCTGCAGTATCTGCGGGCAACCCATGCGCAGGTTGCCCAGGTCTATCGCTTCGATAAACAGGGCGCGTTCGACGGACGTGGAACCGCGGCCTCGCGCAGCTTTACCGCGGAACGGCTTGCGGCGGGCGCGACGATGCTGCGCGACATGATTTGCACAGCATGGCTCAACAGCGCGCAAACAAAGCCAGACGCCGCCGAATGGTGAGCGATTATTTTTTCGCAGATCCCTGCACCTGCCGCCACTGATCTTCAATGAACTGATCCGTCATTCCCGCAATGTAGTCCGCAACCACGCGAGGGGCGCCTTCGCTGGCGATCTGTGTTTCGTGGCTGGCAGGCAGTTCGAACGGATTCTGCATCCAGTATTGAAACAGGCCGGCGATAATTTCTTCCGCCAGCGCATGATCTCGTTCGAGGTAGGTGGCGTGATACAGCTCCTGCAACAGGTATTGTTTGGCCTGGTGGCGGCGCTGCTCCATCTCATCGGAAAACGTGACCAATCGATGCCCTACGTGGCGAACTGCCGTAAGTGATTGAATGCCGCCGGCTGTCACGCGGTGGTGAGTGTTGACGACCAGATCGTTGACGAGAGCGTTCAGCATGCGTTTGAGCGATTCATGGAATAGCAACTTCGGCGCGGCGGTCGGATAGCGAAGCTCCATCTTCCGATAGAACTCTTCAAACAGTGAAACATTGGCCCGCAAGTCTTCGACCGAGAGGATTTCCGCCTCGACGCCGTCGTCCATATCCGCCGTCAAGTACGCGATTTCATCGGCCAGGTCGATCAATTGCGCTTCCAGCGGAGGTAATTGATCCAGCAGGTATGGCTGCAGTTCAGGATGCTGTGCGAGTGAATAGTCGCGCGAATGCTTGATGATGCCTTCGCGCACAGCCAATGTCAGGTTGAGGCCTCGAAACCCCGCATAGCGCTGCTCAAAATATTCCACGATGCGTAAAGCATGCAGATTGTGGTCGAAATGCAGGCCATAGCTTTGCAGTTGGCGATCAAGCGCCTGTTCGCCGGCATGGCCAAACGGCGGATGTCCGATGTCGTGGACCAGCGCCAGGGTTTCGACCAGCTCTTCATTCAATTCCAGGGCGGCGGCTGCGGTGCGCGCGATTTGAGTCACTTCAATCGTATGCGTGAGTCGGCTGCGGAAATGATCGGAGTCGCGATGGGTGAACACTTGCGTTTTTCCGGCGAGCCGGCGAAAGGCACGCGCATGGATGACGCGATCGCGATCACGCTGAAATGCGGAGCGATAGGCGTGAGGATTTTCCACGTGCTCGCGCACAGCCAAGGGATCGGACGCATCGCCGATCACTGCGCACTTGCTGAGCGAAGTTGCCTGCATGAGAGGGTTGAGAGGTTTAGTGTCCGATCGGAACCGCGTGCGAATCTTCCTTCGCCAGCTTGACCTTGGCTCTATCCAAACGCTTGCGGACCTTGTTCACGTCTGCCGGTTCTGCGTCCGCCGGAGCTGAGTTGGCATAATTCGCCAGCGAGCTTTCCCATTGTGCGACCGCCTCTTGTAAGTGACCTGTGGAGGCGTAGACCTCGCCCAAGTGATCGTGGACCGTAGGATCTTTCGGGATCAACGTGATAGCTTTCTCAAGCGCTTCTTCAGCCAACTCATATTGACCGAGCTTGTAATGCACCCAGCCTAGTGAATCGAGATAGGCGCCATTTTCCGGGTCGAGCTTGACGGCATGTTCGATCAGTTGCAACGCTTCAGGAAGCTTTTGATCGTGGTCGGCGAGCATGTATCCCAGGTAATTCAACGCCAGCGCGTTATTCGGATCCAGTGCCAGCGATTGGCGGAATTCCCCTTCGGCGGCGTCGATGTGCTTTTGTCTTTCCTGCAGCGCGCCGCGCAAAAAATAGATCAGACTGTTTTGCTGTTTGGTCGTGCTGAGTTTTTGCGCCTGGTCGATGGCCAGCGACGCGTCTTTCCATTTATGAAGCCGGGTATACATTTGCGCCAGTGTCAACCATACGATGCGATCCTGCTTGGTGCCGCCCAGCTGCGCTTTGGCCAGCGCGACCCCTTCCTTCGGCTTGCCTGTATCTGCCAACTGTCCGGCAAGAGTCAGTTGCAGATCCACATTCTTCGGCAGCGCCTGCACCGCCTGCTGCGCGGCCGTTGTTGCTTCGGGCAGCATTTTGGCGTCGCGGTAGGTGTCCACTTCACCTTGATATCCGCGCTCGGCATCGTCGCCACCCAGTAGGATCATTTCCTTGTAGACATCAATTGCCTGTTGGGTTTTGTTCTGGTCGCGGTACACGGTTGCCAGGCGATCGAGAAAGATGGCGCGATTATTCTTTTCGTCCGATGTGTACTTTTCGCTGGCATGGTGGGTGCTGTCAACCAGCTGCTGCAACAGATCCGCCGCCTGATCAAGATGACCCTGATCTTCCGCGATCAAAGCCTCGTTGTACTGCACCTCGGGAGAATCGGGATTAAGCGCCTTGGCATGGTCCAAAGCGGCTTCGGCTTGCTTTAAGTGGCCCTGGGTGCGTTCCAGTTCTGCGATGCGCAGAAACGAGTGCACATCCTCCGGGTCCTGCGAGGCCACGCCTTGAAAAATCTTCAGCGCGGCATCGGGTTGATTGTTGGTCAACAGATCTTCCGCCAGACCACGTTGTGCATCCAGGTTGTCGGGCTGCAGGGTCAGCGCATCCTGATAGGAGGCGATGGCGAGCTTGGTGCTGTTTCCAGATTGATCGTAGGCAGCTGCAAGGGCCAGATCAATCTTGAAGGTACGATCGTCCGGAGGAACACTTTGCAGCACGTTGATGGCGGCGGGCAGATCGTTCTGCTCCCCATACAAGCGCGCCAGGTTCAACACCACATCTTCTGAATTCGGATCGACTCGGCGGGCTTCCTCAAACTGCGCCTTCGCGTCCTTGGTGTCGTGCTTCAGGGTGTAGAGCTGACCCAGCAACAAACGATCTTCCACCTGATCAGGTTCGATGGATACAATCTTCTGAAATTCCTGAATGGCGAGATCCAGCATCGGACCAGGCTGCTGGCCATTCTCCGTGTCGCCCAGCGAGCGCAGATACACGCGCCCCAGCAGTTTGTGAGCCTGCAGGTTATCGGGGTGGGTCTTCAAGATTCTTTGGGCAGTTTCAACCGCTTCTCGGATTCGCCCCAGCTTGAAATATGTATCTGCCAGCGTGTTCTGCAAAAACACCGAATCGGGGTCGTGGCTGATCGCTAACTTGTATTGCTCAATCGCCTGGACTGCCAGTTCCGGCCGGCCATATTGCTCGGCCGATTCCTCGTACAAATGTCCGAGCGCGAAATGGTAATAGGACAAGGCCCGCTTTCCAGTCTCACCCGCCGGTTCCGGTGAAGCCTGAACTGAACCTTGCACAGACGAGCTAGCCGGTGTTGCCGCAGTAGCACTGATTCCAGTTGGCGCGCTTTGGGGCGTCGTTCCCGCGGCAGAACTGGTTTGGGCAATTGCAGCCGCAGAGCATGCGCATACTGCGATCAGCGCAGCAGATTGTTGCCATCTCCACAGAGAAAGGGGATTCCCTTCGGCGACACGAACCTTCATCATTCGAAATACTACCTCGCACCTTGTGCCGCGGTGTTCACGCACGGAAATGGAGCAGTTCGGCCCCTTTTTCCTGATTGTACGCCGGAAAGCCTCGCGAAGGCCTCGATCCGGCGGGAAATTGGCTTCTGCGAGTAGGACGATCCTAGTGCCGAAAATGCCTCATTCCGGTGAAAACCATGGCGGTATTCAGCTTGTCCGCGGCAGCGATGACTTCCGCGTCGCGAACGGAACCACCCGGTTGGATAACGGCCGTAGCTCCCGCTCCAACAACGACTTCCAGGCCGTCAGGAAACGGAAAGAAAGCGTCGGAGGCGGCCACGCACCCGGCGAGCGGCAAAACGGCTTTCATTGCACCAAATTTTGCTGCGTCGACGCGGCTCATCTGGCCGGCGCCGATGCCCAGAGTCTGCCCATCGCGGGCGTAGACAATCGCGTTCGATTTGACGTGCTTGCACACTCGCCAGGCGAACAGCAGGGCGGTCAGTTCTTCCTTGGTCGGCGCGCGTTTGGTGACAATTTTCAACTCGCTCGCCTCGACGTGGCCACGATCCGCATCCTGGATCAGCATGCCGCCTGAGATGTATTTCATGGTCGGGGCCGGGGAGGCCGGTTTTACCTCCACCAGTCGCAGGTTCTTTTTGGCGGAAAGAATCTCTTTCGCCCTGGCGCTGAAGGAGGGAGCGACAATCGCCTCCACAAACAATTTGACGATTTCGGTGGCAGCGTCGCCGTCGACTTCTCGATTGATGCCGATGACCGCGCCAAAGGCCGACACTGGGTCACACTCCAGCGCTTTTTCGTAAGCTTTCACGATGGTTGCGGCGGTTGCGGCTCCACAAGGATTGGTGTGCTTGATGATGGCGACGGCGGGTTCGTTGAACTCCTGTGCCAGTTCCCAGCAGGCATCCAGATCGACCAGATTGTTGTAGCTCAGCTCCTTGCCTTGCAACTGGCGCAGGCCCGCAATCCCGGTGCCGCTTCCATTGCTGTACAAGGCGGCGCGCTGGTGAGGATTCTCGCCATAACGCAGGGGCATGGTTTGCGGATAAGCCAGCCGCAAGGCTGCGGGGAGAGGTTCCTCGCCGGGCTTAGCAGCGATGATGGGAGCAGTCGCCTCCGGAGGAACAGCGGAAAACGTCTCCAGCGCGTTGGCGATCGCCAGATCATACGCAGCAGTCAACGCAAACGCCTTCTGTGCCAGCCGCCACCGGGTTGCGCGGCTCAGTTGACCCTGACTCGCATTCAATTCTTCCGTCAACGCAGCATAGTCTGCGGCCGAAGTCACAACAGCGACATCTTCAAAGTTTTTTGCCGCGGAGCGTACCATGGACGGGCCGCCGATATCGATATTCTCAATGACTTCCGCGAAATGAGCGCCGGGTTTGTGTAGCGTGGCCTCAAAGGCGTAGAGGTTCACCACCACCATGTCGATCGGCTCGATGCCATGCTCCGCCACCGCTTTTTGATGTTCCGGATTGGCGCGGATATGGAGAATACCCCCATGCACCTTGGGATGCAGCGTCTTGACACGGCCATCCAGCATCTCCGGAAATCCCGTCAACTCGGAAATATCCACCACTGTAAGACCGGCTTCGCGCAGGGCCCGGGCGGTTCCGCCAGTGGATACCAGTTCGGCGCCATATTTCGACAAAACTCGCGCAAATTCGACGATTCCGGATTTATCTGTGACGCTGAGCAGCACTCGCCGAATTGGCTTCATGGACCTGAATATCCTTGATGGAATGGAATGGGAGCAACATCCAGTTTAATCCATCCATTGCGCCGGACTTTTGCACCGTCCGACTCGGAAAATCCAATCGCTTGTCACCCCGATCTCGTACATTGTGATTTGTAATCTGCATGGTTGGTGGGTAGCCTGTAAGCAGATAAGCACCGTAAAAGGGTTGTTGCCTCCAGGGGGAGTTCGATCTGATCGACCACAATGACAGAGGGAGTCGTCGGCCTGAAATTCTACCGCCCACGACACAGGAGATGGAGCGCGCTCGCAGCGCGGCCCAGGAGGGTCCATCGGACTACGATTTGCGATCCGGATACTACACGCAGGCGCCGCCTCCGTCACAGACTCGCTCGCGAATTCTGACAGGCTGGGCCTATGCCCCGGCGACTTATATCCTGATTGGCATCAGCTGCGCCGTCTATCTGGCGATGGTGTTGAGCGGCGTTTCCTGGTGGGACCCGACCGCGGAACAAATTCTTCACTGGGGCGCCAACAACGGCCTGCTCGAATTGCATGGGGAATGGTGGCGACTGGTTTCGGCAACTTTCCTTCACATCGGCATTATTCATATCGGCACCAACATGTGGTGCCTGTGGAACCTTGGCCTGCTGGGCGAGCCATTGCTAGGGCCGGTCGGGATCGCTGCGGTGTACCTGCTGACAGGCGTCGCGGGAAATCTGCTCAGCTCGGCTGTCAATCCAGGTGCGATTGGGGCAGGGGCCTCGGGTGCTGTCTTCGGGATTGCGGGCGTCCTGATTTTGCTGCTGAATTCGCCGCATCTACCCTTTCCTCGGGCGGAGTTAAAGCGACTACGTCGCAGTGTGATTTATTTTGCAGCCATCAATCTTGTGATCGGAGCCTCCACGCTGATGTATTCAGGAGGTATCAAGATCGATAACATGGCGCACCTCGGAGGATTTCTCTCGGGCATGGCCATGGGGGTACCGCTGGCGCCGATTCTGGGTACTGGCAGAGAGCCGTATTTTAAGCGACAGAAAATTGTTTTCTCTGTCGTGGCGCTAATTTTGCTACTGTTCGCGAACTGGTTCGTTCACTTTCGAAGAGTATGACCGGCCTGCGGATCATACCGGCGTGATACATGGTCGCTGGTTACGCCTTTTTCGAGTTACATTTTGAATCTTGCAAGCGTCTAAACGCCGCGCGGAAACAAACAACAAAATCCAATTAATTCTTTTCTGCGCCGGCAAATTTCTTTACCATGGCCAGCAACAGCCTGCGATCGCTCTCATTCAGGTTGGCGGAATAGCGTCGAATCTGGGTCAAAAACCGCAATTCGTCTTCGCTGAACCGCTGTGCGGGCATTTCATAGCTCAGGGCATTCTCGGCGAAGAAGTGAGCCATGGGCACATCCAGGGCGCTGGCAATTTTGTGCAGCGTGTCGAGCGACGGAACCGTATGGCCGTTCTCTACGCGCGACAAATAACAGCGCAGAAGTCCGGTTCGTTTTTCAATATCCCCTTGCGACATACCCTTTTGCAAACGGACGCCGCGAATCGTAGTGCCGATGTTGAGTGCTTCCATGATGGCCTCACCTGTGAACGATTGAACTGAAAAACTGTAGCTTGATTCCCCACACCGGATGCGGTGTGGTCGTGTGCCTGGATTCTGTTGACTATGTAGTTAACATGCAACCCTGTACATAGGCAAGTAAATTTGTGGGAGGTACCGCAGTCGAAACGATTACCGCGGTACCAGCCTTTTCGTTCGAGGATTTTTTTGGCCGCGGTAGCCCAGTAGCGGCGAGTCGGAGGCAAAAACTCGGTAGTCTATAGATGGAAGCGCTGGAGCCGTCATATTTGTTGGCCGGCATGGCACAACTTTGGCAACTACGCGGGTTTGGCCGAATCTAATCAGCTTGATAACGATGAATATTCTTCGACGACAAAGCTTGCTGGGTGTGCTGCTAGCTGCCCTCTTGTTCACGCCCGTGGCGCAGGCTCAAGACAGCGGTATGGTGAAGCCATTAAACCTGAGCGTGCCGGCAGACACCGTATACGGCAGCGTCAGTTCTGGGCCGCTCATCAGCGCCGTTGTTCCGCTTTCCTTGGATGATGCCATCCGCCGAGGATTGCAATCGAATTTACAGACAACGCTGGTGAAACAGGATCAGCAGATTGTTTCAGGCGAACGGCTGGAGGCGATCAATTACCTGATGCCCAACCTTACCTGGGAGGCGGAACGCGAGCGCCTGCAGATCAATCTTCAGGCGGAAGGATTTAGTTCGAAATTGATCCATAGTTTCCCGCCTGGATTGGTTCCTCCTGCCGATCTGAACAGCATCCCCGCAGTGGTAACAGTCAATGGCGTGATCGCGCAGGCCGACCTGACCCAATCGCTGTTCGACCTGCAGTCGTTTGAACTCTACCGCGCGGCCAAAGAAGAAATCAAAGCGGTTGACTTCAGCTATCAGTCGTCGAGGGGCCAGGTGATCCAAACTGTCGCCGACACCTACCTGCGCGTGCTAGCGACGGCAGCAAACGTTGAGAATGCCAAGGGGCTGTTGGCCACCGATGCGGAAGTACTGCGTCAGGCGACTCTGAAGCACCAGGTAGGCGTGGGAACCAACCTGGACGAGTTGCGCGCACGGGTGCAATACCAGCAACAGCAGCAAGTGGTCATCGCGCAACAGAATGCGTTTGAGAAGGCCAAGGTCGACTTGAACCGGGAAATTGGGCTTCCAGCTGACCAGCCGATTCAGTTGACCGACAGCACTCCGTACGCGACCGTGGCGACCATCCCGCTGGATGAGGCATTGCGGATGGCTTACGCCAATCGGCAGGAATACCTGTACCTGCAGGCCAAGTTGAGGTCAGCGCAATACCAGAGTCGCGCCGCACGCTATGAGCGAGTTCCGACTATCACATTCAAGGGCAACTACGGAGTCACGGGCACCGTCGGCAGCATTTATCACGGGACGTTCCTGGCAGAAGGCACACTGAACGTGCCGATTTTCAAGGAAGCCGAATTCCGCGGCGATCGAGATGTTGCGGACGCAGCCACCAAAGATGCCATGGAACAGCTGGCCAACTTTCATCAGCAGATTGAAGCTGAGATTCGTGACAACATGCTTGATGTGGCTGCCGCGCAGCAGTTGGTGGATGTGGCGCGGAGCAACGTCGATCTGGGTCATGCCACGGTAAATGACGCGACCGACCGCTTTCGCAACGGCGTGGATAACGATCTTCCTGTGGTCGAGGCTCAATCCTCTTTGGCCACTGCGGAGGCACAGCTGGTGAACAGCTTGTACGAATACAATGTTGCGAAGATTGCGTTGGCGCGCAGTCTCGGCATTGTCGACCGGGAGTATCGCGAGTACCTGAGCGGTCCGTCCACTACGACGCAATCGGCCGTTCGCCAGCCAGACAGTCTGACCGACATGGCGGCGATCCGCTGACTCGTGAGATAGGTGACAACTTCGATCTGCAGACCGCCGTTCTCAATTTGAAAGGAATCGCCCGATGAGCGAAACTCGATCCGACGCGCTGGTGGTTTTTGGAGTGACCGGCGATCTTGCCCATAAGATGGTTCTCCCGGCGCTGTATGCAATGGCGAAACGAGGGAACCTGAACGTTCCTGTGATTGGCGTGGCGTTCCCGAAGTGGAGTCTGGATCGGCTGCACCGGCGGGTGACCGATAGTATTCGCAAGTCCGGTGGCATCGATAATCAGCGAGCCTTGAAGCACCTGCTGTCGCTGATCACCTATGTGAGCGGAGATTACAACGACCTGGCCACCTATTCCGCGCTCAAGACTGCCCTGGGGAAGGCTCGACGTCCGGCGTACTATCTTGCGATTCCACCTGCGCTTTTTGGAACCGTGATTCAGAACCTGGGCAAAGCCAAGCTGGCGGATCATGCGCGCGTGATTGTGGAGAAGCCTTTCGGTCGCGATCTGGCGTCGGCGCAGGAGCTGAATCGTGTGGCGCGATCGGTATTCCCTGAAGACTCCATCTTCCGCATCGATCACTTCCTGGGAAAAGAGGCGATCATGAACATCCTCTATTTCCGCTTTGCCAATTCTTTTCTGGAGCCGATTTGGAATCGCAATTATGTGGCCAGCGTGCAGATCACGCTTTCAGAGAATTTTGGCGTGAAGGATCGCGGCGCGTTTTATGAA
>DATJUD010000097.1:0-10460 GCA_035502695.1 Acidobacteriaceae bacterium
CTCCCAGCGAAATTGCGCAACAACCTTCTACCTGGGCCACTACCTTCATGAATTTTCAGCAACGACACACGGAAATCGAGGCTTTCCTTCAATCCAAAGGAGTAGGTCCGGTTGCCGCAACCGACGGTCGCCGGCCCATCGTTTTCTTGATCGGTGCAGGCACTTCTGATTATATTGGTCAATCCTTGATTGCGCTGCTTCGTCAGAAATGGCAATGCGAAGTGAACGCAATTCCCAGCACAGACCTACTTACGAACTTTGACGATTTCATCCTCCGCGACACTAACTACTTATGGATATCCTTCTCGCGATCCGGCGATAGTCCTGAGGGTGTCAACGTCCTCGACAAAGCACTCAGGGAGTATCCGAATATTTCCCACCTTGTGGTTTCATGCAACGCACAAGGAAAAATGATTCGCGATCATCGGGATGATCCGCGTGTCTTTGGCTTGTTGCTGGACGACGCAGTGAACGATCGCGGCCTGGCCATGACCAGCTCGTTTTCCAACATGGTTATTTGCGGACAATGCATGGCGCATATTTGGACTCTGGAAGAATATGAACCAATCCTGCAATCTTTGATTGCCGCTGGAGAAAGATTTCTCGATGTGGCGTCGGAATGCGCGGCAGACCTGGCCCAAGGGCCTTATTCCAGGGTGTGCTTTGTCGGGTCCGGCTCATTAAAGGCCGTCGCAACGGAGTCTGCGCTGAAGGTCTCTGAGTTGACTGCCGGCCGCATTCAATCCATGTCTGAATCGACACTTGGCTTGCGCCACGGACCGCTGGCAGCCCTGAACGCGGAAACTTTGTTCGTCAGCTTCATTTCCAGCGATAGCCGTCGCGAACGCTATGAAGCCGACCTTCTCCGTGAGATTGGGAAAAAAGGGGTGGTCCAGACTCGCGTGGCAGTTGCCATTCAACCCAGCAAAGAAGTCCAGAAAGAATGTGAACACTTCTTGACGCCGGGGTTGTCTGTTTCAATTCCGGACTCATATCGGCCACCACTCGACGTGATGTTCGGACAGTTGCTTGGGCTTTTTTTCTCGATTCACTGCAAACTGAAGCCGGACGCTCCCAGCCCCAGCGGCGCCATCAGCCGCGTCGTTCAGAACGTTCCGATTCACTAGGATTGGTTGGGATCGGGCCTGAAATGCTCCGTGCGAGCGATTGCCCATCCGCATACCCTTCAACTCTTCGCCGTGAGTCGCCGCTATTGTTCCTACCCGACAGCTTCTTCTAAAATCTTCGCCGCTACAAAATCCGGAACTACGCCATCCGATTGCTCTGTAAGCGGCCATCCCGCCAGGATCAGCATCGGCGCCGGACCCGGCTCCAATTCGCCTAGTCCCGCCAGCGTCGTACGTCGACTGTCTTCATCAGGCAGCGAAACATGACTCATCACGATGATCGGTAACTCCGCCGGCAGTCCAGCCTGCAGCATGTCCCACGCAAGCGCGCGAAGATCCCGTCCGGGCATGTAAATTCCCAGCGTGGCATCGTTGGGCAGAGGACCACGCCAGAATGATGGCCGATCCTGACCCTCGCTGTGCGATGCATGATGTGCGGTCGTCAAAATCACTTTCGATGCGCTGCGCCGGTCGGTCAGGGACTTTTTGGCAGCCGCAGCGGCTGCGAACATGGTGGTCACGCCGGGAACAACTTCGCACGGCACCTGCGCTTGCTCTAGCGCCTCAATCTCCTCGCCAGCGCGCCCAAAGATTAGCGGATCGCCGCTCTTCAGGCGGACCACACTCGCCCCGCTGCGCGCTTTCTCAATCATCAGCTCGTGAATCTGCTGCTGCGTGACACGTCGACTCCCGCAACGTTTTCCCACGCTGATGATTTTTGTCTTCGCTCCGGCACGGTCGAGAATTGCCTGCGGAACCAGGTCATCGTGCAACAAGACATCCGCCGTCGCCAATAAATCCGCAGCTTTCAGCGTCAGCAATTCCGGATCACCGGGCCCCGCGCCGACTAAATACACAGTGCCCTTCTCTGCTGTCGTCCGCGCCGATTGCTTCTTCGGCTGAAGCTCCGGAAATGCAAGTTGTCTCGATGGGCACGCATCCGAGCTGCACAGCGGACGCTCCGCAAGGGTATGCAGCAACGCCTTGCGCTCAGCTCCGGCCGGATGCGATGCCAGAATCTCGCGCCTCAGATTGCCGAGCTGATCGAGCCAATCGGCAGTATCGACTGGCAGCTGTGCATCAATCTCTCGCCGTAATCGCTGCGCCAGCGCGGGGCTTTCGCCAGCCGTTGAAATCGCAATCTGTAACTTGCCCCGTTCGACGATCGAGGCGAAATAGAAATCGCAATTCGGCGGATCGTCGACGGAGTTGCATAATATTCCGCGTTGCTGCGCTGCGAGAAACACTTGCCGATTAACATCACGAGAGTCCGTAGCCGTAATAACGAAGGCTTGCCCATCCAAATCAGCTTCCTGAAAGCGGCGAAGCTCCAATGCAATCGCGCCATTCTGCGCAAGCTCGCGAACCGCATCACATGCTACCGGAGCGACCACGCTCAATTGCGCGCCGGCACGTAGTAGGCTGGTGATCTTCTCCAACGCGACATTGCCCGCGCCGACAATCAGGCACGGCCGCCGCTCCAGCTTCAGAAAGATTGGAAAAAGACTCATCGCATTTCCTTCGTGCTGCGTAGATTGTCAACCCGCCATGTGCGGAACTGGTCCCGGCGAAACATCGCGTGCCACCGGAGCAACAACTGTTCCCGCCAGCTGATCTCGTAAATCCGCATCGCTATGACGCGCGAAATAACTACGCAAGTTCTCGCCTTCCGCGCGGCTGGCCAGATATTTCCGCAATAATCTCTCCATCGCATCGGGCACTTCCGTCGCCGCGCAACGATATCCCACCGGCCGCGCGGTTCTCTGGTGTGCTCCCACCGCGCCGCCCACGCAGAAGTAATACGCATCGACCATCTTGCCGTCGTGCTTGATCTTCTTGCCCTCAATACCGATATCGGCAATCCAGTGTTGTCCGCAGCTGTTCGGACAACCCGTGACATTCAACTTCAGCTGCTGATCGAACTCAGGAACGCGCTGCTCCATCTCCTCCACCAACCATCGCGTGAACCCCTTTGTCTCGGTGATGGCAAGTTTGCAGAATTCAGTGCCCGTGCAAGCAATGGCGCCGCGCCAGAAATTCGAACCTTCCACGCGAAGTCCGGTTCCTTCCAACTCCTTCCGCAATTCGCCTGTCTTTGCGGTCGGAATATTGATCAGCAGCAGATTTTGCATCACCGTCAATCGCACATCGCCGCTGCCATATTGTTCCGACAGCGCCGCAACGTCCGCAAGCTGATCGCCGGTCAGCCGTCCACGCAGCACGGAGGCGCCAACATAACTTAGCCCCGGCTGCTGCTGCGCATGGATACCCACGTGATCGCGAAAGACATCGCTCGGCAATTCTTCTTCGGCGCCCGGCTCCAGACGATATCCCAGTCTGTCTTGCACCTCGGCGAGAAATTTATCCGCATCCCATCCCTGCTTGAGAAATAAATATTTCAGCCGCGCGCGATCGCGGCTTTCGCGCAGCACCTGCTGATCGCGGAAAATTTCTGTTACCGTGCGAACAACCGGCACAACCTGATCGGGATGCAAAAATGCATTCAGTCGAACGCCAAGATGCGGCTCGTTTGAAAGCCCTCCGCCGACACGAATGGAATATCCGGTCTCATCTCTTCCATTCAAATTTCTCCGTACCGCCGTCAATCCAATGTCATTGATCTCCGGATAACTACACCACGATGGACATCCTGTGATCGACACTTTATATTTGCGCGGAAGGTTATAAAACTCTGGATTTGCCGTCAGCAGGCCCGCGATCTCCAGCGCCAGCGGTGAAGCATCCGCGATCTCGTCCGCCGCAATCCCAGCCAACGGGCATCCGGTCACATTGCGGGAAACATCGCCGCACGCGCCCTTGGGCGACAGACCCACACCGGCAAGCACATCCACAATTTCCGGCAGCGATTCAATCGTGAGCCAGTGCAATTGAATATTTTGTCGAACCGTAATGTCCGCAAGATTGCGCGCGTGTTGCCGCGTCAAATCCGCGATGGTCCGCAGTTGGCGCGAATTCAAAATTCCATTCGGCACGCCAATCCGCATCATGAAGTAGTCGGTGGTTTTGCCTTCGCCGCCTTTGCCGCCGGTGACGCCCACACCGTCACCCTGGGTATAAATTCCCCACCATTTAAAGTAGGCCGATGCCCACTCCGGCACCACACTGCTACGACCCTTGCGAGCAAACTCGCGAACTTCATTGAAAAATTCCCACGGATTTTTTTCGCGCTTCAGGCGCTCCATCCGTTGCGCCGCCGTTTCCTTCACCACTGGAGCAGCCACCACCTCGGTCATCGTCGTCGAATCTGTCATTGTCCCTCCTGCAATGTGGTCAGAGGAGAGGCCTGCGTCTCCGTGAATGTATGAATGCCGCATTCCAGTTTCCGGCCCGACCAGCGTCCGGAACGCGGATTATTCGGATCTTCTGGAATTGACGTGCACGGTTCGCAGCCGATGCTGGAATAGCCCTGATCGTAGAGCGGAAGATATTCAATCTGATGGCGCGAAATGTAGCTCCACACCTGCTTAAAATTCCAGTCCGCGAGCGGGCTTACCTTTAGCAAAGTTTTTCCAGTCGGCAATACGTGCGATTCCAGCTTGCGAAGATTCTTCCGCGTCGGCGATTGCTCGCGCCGCAAACCCGTAAACCAAATGTCGTACGGCTCCAGTCCCTGCATCAATGGTGCAACCTTGCGCAAGCCGCAGCACCGCGTGGGGTCGGTCTGGTTCAGAATGCCGAACGCAGATTCCTGATCCGCTACCGACTGCTTCGCCTGCAGCGAAATCAGATTCAGCTCCCATTCCTTTGCGATCCGATCGCGATACGCGTAAGTCTCCTTGAAGTGATAGCCCGTGTCGAGAAACAGAACGGGAATATTCGGCGCAATCTGGCGCAATAGGTGCAGCACTACCATGTCTTCAATCTGAAAACTATTCGTCAGGCAGGCTTTTCCTTCCTGCTGCAACACCTGTTCCACCAGCGCATCAGGTGCAAGCGTTTCCGCTAGGTCACGATCGATGTCAACAGTTTTCATCGGCCCTCCTCCGAACGTGAAATTCGCAGCCCCTCAACCCATGCGACGATTTTTTGTAACAGCGAAGCATCATCTGCATCTTTATTTAGCGTGCTCACATCCAGCACACGATCCGGCTGAATCGTGGAAGTCAGCAGCGCCTTCTTTTTCTCCACGCCTTGATGGCTCGAGTACAGAACGATCATCCCCGCGGAATAGAGTCCGCGTACCAGACCCTCACTCCACTCGCCTGGGTTCTGGACATCGTCGATGACAACCACGTGCAAGCCTGCTTCAAATAAAGCGCGTTCCAGCGGCGCCGCCAGCGAGGTTCGCGATCCCAGCCACACCGCGCCGGGATGATGCCCGCTGCGATGCACTCGCTCCGAAATCGCCACAGAAGCGATAGGCGAAGTCTCGGCTGCCTTCTCCACACCTGCAACTTCGTGATCGGCTCGTCGATTTGTTTTCTCAAGATTCTCTGTGATCATGCCGGCGCCCACGGTGGCATTGGTCAGCGGATCAATCAGGATGAAGCTGCCGGAGTTGCGGTTCTGCGAATACAAGTCGAACGAGAGATTCCGCGTCGCCTCAAATTCCACAATGCCGATATCGTTCAGGGTAAGGTGCGACGCCAGCGGACGTTCCATAGTATTCACGTCGATGCGGCTGCGAATCTTCGCTGCCCGCACTCGAACTTCATCCGTGGACTGGCGCATGATCCATCTTTTTTTCAGATCGAGCGGCGTATCGTGCAGCCAAACAACATTGGCAGCAAATTTCCGTGAGATATTCGGCAAGCCCTCTTCTGAAACCAGCAGATCGCCTCGGCTCAAATCCAGTTCGTTTTCCAGCTGCAGCGTGATGGACGATCCAGTGCCTGCCTGCGACAATGGCCCGTCAAATGTGACGATCGATCGAACCCGCGTCTTCTGCTTCGAAGGGAGTGCCACCACGCGATCTCCCGGCCGCACGGAGCCGGCAATGATCTGCCCGGCAAACCCGCGGAAACTGTCATCTGGTCGAATTACATATTGCACTGGAAAACGAAACGCTTCCGGACTATTCGCATCGGCAATCGGAATCTCTTCCAGATATTCGAGCAGGCTGGGACCCATATACCAGGGAATCTTCGCGCTCCGGGTCACGACGTTTTCACCTTCGAGAGCGCTGATCGGGATGCAATGAATCGTCTGCGCTCCGGAGGGAGAAATTTGCAACGCCAGCTCATGCAGGTCGGCCTCCACTCGCCGAAACACTTCCTCGGAGTAGTCGACCAGGTCCATTTTGTTAACCGCCGCAATGATGTGCGGAATCCCTAACAGCGCCGCAATGGTCGCATGGCGGCGAGACTGCGGCAACACGCCTTTGCGCGCATCGACCAACACCACAGCGGCATCCGCCGTCGACGCGCCAGTCGCCATATTGCGCGTGTACTGTTCGTGGCCCGGAGTGTCGGCAATAATGAATTTGCGCCGCGCCGTCGTGAAGTATCGGTACGCGACATCGATTGTGATGCCCTGTTCCCTCTCGGCGCGCAAGCCGTCGGTCAACAGAGAAAAGTCCATCGGCCCCGTCGAACGATTCAGTTTGCTCTGCTGGATCGACTGCAGCTGGTCCTCATAGATTGCCTTCGAATCGTAGAGCAGCCGCCCAATCAACGTCGACTTGCCGTCGTCAACACTGCCCGCCGTGGTAAAGCGCAGCAGATCGCGCTCCAGATGCTGCGTTAGAAACTGCTCGAATGAATGACCGGCGCTCGCGCTATGTGCCTGCGGTTGCATTAGAAATAGCCCTCGCGCTTCTTGATTTCCATCGAGCCTTCCTGATCGTGATCGATGGCGCGGTTTTCCCGCTCCGAACGATGGAACCCGAACATCTCTTCGATGATCTTCGGTAGAGTGTCGGCCTCGGATGCAATGGCGCCGGTGCACGGCACGCAGCCCAGCGAGCGCATGCGCACCTTGCGCCGTTCCGTTTTTTCGCCGGGAAGCAATGGGATGGGCCCTTGCGGAAGCAGAACCGATCCGCCTCGCACCACTACCTCGCGCTCCTTCGCCAGGTACAGCGGCACGATCGGAATATTTTCTTTGTAGATGTAGAGCCAAACGTCCAGCTCGGTCCAGTTCGACAACGGAAAAATGCGGATGTGCTCACCCTTGTCGAGTTTGCCGTTGTAGTAGTTCCACAGCTCCGGCCGCTGATTGCGTGGATCCCACTGCCCTGCAGCATCGCGGAAAGAATAAATCCGCTCTTTCGCGCGTGATTTTTCTTCATCCCGTCGCGCCCCTCCAAATGCCGCGTCAAAACCACCCTCCGCCAGCGCATCCAGCAGCGAGCGCGTCTTCAGCAGGCCGCAGCATTTCTGTGTTCCCAGCGCAAACGGAGTGGCCCCATCATCGAGCGCCTGTTGATTCTTGTGCACAATCAATTCCGCGCCAATCTCTTTCACGTAACGGTCGCGAAACTCAATCATTTCGGGAAATTTGTAGCCTGTATCGACGTGCAGCAATGGGAAAGGAATTTTGCCGGGATAAAAAGCCTTCTGCGCCAGACGCAGCAGCACGGAGGAATCTTTGCCGATCGAATACAACATCACAGGCGCAGCAAAGCTGGCAGCCGCTTCGCGGAAAATATGGATGCTCTCCGCTTCCAGCTTTTCGAGATGGCTTAATCGCGGCACGGATCGCAATCCTTCCACGCTTAACGCGGGAAGTTCATCGCATTCCTCTTCGTATAGATATTGTGTCATCGGCAGTCCTGTTCCCCTTCTTGATGGCTGCCGAACGGGTGGGGATTCTGCCTAAATGAAAAACCCACCTGAACGGCTCTTCCGTCGGTGGGCGTCTGATTTGGGTTACTTCGAAGCTTTTCAGCTTTTTATGCTACCCCGACCCTGCAGAAGGCATGAGATTGTGTGCGCATACAACACACGCAACACAGACAGCCCGTTCTGGTGGCCGAGAAATTCATCGCTGTATCCACTGTAACGGTTTGCGGCGCTGAACGCAAGTGCAAGATAAAACTGCAGCCCATTGCCTTGTTTGACCTCATCGCTTGCGGTCGCGCGCGAGCTCGTACGGCACATAGACCGGCTCCCAGATATTTGAATCCAGCTCGCGCTCCAACATTTCCTCGTCCGCAATCTGTGCCTCGCCATCCTGTAGGGCCCGCTTGCCCACCGCCCGGGCGATCAAACGGCTCAGATAGCGCGAATCTGACAGCGGCGGCAGCAGATTTGCGTTCTTGTCCTTATGCGTGGGCACCAGCCGCGCCAATTCCTTGGCCGCGGCCATGATCATGGTATCGGTGACATGCCTCGCCTTCGATGCGATGATTCCCAGTGCTAATCCAGGAAAGATATAGGAGTTATTCGGTTGCGCAATCGTGACCTTTTTGCCGTCGAATGCGACCGGCTCGAAGGGACTTCCAGTCCCGATCAAAGCCCGTCCTTCCGTCCATTGCACCAGGTCGTGCGGAGTCGCTTCGCAACAGGATGTAGGGTTCGAAAGCGCGAAGAGGATCGGCCGGGAAGTATGTTTGGCCATTTCGCGCACCGCCTCCTGCGTAAAAGCACCGCACTGACCCGAGACTCCGATGAGAACTGTAGGTTTGGCATGGCGCACCACGTCCAGTAGCGAGACACCTTCCCCGGAAGATCTCCACGTTCCCACCTCTTCCTCGGTGCGAGCGAAAGGCAATTGCTCCGGTCGCACGTCCTTGCCGCGCTCGGTAATCAGCCCGCAACGATCGACCGCGTAGAAACACTTCCGCGCCGCCTCAACTGAAATTCCTTTGTCCAGCATCAGCTGCATCAGAATGTTGGCGATTCCAATGCCGGCGGTCCCGAAACCAAAGATGACAATTCTCTGTTGTTCCAGCGGCACGCCCGTCACATGGATCGCGGAAAGTAGCGTTGCCGCCGCCACTGCCGCCGTGCCTTGAATATCATCGTTGAACGTGCATAGCTCGTTTCTATATCGAGCCAAAAGCCGCGCGGCATTCGAACCGGCAAAATCTTCCCATTGCAGCAGCACGTGCGGCCAGCGTTTCTTGGCGCTTTCAACAAAGGTGTTGACGAACGCATCGTACTGCCCGCCCCGGACCCGATGATGTCTCCAACCGATATAGATGGGGCTCTTCAATCGCTCTTCATTGTCCGTGCCAACATCCAGCAGCACCGGCAAACAATGCTCCGGATGAATGCCGCCGAGTGCCGTGTACAGCGCCATCTTCCCAATCGGGATGCCCATTCCGCCCGCACCCTGATCGCCCAGGCCCAGAATCCGTTCGCCGTCGCTGACCACGATGCATTTCACATCGTCGAAATGCGAATGGCTCAGGATCTGTTCGATGCGATCTTTATTGGGATAGCTCAGGAACAGTCCGCGCGGCTTTCGCCATATCTCGCTGAATCGCTGGCACCCCTCCCCCACAGTGGGCGTATAGACAAGAGGCAAAACCTCTTCAATGTTTTCGAGAATCAGCGCGTAAAACAGCGTCTCATTGGCATCCTGCAGGTCGCGCAAAAACGTATATTTATGGAATGAAGTCGGCTGCTGACGCAACGCCTGAAGCCGTCGCTCAATCTGTTCCGCCAGGGTGCCGACGTGCGGCGGCAATAATCCGTGCAGATGAAATTCATCGCGTTCGGAATCCGAAAATGCCGTCCCCTTGTTGAGACGCGGAGAATTGATCAGGGAATATCCAGACAGAGAAATTCTGCAGGCCCTGCGATCGATTGTCTTTCGTGCTCGCTCAGTTACTTCCATTCCATGTTTCACCCATCAGTTGCAATATCGCGGGACATTCCTCATTTCACTGTCGATCTTTGCACACGGCATCTTCGCCTGCAGGATTTAAAGTTTTTTTTCGTTCACCTTAGTAATGGTGGTGTCAGGTACTCCCCTGCTCAACGCACAATTAAAGTCCTGCACACCACGCAGAGCGAAGGTCGGCACGCCCGCCTCTTTCTGAGCCTTCACGCGAAGAAAATCCGCACCCTGCACATCATCCAGTACAAAACCAGGCCGCGCATCTGGAGCAATCGACGTAATTTCGATATGACTCATGTCGATGTTTTTCACGTGGCGCAAATAAAATCCCTGCGCCGGTGTCACCCCAAACATGTTCGGCTCCGGATATTGATTTCCGCCTTCCGGCAGGCGCAGTGCGGCCTGCTCTCGCGTTCCGCCGCCCTGTTGCTCAATGAAAATATCACTGATCTTGATATCTTCAATGGCGTGATCGGGAATACCGCTCAATATCGAGCATTGATGCGGGCTCACGTTCGACGCAACAATATTGCTGATCAAAACACGCCGCAGCTGACCGATCGGCACATTCGCAGGTCCGCGCAT
>DATJUD010000098.1:0-3311 GCA_035502695.1 Acidobacteriaceae bacterium
AAAAATCTGACCGCTGACCTGATGCCAATGGTTGGCGAAGGTGACAAACGCCAGGTTGACGGCATTCAGCATCAGCTCTATCGACAGAAAAATGGTAATGATGTTGCGCTTGATGAGAAAGCTGCAGATTCCGATGGAAAACAGGGCAGCGCTCAGGATCAGATACCAGACCATAGGCACGGTCATCTCAATGCTCCTTCCGTGCGAGAACGACTGCGCCCAGGATTGCCACCAGGATCAAGATCGATGTGACCTCAAAAGGCAGCAGAAGGTTACGGAACAGCACCCGGCTCAGGTCGCCGGTCGTCACCAGGTAGGAGCCCAGGCGAGTGCCTCCGAACGTCGTGCGTAACGTCACGAACGTCGAGGCGAGGACGGTGAAGAGCGCCAGCACGCCGGGTATACCCGCCAGGTATGCCGCGCGGCTGCCATGGGTCCGCTCTTCTTCTCCGGCATTCAGCAGCATGATCACGAAAACAAACAGCACCATAATCGCGCCGGAGTAGACAATAATCTGTGCCATCGCAAGAAACTCCGCGCCAAGCAATAGGTACAGCACAGCGAGCGATGACATGACGACGATCAGCGACAACGCGCTGTTGATCGGGTGCCGCTGCAGCAGCAGGTTCAGTGCGCCGCCCAGGCACAAAAGTCCGAAGAGAATGAAAATCGCTACATTCATCGCGGTCCATTTCCAGCAGATGCTTGAGGATCGTTAGCCATGGATTGCCAGCACCAGACTGGTTGCCATCACATTCACAATGGCAATCGGCAATAGAAATTTCCAGCCGAAATCCATCAGCTGGTCATACCGGAAACGCGGTAGCGTGCCCCGGACCCAGACGTACAGAAACAGGAAGCAGAATACCTTAAGAACAAACCAGAAAACTGGCAACAGAGCTTGCACAACGGGTCCGCCAAACGCGGGGAGCGAATTGCCGAAGGGGCTGGACCAGCCGCCCAGGAATAACACAGTCGCAACGCAGCCGACCGTAATCATGTTGGCGTATTCCGCCATAAAAAACATGGCAAATTTCATGGAACTGTACTCGGTGTGGTATCCGGCGGTCAGTTCGCTCTCCGCCTCCGGCAGGTCAAACGGGGTGCGGTTGGTTTCAGCAAACGCGGCGCACAGGTACACAAAGAAGGCGACAAACTGAAAACCGCCAAACACATTCCACGAGAGGATGCCGTGGGTGTTTTGCAGATTGACGATATCGCGCAGGCGCAGCGATCCAGTGCGTAGCACGATCCCAATCACGGACAGGCCGAGAGCCAGTTCATAGCTGACCATTTGCGCGGAAGAGCGCAGCGAGCCGAGAAGAGAATACTTATTGTTCGACGACCAACCGGAGAGGGCGATGCCATAGACACCGATCGAAGTCACTCCCAGAATCACCAGCAGCCCAACGTTCACGTCGGCAATCTGGAACATGTCGACGTTGTGCCAGCGAATATTTTCGCCAAATGGAATGACACCGATCGAGATCAGAGCACAGGACAGTGCGATGATGGGCGCCAGAATAAACAGCGGGCGGAACACCGCCGTCGGCATCAGATCTTCTTTTAAGAAAAGTTTCAGGCCGTCAGCCAATGGCTGCATCAGTCCGAAAGGGCCGACGCGCGAAGGGCCCCAACGATTCTGGATGCGGCCCACCAGCTTCCGCTCCAGAAGCACCGTATAGGCGACGGCCATCAGGAAGATGACGGTCACCACGGCGACTTTCAGCAGGCTCAGGAGTACAAAAACCAGAATATTCACGTGCGTATCATTTCCACTTCAAATCCCTCATGACTCGTGCGCACCCAACTCGCGTGCGGCCGGCCCGACCTCAAAAAAAACTCTTACCTTGGCATCAATCTGCCGCAACCATGCTCTTTTTTTCTTGAAACTCTTCTACTTCGTTCAGCTTTTCGCTGTAATGGCCCAACGTGCCGGAGGTAAACAGGGTATCTCCAGAGGGCAGCACGCCATCCGGACGACCGGCAATGTTCGCACTCTGTGCAAGGCTGCCACCATCCGGCGAAACATGCTGGCTGGCGCCTGCAAGAAAGTTGAGGCGATCGAAGTCGTATCCCGGAACCAGCCGCTGAATCTCATCGAGAATTGCATTTGGATCGAACGGGCTCAGCTTCGGTTCCAGGCCATGTGCCGCCAGCCAAATTCCATGGCGATCCGCCTCACCCGATTGTGCGCCCCTCGATTGGCCCATATCTGCGCGAACGCCCTTGCCGAAGGGAACCAGCGTGTGCACATCTTCTCCCATGGTGTCGGCAATGCGAACAATCAATTCCAGATCGGAGCGAACGCCGGCGCGATCCGCCGCCTTCTTCACCTGTTGCAAATCGCCGAATGTGTTGGTGACGGTTCCGGATTTTTCATACAAATTTGCCGTTGGGAGAATCACGTCCGCCAGCTTCGCAGTCGCGGTCATAAACATGTCCTGAACCACAACAAACGTGTTGCGCAGCGCTTCCGGCGAAACCTCGAGTCGCTCCACCGGATCGTCACCCACGATATAAAGTGCCGCGAGTTCGTTTCGTGCCGCAGCCTCAAACATCTGCGGCAAATCGAATCCCGCCTGTTGCGGCCTTCGCGGACCATACGCCGCACCCTGCCCAAGCTGCTCCTCAATTGGCACATAACCCGGGAGCAGATCAGGATAAAGGCCCATGTCGGCCGCGCCGCGGGAATTCACATAATCTCCCAGGCAGGCAAACTTCGTGTCGGGCAGCGAAAGACCAAACTTTACCAGCGTATCGATGGCCTCGCCACGCAATTGCGATCCAAAAACAATCAGCAGATTCGGTTCATTGCGAAGAGCCTCCCGCAGCATCTTCGCTTCTTCGCCAAACGCGTGGGTTTCCTGGCCAGACAGAAACTGTACAAAGTCGCCGTATGCATGCGCCGAAATTCGAACGAAAGATTTCGCCTGATGGCGCAGCTTTAATTCGCGATGATCGGCCAGGTAGATGCGTGTGCTGTTGTGGCGAACATTGGTGCGCAAATTCCACGCCAGCAATGGATGCTGCTCTGTCGGATCGTTTCCGAGAACAAAGACAGCCTGCGCCGAACCTGCGTCGGAAACACTCGCCATGCGATGGCTTTGGCCGGCGAGCGCCCGCATAAATCGGACATAGTCGGTGGTGCGATGATGATCGATGTTGTTGGTGCCGAAGGCGCGACGCGCCGTCTTCTGCAGCAGATAAGCTTCCTCGTTCGTGATCCGCGTCGAACCGATGACGCCGATGCTGGTCCCGCCGCGCTCGTCGCGAACTGAACGAAACTTCTGCGCGACGGCTTTGATTGC
>DATJUD010000099.1:0-29084 GCA_035502695.1 Acidobacteriaceae bacterium
GCTACTCATGCCAAGAAGCCCAGATGAACTTGTATTGATTGAAATTTGCACAATTTCCCTGCACAGTTCCTACACAGCAAAAATCTGTGGAGTTATGCTTAGTTGAATCAGAATTTTCCAAAATCTTTCTCACCCGCTCAGAATGACACACCTTACTTTGGACTACAGTAACTGTGAACCGGCTTTTAGTCGAACTCTGGACTGCCTTTGCGCAGCACCGTACCGATGGTGATGAAGGTGATCGAAAGGATGCCGGCGAGGATCATGTAATACCCCATCGGATGAATCCAGCTTGGATCATAGGTGAAATCCTGACCCGCCCACACTGTCAACAAGATGGCCATGATGGCTAGAATTCCGCCCATCACCTGCAGCATCAGGCCACGGAAGCGGCGCTTGTCGAGTGCGGCCACCTGGTCAGGCGTCAGGTCGCGTTCTTCCGGAGGCAACAACATGTTTGGCATCGGTTCTGTTCTCCCTTGCAATTCTTTGGCGGCGGGAAGTCGGCTTCCCGTTCCACTATCCACGCACCATTATTAAATCACGCGAGCATCATTGCGAAGTACATCGACCAGTTTTTTTGCAATGTCGGCCGGCGAGCCCTGCAGCATTTCGGTTTTCTTTTGTTTTGTGGGCACGTAGAGCCGCTCAATGGTCTGCAAATTCGTTCCCAGCTTGCCTTCCAGTTCGGCCTTCGTCAGCTGCTGGAGGGGCTTATTCCGGGCCTGTTTGATGCCCATCAAGGTGGCGTAGCGCAATTTATTGATTCCACTTTGGATGGTCAGCACGCAGGGTAAGGGCATATCGATCCACTGGTACTGGCCAGCTTCCAACTCGCGCTTGAGGCGCAGGCCTGTCTCCGTTTTTTCCATGCCGATGATGATGGTAGCGTGCGGCCAGCCAAGAATTTCTGCCAGCAAAACTCCGGTCTGCGCGAATCCGTAATCGTCCGATTGCAGCCCTGTAAAGACCATGTCGAACGATTGTCCTTCGATGGCCGCGGCAATTGCACGAGCAGTGCTGACGGCGTCCAGGGTGACAAAGGAATCATCCACAAGATGAATGGCGCGATCGGCACCTTTCGCCAGGGCTTCGCGCAGCACTTGCTGCGATCGCGCCGGACCCACTGTAACAACCACGACTTCGCCGCCATGCTTTTCTTTCTGGCGCAGGGCTTCTTCCAGAGCGTAGGCGTCTGGCTCATTCACTTCATAGGGGACGTCCTCGCGAATCCAGGTGCTCTCCGCGTTCAACTTGAGGGGAGCGTCTTTCTGCGGAACCTGCTTGATGCAAACCAGAATTTTCATGGGTGAGGTATGTGTGCCGAATCAAAGGCGGCGATCCGTAGTGTAACCAAGTCGACCTGTCACGGTCGAGGGCGAAGCCGACAATTTTGCTAATGCTCACGCAATACGGTTGGCGTCAGTGCGGGTGCAGCAGGATCATTCTGGCGATGGTGAAGTAGATTACTAGGCCAGTAACGTCGACAAGGGTTGCTACAAAAGGCGCGGAGGCGGTTGCAGGATTCAGGCCGCATCGCCGCAGGATGAAGGGCAATGTCGCGCCGGCAATAGAGCCAAAGGCCACGACACCGATCAACGCACACAAAATCGTCAGCGACAGCAGAAATGTTTGCGCCCCATACATGTTGAAGAGGAAATGCCAGGCAAAGATGCGCACCAGTCCGATGCATCCCAGGATCAAGCCAAGCGCGAGGCCGACAAACAGTTCGCGGCGAATGACCCGGAACCAGTCGCGCAGTCGAACATCGCCCACCGCCATCGCCTGAATCACCAGAGTTGTCGCCTGCGATCCGGAATTTCCGCCGCTGCTGATGATTAACGGTAGAAACAGAGCAAGAACGACGGCGGCTTCAATTTCGTTTTCGAAGAAGCTCATCGCGGTTGCGGTAAACATTTCGCCGACGAAAAGGATCATCAGCCATCCGGCACGTTTCCGTACCAGCTCGAAAAAGGGTGCGTGCAGGTAGGGGCCGTCCAAGGCGACCGTGCCGCCCAGATTCTGGATATCGCGTGCGCTTTCCTCTTCGACCACGTCCACAATGTCATCGACCGTGACGATGCCGACCATGCGGGCATGCTTGTCGAGAACAGGAACGGCTGTCAGTCGGCTGTCTCGAACTACATCGGCGACCGCTTTCTGGCTGGTTTTCTCCGGGACGGCGATCAGGTCCGTGTGCATGATCTCGCGAATAGATTTGTTGGGTTCGGCGGAGAAAAGTTCGCGCAGCGAGATGACGCCGAGCAAATGCTGGTCATGGTCAAGCACGTAGGCGTAGTTGATGGTTTCGACGGTCGCCGCCTGTTTTCGCAGATAGGAGATCGCCTCTTCGACAGTGGAGTCGGGTCGAACGCGCGCGAACCGCGGGCTCATCAATCCACCCGCCTCGTCCTCCTTATAGGCCATCAGGGCGCAGACTTCTTTTCGAGTGGCCTCGTCGAGGAGCGCAAGCAGTTCGTCGCGATGTTCGGGCCCAGCTTCCTGCAGCAAATCCGCGGCATCGTCAGGGGCCAGCAGGCGAATCCAGACGTGGCGCTGATCCTGCGGCAGGCGCAGAAGCAGGTCGCACTGGTCGTGCGCGCTCAGCTCAAGGAAGAAGTCTGCCTTCTCCCCGGTGTGCATCTCGCGAAACCGCTTCAGGCGCTCGGCGTGTCCTAGCGCAGGCCAATCTTCGCGCAGTTCTTCCGTAGCATCGGCTAGTTGAGAGGTCATATTCGTTCCTGTTGTCGATTCGTTTCGGCGTCGTCTGTATGGGACGCTGTAAGATCGTGGCACAACTCGATCCGGCGTGTCGCGGCCTCACGTTCGCCGCTCCCAGATTGATGATCCCAAGATACAGGTCCGCTCGCAGAAAGGGCGTGAAAATTCCTGCTCAAAGCACCGATTGCGGAGCCGGTTTAGCTTGCACTGCGAAACTTCTTGACGATGCTGACGTATTTCTGGGCGCTCTCTGTGATCACGCTGGTTCGGCCTTCGCGCGCCGCCTTGGCATCGACCAAGTCGCCGCCAACGCCGAGTGCAAACGCTCCGGCTGCAAGGAACTCTTCCGCCGTGGCGAGGGACACGCCTCCGGTGGGAATGAGCTGAATCTGCGGCAATGGGCCTTGCAGAGCCTTCAAATACTTCGCGCCGCCGAGAGCGCTGCATGGAAATACTTTTACGACATCGGCGCCGGCCTGCCATGCGGAAACAATCTCGGTTGGAGTGAGCGCGCCGGGCATGATGGGGACGCTGTAGCGGCGGCACAATTCAATGGTGCGCAGATCCAGAGCGGGGCTGACGACGAACTGTGCTCCGGCAAGAATGCAGTTGCGAGCGGTCTCTGGATCGAGGACGGTGCCGGCGCCCAGCAACAATTTTGAGCCATGATGATTCGCAAGCTGCTCGATGACGCGGATGGCGCCCGGCACCGTCATGGTGACTTCCAGGATGTTGACGCCGCCGGCGAGGATAGCGTCGGCGATGGTGATGGCCTCTTCTGCGGAGGAGGCGCGAAGCACGGGAACCAGGCCGAGTTCGTGCATGTGCTGCATGATTTTCGTTTTGTCCATCAGAAGTCTCCTTGTTATCTCAACCCGCTTGCTTTGCGGGCTATCGAATGACGCGCGCGGTTGCGCCTTTCATCAGTCGCTCAACTTCGTTGAGGGTTGCCATGGTGGTGTCGCCGGGGGTGGTCATCGCGAGGGCTCCATGGGCGCATCCGCAATCGACGGCCCATTGCGGGCCTTTGCCGCTGAGCAGACCATAGATCAAGCCTGAAGCGAAAGAGTCGCCGCCGCCGACGCGATCGAAAATCTCCAGGTCCGGCATGGGTCGCGCTTCATAAAATTCGCCATCGTAATAGCAGATCGCACCCCAGTCGTTTATCGTCGCTGTTTTCGCGTGGCGCAGCGTGGTTCCTACAACACGAAAATTTGGATATTCGGCGACGGCATGGTGAATCATGGCGCGAAACTGGGCTGTATCCAGGTCGGCGAGATTGTCGTCGACACCCTTGATTTCAAATCCCAGCGCGGCGGTAAAGTCTTCCTCGTTGCCCAGCATCACATCGACGAGGCCGGCGAGTTCGCGATTCACCTCGCAGGCACGCTTCTTTCCGCCAATGGATTTCCAGAGGGAGTCGCGATAGTTGAGGTCATAAGAAATGATGGTGCCGTGACGATGCGCGGCCTGCATGGCCTCGCGCGCGACGAGGGGTGCAGTTTCTGAAAGGGCGCAGAAAATGCCGCCGGTGTGGAACCAGCGCGCGCCTTCGCGGCCAAAAATTTCATCCCAGTCGATCATGCCGGGCTTCAATTGCGACGCTGCGGTGTGTCCGCGGTCGGAGCAGCCGAGCGCCGCGCGCACGCCAAAACCGCGCTCCGTAAAGTTCAATCCGTTGCGAACTGTGCGGCCCACGCCGTCATACGGAACCCACTGCAGATGTGAAAGATCGACGCCGCCCTGCAGCATCATGTCCTCAATCAAGCGGCCCACGGGATTGTCGGCGAGGGCGGTAACGATGGCAGTGCGCAAATTGAAGCAGCGTCGCAGACCGCGGGCGACGTTGTATTCGCCGCCGCCTTCCCAGGCCCGAAAATTTCTCGTTGTGGCCACGCGCTCATCGCCTGGATCCAGGCGCAACATCACCTCGCCGAGGCTCACGAGGTCCCATCGGCAGGTCTCACGCGGCTTCAGGTTGAGCTGTTTGGTATCGTTCATTCCTGCTTTCCTTTCAGGGGCTTTCGGGTTCTGCTCCTCTTGTCGAGGCGCAACACCGTTGATTTTTCGTCTTCTCACGCGATTGATTGGACTGCTCGAATGATAGTTGACGTTGAAACGAAAACGAAATCAGCTGCTTTCAACAAAGCGTTTCCGGCCTGTCCAGCGCCCGTTTCCGCGGCAAATGTGAAAAACTTAAGGTAGATATGATTTCTGTCAGCAATGTAAGCATGCGCTATGGTTCGAAGATTTTGTTCGAAGATGTTTCCACCACATTTACCGCGGGTCGCCGCTATGGCCTGACTGGGCCCAATGGAGCCGGCAAAACCACGTTTATGAAAGTCCTGAGCGGGGATCTGGAACCGCAGAAGGGCGTGGTGGTGCGCCCGAAAAAGCTGGGTGTTCTCCGTCAGGATCAGTACGCGTTCGATGCCTATCGAGTGATCGATACCGTCATTATGGGCAACAAAGGTTTGTGGTCGGCTCTGGAAGAGCGCGATCGAATCTACGAGAAGCCTGAGTTGGACGATGACGATGGCATGCGGCTGGGCGAACTGGAAGGCATTATCGGCGAGGAAGACGGGTACACCGCCGAGAGCGACGCTGCGATTCTTTTGCAGGGCCTGGATATTCCGAACGACGTGCACGAGCGCAAGATGGGTGAGTTGCAGGGCGGCCAGAAGGTGCGTGTGCTGCTGGCGCAGGCGCTGTTCGGTAATCCGCAGGCGCTGTTGCTGGATGAGCCGACGAATTACCTTGATCTGGATTCCATCCATTGGCTGGAGGATTTTTTGATCCATCGCGAAGGCACGCTGATCACGATTTCGCACGATCGATATTTCCTGAACAACGTTTGCACGCACATTGCCGACATCGATTATCAGACGATCATCACCTACACCGGTGGCTATGACGATATGGTGCTGGCCAAGACGCAGGTGCGGACGCGCCTGGAAGCGCAGAATGAAGAGCGCGAAAAGAAGATTGCGCAGCTGAATGAATTTATCGCGCGGTTCTCGGCCGGCACTCGTTCCAGCCAGGTGACCTCTCGCAAGAAGGAAGTGGAGCGGCTGCAGACCAGCGAGCTGGCGCGCTCGAATATCGCGCGCCCCTACATTCGCTTCGATCAGCTGCGCCCGTCGGGCAAACATATTCTGGAAGCGGAAGGCATCCGCAAGGCCTACGGGGACCACGTTGTCATCAACGGATTTACGGCTTCAGTGACGCGCGGTGAAAAAATTTGCCTGATTGGCCGCAACGGCCAGGGAAAAACTACCTTGATCAAAGCGCTGCTGGCGCACGCTCCGCATGTGACTCACCTTCCGGGAGAAAACGCTAGCAAGGATATCGACAGCGGCAAGGTGAAATGGGGACATGAGGCGCAGATTGGCTACTTCGCGCAGGACCACACCTCGACCATCGAGAAGGGAACGACAGCGGCGGAGTGGCTGCATCAGTTCGATCCCAAGGCGACCAAGGAAGATATTCGCGGCGTGCTGGGGCAGATGCTGTTCAGTGGGGAAGAAGGGCTGAAGCCGACCGAGGCGCTGTCGGGCGGAGAAGCGGCGCGACTGCTTTTCTGTCGGTTGATGATGCAGAAGCCGAATTTTCTTATTTTCGATGAACCGACGAACCATCTTGATCTGGAAGCGATTAACGCGTTGAACCAGGCGCTGCAAAAGTATGAGGGAACGGTTTTGCTGGTGACTCACGATCAGGAACTGATTGACGAGGTGGCAACCCGCATCTGGAACTTTGAAGACCACAAGATTCAGGACTTCAAGGGGCCCTATGCGGAGTTCTTGCAGACCCGCGAAGCTGTCTCGCGATAAAGTGCAAGCCGGCAGGACTGGCCGGAACCGCGCGGGAAGACCGAAGCTGCAGTGCTCTCATGGCGGTGCATTGTGTTGCATCATGCTAGAGGTTTCTGCATCTAAACAATTGCTCTATCTGGTCGCACGCTGCGTGACCCAACTATGTCGAAACTGATTGCAACACTAGAACCTGCCACACAAGTCTTCGGTCCAGCAGAAATGCTGGGGAATCAATTTCTGAATACAGTGCCAACCAGCCTGATGGGAGGCGCCAGGGCGCCCCGCATGA
Organism: Acidobacteriaceae bacterium; assembly: GCA_035502695.1. Classification (GTDB taxonomy): domain Bacteria; phylum Acidobacteriota; class Terriglobia; order Terriglobales; family Acidobacteriaceae; genus JAKAAZ01. Next base: position 6,826 of record DATJUD010000099.1, read on the forward strand.
TTCGCCGCTTGCTGTTCGAGCGCAGGCGCGGAGATCCCAAGAAGCCCATCGGGCCCTTTCGCACGGATTCCTCTGTTTACGCTGTCCCGCCATCGCAGGGGCTTCGCGTCACCTGGATGGGTCATTCCACGCTGTTGCTGGAAATCGACGGAATGACGATCCTGACGGATCCGGTGTGGAGCGAACGCGTGTCGTTTGTCTCGTTCGCCGGACCCAAGCGCTTTTATCCACCCACGCTGGCATTGAAAGACCTGCCGCCGCTTGACGCCGTGTTGCTCTCGCACGATCACTACGATCACCTGGATCGCGCCACCATCGAGCAACTTGCCGTTCTGCTGAAAAACAGTCGCACGCGCTTCGTTGCTTCTCTTGGACTTCGAAAAGATCTGGAATCCTGGGGAATTGCGCCGGAGAAAATCACAGAATTGAACTGGGGCCAGTCAACGAGCCTTGGTTCCGAAGGCAGCATTACGGCTACGCCGGCTCGGCATTTTTCAGGGCGAAGTTTGTGGAATAGGAATGAAACGCTGTGGTCTTCGTTTGTGATTCGTGGGCCGAGACACAACATCTTTTTCGGAGGAGACTCGGGAATGTTTCCGGGCTTTCGCGCCATCGGCGATGCGTACGGGCCGTTCGATTTAACCATGCTGGAGATTGGCGCCTACGACGCGGACTGGCCGGATGTTCACATGGGTCCGATTCACGCAGCGCAAGCGCACCTGGATTTGCGAGGAAAACTTTTGCTGCCGATCCACTGGGGCTTGTTCAATTTGGCGTTTCATCCCTGGAAAGAGCCGATTGAACGTTTGATGTCCGCTGCCGCAGAGAAAAATATTTCGCTCATTCTTCCGTCTCCCGGCGCGGCGCACGAGGTGACCGGAGAAAATCTACAAACGTTCTGGTGGGAACTGTAAGAGCGCAAAGGCATTTCTATTTTCGCAATGTTTTATTCCCGACACAGCGGCAACGATTGCCTTCTTTGAGCCCTCTTACTTAGTAGAGGTACAAACCATGGACAATCTTTCGGGAAAGAAAATCGCGATTCTCTCCACGGACGGGTTCGAACAGGTGGAACTGACGGAGCCTAAAAAAGCACTGGAGCAAGCAGGCGCCAAAACCGAAGTGATCTCTCCCCATACCGGCGAAATCAAGGGATGGAAGTCTACTGAATGGGGCGACAAAGTGAAAGTGGACCGCGAACTGAAAGCGGCCAAAGCAGATGACTACGATGCGCTGTTGATTCCGGGTGGTGTGATGAACCCGGACAAGTTGCGCATGGATCCCGCCGCCGTCAATTTCGTAAAGAAATTTTTTGACTCCGGCAAGCCGGTCGCCGCGATTTGTCACGGACCGCAACTGCTGATTGAAGCTGGAGTGGTGAGAGGCCGCAAGCTGACGTCCTGGCCATCCCTAAAGACTGACCTGAAAAACGCCGGCGCAGAATGGACCGATCAACAGGTCATCGTTGATAAAAATCTAACAACCAGCCGCAAGCCGGATGACATTCCGGCATTTAATCGATCGATTATCGAACAGTTTTCTGGAGTTGAGATGATGGCCGGTAGACACGCCTAACCGCCAAATCCAAAGACGTTTTTGTAGGGATACGGGGAGTGCAGTGTACGTTTTGCACTCCCTGACTTTTTGTTCCGCAAGCGGCGTCAATGGAAGTTGATTCTGAGCCGCATTATTTCAGCTTGGCTTCCAGCTCCGTCCATCGCAAATAGAGTTCATCGACGCGGCCTTCGGCCTCGGCAACATCCGCCATGGCTTTTTCCAGACGCGCAGCATCGGTTGCAATCGCTGGATCTTCCATGGTCTCGCGGTGCAATTGCAGCCGCAGTTCCGCGTCGGCAATTTCCTGCTCGATGGTCGAGTATTCGCGTGCTTCGAGGTAGGAAAGTTTTTTCCTGATGTGATTGGAAGATGTTTGCGAGGTGTGCTTCGCTGTGTTGTCGGGGCTGTCGGTCGATCGCGGCGAAAGCTCTGAGCCTTTCTTCTGGCCGCGCTCATTTTTCCACGCGTTCCATTGCGAATAGTCGGCGAATCGTTCTGCGCCGCCAAGGCCGTCGAGGCCCAACACCGTTGTTGAAACCCGATCCAGCATAAAGCGATCGTGCGTCACCAGCACCAGGGCTCCGCGAAATTCCAGCAGGCTTTCTTCCAGAATTTCCAGCGTGGGAATGTCGAGGTCATTGGTGGGTTCGTCGAGCAATAGCAGGTCTGCAGGCTGCAGCATCAGCTTGGCGATCAGAACCCGTGCCCGCTCGCCGCCAGAGAGTCGTTCGACCGGCTGATTCAGCTGCTCACTGGTAAATAGAAATCGCTCCGCCCAGGAGGCAACGTGTTGGACGCGATCTTGATAGATGACCGAATCGCTGTCGGGCGCCAGAGCGCGGCGCAGTGTCAGGTTGGTATCGAGCTGGCGATTCTGGTCGAAGTAGACGATGCGTAAATTTTGCGCGCGACGAATTTCGCCGGCGTTGGGTTCTAGTTCTCCGCGCAGCAGCCGCAGTAACGTTGTTTTGCCGCTGCCGTTGGGACCGACCAGGCCTAGGCGCATGCCGGCGGTCAGGATGAAGTCCAGCTTGTTAAACAGCACCTGCTCGCCCATGTTGCAGGAGACGCCTTCGAGTTCGACCAGCCGCTTGGTCTTTCTGTCGGTCGCAGAAAAATCGATGTTCGCTGTGGAAGTCTGGCTGCGCGAACGCATGTCCGCCAGGCTTCCAATCATGCTGTTGGCGCTGTCGATTCTCGCTTTCGATTTCGTTGTGCGCGCCTTGGGGCCTCGTCGCAGCCAGTCGATTTCGATGCGGACGCGGTTCTCCAGCGCATCCTGCCGCTTGGTTTGCGCCAGCAGATATTCATCTTTCTTCTCCAGGAATTCGCTGTAGTTCCCGCGCACGGTGAAGATGCCTTCGGCGTACATGCGGTTCAGCTCGACCATGGTGTGTGCGATGTTTTCAAGAAAATAGCGATCGTGGCTGACGACCACATAGGCAAACGGCGCGTTGCGCAGCAGTTTTTCCAGCCATTCAATTCCGGCTAGGTCCAGATGATTCGTTGGCTCGTCGAGCAGCAGGACATCCGGTTGCTGCACCAGCGCTTCGGCGATCGCGAGTCGCTTGCGCCATCCGCCGGATAGCGTCGCCGCACGCACGTCGAAGTCTTCAAACCCTGCACGGCCTAAAGTTTCGGCCAATCGTGCCTCATGTTCGGCTTGCGGTGCGCGAATCCGCAGGAGTGCTTTTTGCAGCACCGAACGGATCGTGTCCTCGGCAGCGAATTCGGAGTTCTGCGCAATGTATCCAACTCGCGCCAGCTTCCGTCGCGAGACTTCGCCGGAGTCGGGCTCAATGTTGCCCGCAAGAATTTCAAGCAGCGTGGATTTGCCAGAGCCATTGGGACCGACGACACCAATCTGGTCGCCTTCAGAAACTGTGAACGCAATGTTGTCGAACAGCGGCGTGGCACCGTACGCCTTGCGAAGAGATTGTCCGTTGAGAATGGGAGGCAAGCGTGCGGTACATCCTTGATCTGCGGAGTGCGGAGCGGCCGCCTGCCCTAAGGATAGCAGCCGTTCGCGTTAGAACTTTCCGGCGAGCATTCGCTTGCGTTGTTGCGGCGGGAAGCGTTCGATTGCGTATCGCAACGTGGTTCGCGGCATGGACGCGTAATGCCGCTTGAGAAAAGCCAGCAAGTCAGGCTGGGAAATCTTGCCGGCTTCCCGCAGCGCCCACCCAACTGCTTTGTGGATGAGGTCATGCGGGTCGCGGAGCAGTTTTTCAGCGATGAGGAATGTGTCGGCAGTTTCGCCATATCGAATCAGCATCAGGGTTGCAACGATGGCGATGCGCCGCTCCCATACGGACTTCGATTTCGCGAGTCGAATCAAAAGTCGCCGTGATCGCGTTTTTAAATGTTCGCCAAGAATGTAGGGAGCGGATGCATCGACCAAGTCCCAATTGTTGATGCCCTGGGTGTGCGCCAGATAAAAGTCGACAATGTTTTTACGCTCTGCCTCGACGGCGCTTTCATACTGAGCGACCAGAATTTCGAGCGCTGCCAGGCGATGTTCGTGTATGTCGGATGCCAGCAGCAGAGCAAGGTCAGGCAAGGGAAGCGTGCGATAACGAAGCGCTGCGCTGCGCAGGGCCGGAACAGGAATGCCGATAAATTTGTCGCCTTCGCCGTATTCTCCCGCTCCGCTTTTGAAAAACCGGGCTGCTCCGGCGGCGCGCGCGGGACTGCCCAATGCAGCCAGATCGCGCACCAGCGCGGTGCGTGTTCCGGCAGCAAGGGAGCGCGTTTGACGAGTGCCGGATTTCATTCCAGTTCGAGTCATTCCTTGACAGGGTCGAGTTTTACCGTAGCCAAATCAAATAGATTGCGAGTCCAACGCCGGCAGCGCTCAACATCAGCGCCAGTGTGACCGCAGTCTTCGATATGCGTCCGGCAATCCACTGGCCGCTGCGCAACTGCTTTACCTGGCGAATGTGCATCATGACGGCACTGATGTTGACGAACACGCCGACAATGACGAGCGCAGTTCCAAGCCATACGGAAGAGCCCGTCGTGTGGGTGGATACTTGCGGCGGGCCCGAATTCCTCAGGCTTAACTCGCGCAAAAACAATCCGAATCGCGCGACGACAAAGCCGAAGCCCATCAGGGCCAGGCCGGTGCGTATCCACGCGAGGAACGTTCGTTCCGCGGCAAAATACACTCGCGGATCGCTCTGAGCAGGAACGGCTTCGCTTTTTGGATCGAGTTCGGCGCTCATCGTGGGCTAGGCGTCAATGAACGCGACGGACTTGATGCCTGCCAATTCAAAACGCTTGCGGCAGCGAATATTCTGGCACGCAACCTGATCCTCCCGCAGCACCATGTACGATTGCGCCTTGGCAAAACGCGCGCGGTCACGTTCGTCCGCGCGAGGTGGCAGGCTGTTCTTCTTGCGCCGAACCAGCCAGTTCAGCTGATACTCCGCCGCCTGGCGGCAGTGCGGGCAGGTGAGAGTATGGGGCCGCTGCTCTGGTTTCTCGTTGTAAAAGTCGCGTTCTTCCATGGCAAGCCCTCCTGTGTCAACTTCCAGTATGGCACCGCCGCGGTTTGAACTGCGAATCGACAGCGCTATTTTCTCGTCGATTTTGTGGCGGCGAGGGTTTCCATCCGGCGTACACTGCGCCTAAAAGGTATGTGGAGGAGGACGTTATGGCTGTGAATCCTATGGTGGACCCAAGTATGGTCACGACGGCGCTGGAGTTGCCTGGCTTTCGCATTGTGAGAAATTTCGGCGTGGTGCGCGGCATCGTGGTGCGCTCGCGTTCTATCTTCGGAACGATCGGCGCGGGACTGCAAACGCTGGCTGGCGGCAATATTTCGCTGTACTCCGATCTGTGCGAAAAAACCCGCGAAGACGCGTTCGAGTTGATGATGCAGCACGCCGCCCAGCATGGCGCCAACGCCATCATTTGCGCCCGATATGACGCGAATGACATCCAGCAGGGAGTGACAGAAGTGCTGGCGTACGGCACCGCTGTGACCGTGGAAAGGATTTCGTGATGGCTCGCGTGACCGGAATTGGCGGAATATTTCTCAAGGCGCAAAAACCGGATCTGCTGGCGGCGTGGTACCAGGATCGCCTGGGTATGACGCTTACGCCGTACGGCGGAGTCGAGTTTGAATGGCGAGAGAAAGGCTCGCCCGAGACGATTGGCAAAACGGTGTGGTCGCTATTTCCCACGGAGACGGAATATTTTGGTCCAGGACCGCAGCAGGCCATGGTGAATTATCGAGTGGATGATCTCGACGGGCTGCTGCGCCAACTGGAAGACGCCGGCGTGGAGATTGATCTGCGGCAGCAGAACGATGAATACGGTCGCTTTGCCTGGATTATCGATCCGGAAGGGAACCGAATTGAGTTGTGGGAACCGCCGTTGGAAAAGCCTAAGCTCTGAAGCCGACGCGATGGATTCTGCGGCTGCCGGCATATGCGTCGACGACGCCAAAAATCCACAGTGCGCCTGCGACAATGGCGAAGGAAAGCATACCCAGCCCAAAGGTGAGCGCGCCCAGCAAACCGCCCACAGCCCACAAAACGAACATGAGAGCCATCAGGACGATGCCGCGCAGAAATCGTCCGTCGTAGATTTGACCCAGCCCGCATAGCAGAGCGGAAAGCAGTGCGGCCAGGAGCGGACTTCTCGATCGGGTTGCTGAAAGTTGAATGGAGGATTGTGTCATGCATGCACTCGTGCAGTTTAGGATGCAATCGACGCCAGTCGCGCAACTCGAAAATCCGCGTTTGCATATTCGCCGAATTGTTGCGCAGAGTGCCGCCCAGTTTGCAGTGCATAGCGGCGGCTTTTCCGAGAGCGATGCACATGCTTTCAACAGGCTGTGTCGGCGAGTGGCCCCGTCATTTCAGCGTGTCGGCGCAACCGGTGCAAGTCTAGATTGAAATTGCGTGAATTTCACCGAAATTTCGCCATTTACACGCAGCAGTTGGGTTCGTACTCTAGGCGAGCGTTGATGGAAACAGAAGCGCACCTCTTTCGCCTATTTTGATTCACACAACTTGAACTTGGAACGGAAAACCCAGCGCATTCGCGACAGATTCCGCTGAAAACCCTCCATTCACTCGTACTTTTTTTCTATCGAGTGAATGCTACCGGTTTTGGATATTGGCGCGGCAGGCAAAAGTGTGTCTGATTTTTCGTTCCCCGCAGTCCGCGTCGCGAAAGGCGACCCGAACCGCATAGAGTGCATCGGTAGTCGTGCGCCTCGCGTGGTACGCGAGGATCGGCGCTGGCGCTCGCGGGGAGTGCTGTGTTTTTCTGCAGCGGACTGCGGCTGAACCACCTTGTTCCCTTTTCGGGGAGCGCGCGGTGTAGTGCTAGCAGGAGTAATGAATGCGTCCAAAAAAAGTGATTTTGTGCGTCGATGACAATGATCAGGCCTTGTCGGTTCGCAAATTTGTATTGGAGACCCGTGGTTACCGCGTATTGACGGCGAAGAACGCCGAGGAAGCGATTGAGTTGTACGATCGCGGTCGAGTTGACCTGGTCATCACTGACCTGGTAATGCCGCACTGCAACGGAAACGATCTGATTCTGCAACTGAAGGAAATTGCACCATGGGTTCCCGCTGTGCTGGTCAGCGGCAGCATCAAGCAATTTGATCCAACCACCCGAGCCGATGCGTTTCTGCCCAAAGGCGCGTGCTCCCCGCAGGAGCTGCTGGAGCGGGTACGAGTGCTGCTGGTTCGGAAACGCGGGCCGAAGAAGATGACTCCTCCGCAGCCTGCGCAAGAACGACAGCCGATGCGAGAGCAGGTTGTCGCGTAGCGAATACGCGGCATGTCCGCAGATTCCAAAACTCATGGCGAATCTTGATGATCCAGAAGAGCACTCGGTTCGAATCGTTCGCCTAGAGAAGTCGAATGCCGATGCGATCCGGCTGCTGCAGGAATATTACGAGGCGGTGAGCGTGGTTCAGCGGGACACTCCTGGTGCGATCCAGAAGATGATCGACGACCCATCTTCCGGCGTGTGGCTTGCTTACAAGGGAGAAAAATCCGTGGGATGCGTCGTGCTTCGGAAGCTCTCTTCCATCCCGTTCGCGGCGGAATGCAAGCGGCTCTATGTACAGCCGACGGCGCGGGGCCATGGCATCGCAGACAAGCTGATGGATGCGCTCGAGAACTTCGCGCACAACAAGGGGCTGCAATGGGTTTACCTGGATAGCCATGACGGCCTGAAGGCGGCCATTGCTCTGTATCGCAAGCGTGGGTATATCTCCTGCGAACGGTATAACGACAATCCCCAGGCCACAGTCTTTCTTCGCAAGAGTCTCGGCCGGCGATCGTGAAGTGCTGAGCTTTTTATGGCACAGAATGGGTGCCGGCGAGTTCCATGTGCCATTCTCGCGCAGCCAGTACAATAGGTGAGAATGCAGCCCGTTATCGTTGCCGAGAAGCTCGGAAAAACTTACCGCACTGGAAAAGTAGAAGTTCACGCGCTACGCTCGGTTTCTTTCTCCGTGGCCGCGGGCGAGTTTGTCAGCATCGTCGGACCTTCCGGCAGTGGTAAATCCACGCTGTTCTACAGTCTTGGCGGTCTCACGCGCCCATCCACTGGAAGGCTGTTGATTGATGGCGTCGATTTTGCATCCTTAAGTGACGCGGAACGTACTCGTCTGCGCAAACACAAAATCGGATTCGTCTTCCAGAAATTCAACCTGCTGCCAACACTGAGCGCCATGGACAACATCGTGTTGGCGCACGAGATTGCTTCAGGCTCGAAGAAGCTGGACAAGACTTATTTCGAACATCTGACGGAATTGCTTGGCATTCGCGGGCGGCTGCATCATCGGCCATCGGAACTTTCAGGCGGGGAGCAGCAGCGGGTCGCGATCGCACGCGCATTGATTGGGCGTCCGGCGATTGTGCTGGCGGATGAGCCGACCGGCAATCTTGACTCAAAAAATTCCGATGCGGTGCTGGAGGTCTTGCGACGTTCCAATCAGGAGTTGAAGCAGACGGTCATGATGATTACGCACAATCCGGAAGCAGCCGCGGTTGGCGATCGCATTCTGCACATGCGCGACGGAGAACTGCTTGACGCCGAGACACACGCGGCTCTCGAAGCGAACTCCGCGAACGCGGTTTAATCGCTGCCCGATAGAAAATCATTCAGGGATAGGTCGTCACCTTGGGCGTTACGCGCGGGTGGATTGATGTGGATCCGCCTGTATTGTTGATCACGTTCAAAATCGCGCCATGATTGCCGAGCGCCACCGTGATCATGTGATGAAATCTCACATCCGGCCGCTTTGGGACTTCGATGGCATGAGTCAACTCCACACCGGGCTGCTCAAACACGCTGTATATTCCCAGTCCCCAAGCCTCATGGTGCTTGACGTTGTCGGCAACTTTGTAGGAAGCCCAGCCCTTTACACCCGGTGCACTTGTGTAGCTCGCCTGATTGGGCGGATCGTAGGGAATTTCTGATTGATAGAAATAGGTGCGTCCGCCATCGCCATTCCACAGCACCTGGAACTGCTGATGGTGTTCGACGAACAGGCCATAGACGGTGACGTTGTTGCCATTTACAACCAGCCCATTGTTGCTCGTATTCAAATCCCAGCCCACTCCGGAGCCGTGATCGGCGCGCCAGATCCAGGTGTGGTCGAGAATGGTGTCATTGCTGTTGATCTTCAGATTGATCAAGGTGCGGCCCACTCCTGCGCCGCCGACGCGAAAGAAAACATCGTGCAGCGAGATGGGATCTTTGGCATGGCGGGCCTTGCTTCCATCCGGTCCAATCTGCAGCAGCACCGGCGATTGTATGGGGCCAGCATCAAACAACAAGCCGGCGATGATAATTCCGTCTGCATCCGCCGTGGTCATGGCAGGTGTGCCGTTGATGGGTCGCAGCGTCGCAAATCCCATCCCCAGCACAACGGTATCGTGGCGCGTTACGTGGATGGCATGCATCAGGTCGTAGATGCCCGGCGTCAGCAGCAGGTCTTTTCCCTTCGCCAGTTGCGCGTTGATAGAAGCTGCTGTGTCGATGCCGGGGCGAGCGATATAAAAATGGTCGAGCGGAATTGATTTTCCCGGCGTGCTTCCACCATGCCAGGTGATGCCGGAGCTATTTCTACGCAATGATGGAACCCGAACGCTGTAGTGTCCTGCCGCGTCGACTTGCAGAAACGGTTTCTCGCGAATGACGGGAGTCAGCGCAATTTTGGTGTAGGGTGGGGAGGGCCACTCGCCTGCTGGAGGATCGGGCACGCCGACAAACACCATGTTCCAGTTGGACCCGGTCCATTTGCCCCACTCGGTGTTGCGCGAAATCCATTGCTGCTGCGGTCCAGCATCGACGGTGCCATCAATCAAATCGTCGGACATCCAACCACCGCTCGCCCATCCGTTGAGCTGATACAGCACAATATTGCCGCGCACATGCATGCGCCGAAACGGCGCGGCCTGCGAGACTGCCCATCGCATCGAACCACCCGGCGGATTCACGGCAATCCCTTCGGCGCCGCGCCAGAAGGTTGTGGTGGCGTTGTTGTTATCTTCGCTGGCGTCGGAATGCAAATTGCCGTCGATCTCAACGTCGTCCGGCGAGGCACCCAGCCCCATCACCTCCGTGTAGAAACCGATCGGAACATCCACGTGGTACTTGCCGGGAAGGAAGAGCAGGGCATTGCGCTGCGGGCCAAATTCGTTTCTCCGCTGGATGGCGTAGACCTTGTCAATCTGCTGTTGCATGGCCGCCGTCGACATCGACGGAGAAAAGACCAGAACATTTGGCCCAAAATTTGGCTGGGTTCCGCTGGCGGCCAGTGCGACTGTGGCAGCCATCGAAAATAATCCAAGAATCGTGCCTAACGCGATCCTGCCTGCAGCGTTTCTATGGCTGCGATGTCCACAATGCATTGATGTCTCCATTTCACAGCGCGTTTTTTGAGAGCGGGTGCAGGCGAGCGTGGAAAGGTGCTCGATACCCGGGTGGCCTCAAATTTTGTATCGTATGCCTTTGCGGCTCGGAACGACAATTCGGCCGCCCCGCAGAGTGGTGGGCCAAATTAAATCCAGAGACGGGACCAAAGATGAAGTAGCGCGTCAATTCCGAGCAGCCGAGAAACCGGAAAATACCAATCATTGCGCTGCTAGGATTGCGGTATGGAACGGATCAGCCTTCCCAATCAACGCGAACTTGTTCTCGAGTATGACGAGTCGGATCAGAGAGATTTTGGACCTTGCCCTGATTGCGGTGAAAGGACCAAGCGCGTCTGGGGATATGTGTACCGGCTCGACGCTGCCATAGCCACCTATTTCGTGGAATGGACGCCCGGACATCCGCAAAGAGACGCGGTATTCGATTTGATTATCGGCAAGTGGGGCGATGGGGCAACTCCTAATGATCGGCAGGCAGTCTCGGTGGCTTTCAAAGTTCTAGAGAGCGGGCCTTCCTTCATGGTTCAAGATGCATCCGCCCGTCCGATTGGGTCGAGTGTCCTCATTTCGACAGCGTTGGGCAGGAATGCAGTCATCGGAACTCCACTATCGAAAGATGTCTTTGAGATTTGCGACCTGATCTATTTGGCAGACCCACGGATTGCCGATCTGTATGGATGACAGTTTCCGTATGACCGCTAGTGGGGAAACCATCGCTTTTCCCCGGTGGATTCAAAGTCACCGACTACCTCTCCGAGTCTGCGAACTGGTTGCGTTGACCCAATGCGCAGCATGCCGATATACTTCAATGCAGTAAGGGCGGGAGTAGCTCAGTGGTAGAGCGCGACCTTGCCAAGGTCGAAGTCGCGGGTTCGACCCCCGTCTCCCGCTCCAGCGGCGTGTCGCTGCCAACCTTCCCATGCCAGCAGCCACGGTTCACGTTTCATGTTGCCCATCAGGCGCGGTACCCAAGTGGTAAGGGAGAGGTCTGCAAAACCTTTATGCGTCGGTTCGATCCCGACCCGCGCCTCCAAACTTTTCAACGACTTACAGTCATTGCATTAGGTGGCGGTACCGACGACTGTAGCGAAAACTGTAGCAAGTCTGAATCTGATCTTCAGTTTCGGTCGAAGATAAATTTTTCATCACTACTTCTGCATAATGAGTCTAAAGTAGACGGGAGGTGCTCTATGACAGCTGATCTCAAGAAATTGTCAGATTCCCTGCGTCGTGACACACCTGAACGAACACTAGAGCGGAAGATTGCATACCGGCGATCAGAATTGGTGGCGGACCTCCGAAATGGCAAAACGTTCCAAATTCGTGACGGGCGGGGTCGGGTTGTTAGAATCTCTCCTTCCCAAGGAGAGTCGGCAGAACAAAAGTGATTTTAGAAGTGGGAGGGCCTCATGCTAGCCCTCCTGACGACGTATTTGATCGTCGCATACATCTTCATCCCAGGTATACTTTTCCGCTTATCCGCCGCTGTTTTCGTCAGGCTCCGCTTGTTTCAACTCACAAGGGCCCAAGAGGCGACATTTGGCGGCTTCGTATCTCTAGCTCCTTTCTTGCTTGCATTATTATTTGTTTGGCATGTTCCATTCGCTCGAAGCCACCCATTCCAAATCCACACAGGAAGCTTGCAGGACTATCGAAACGACCATCACCGCGCGTTCACGCTGGTTGTCGCTGAAGACCCTTCGAGATTCTTGGCCCCTTCTCATGGACAGAACAGTCCATACGCTCTGTCGTTGAGCAATATCGAACATCGTCAGTTACGGTTCCTCTTTTGGTACTACTGCTTCATAGCGCTGGAAGGCGCATTATTCGGATATCTAAGTAGCAAGTATGGAGATTGGTCAACAATCGGAATCTATGAATGGTTTGCGAGAAAGGCTCTGCTACCTAATATTTCAGAGTGGCAATTGCTTCTAACTGACTTCACATTCCCGAAAAAACCGAAACGAGATGTATTTGCCGACGTGCTTTGCGATGATCGCCTATATAGAGGCAGAGTGGCAGACCATTTTCTCGATAGGTCTGGCTCCCTCTCTGGCATCTTCATGAAGAATGTGGAGAGGTTCAGGAAACATGAATACGAGAGGGCATGCGCCAGTCCTGACACTGCGCCACCCGATAAGGAACAGTTTTGGAGAGAGATCCCTGGAGCAAATTTCTATATTCCGGCTGACAAAATAACGAATCTAAATGTTCATTTCCCATACAGAAGCAATACTGACCTCGAAACATTTCTGCTTGAGGTCCTAAAGAGAGAAGGAGTGGACGCAAAAATCTCTGTTGGATTTGACAAGCCAACAGACCCGGACATAACGGTCGAACCAGTCCAAGGCACTCGATCACCATCTTAAAACCTATCCGGGCCAATCATTGAATGGCCTGTGACGCAACGGATATATACGAAAGCCTACAAACCCCTCCAAGCTACTCGCGAGGTCTGCAAAACCTTTATGCGTCGGTTCGATCCCGACCCGCGCCTCCAAAATCTAAATTTGTGATGTATGAACTACAGCGATGCCGCTCGGTGCCATTGGCGGCGCATGATCGATCGCGTAGGAGGATTTTTGAGACTACGGATTTGTGTTGGATAGCGCGGCTGCGTGGTCGTGAGGTGAATTTCCTTCCGGAGTGCGCACAAAGATGGTCGACATATTGTCTGTGTAGACGGATTTCCAGTTTGGCAACAGCGGCAACACCTGAGACATCGGCGAGGTGCGGGCCAGCACGCAGAATCTGACGCCGTATTTGTCCAGAAGAGTATTTGGATTTTCCTGAAGCGTGGCCCACTTTCCAAACTCAGCCAGGACCCCAGACCATTCAAAGACATCTCCGCGACCATCGACAAAAACGGGATGATCCGGCGCTGCCCAAATCAGATATCCGCCGTAGATATAGTCATTCATCATCGGTCCGGAGAGGTGATGGCGCTCGATGAAGTCGACCGCGTTGACCGGACTTCCGGCCTGAACCTGACTGGCGAGATTTTCTCGATTTGGAAATCCCAGCGCAAGGATGAGCAGGGAAGCGGCCATCAATAGTGCATTCGGTAGGGGGAGATCATGGTCGGCGTCGTACCCTTCCCACAAGGGTGCGAGCAAGCGCGATAGAATGGGCGCCGCAAGAATGCCGAAGACAAAGAGCATGCGCCGGTGTCCGATCGCCAGCCACGTACCCAGAGCAAGCATCCCCAATTCTTCCAGAGACAATTTTGATTTTTGGACGAGAACGATAAGGAAGATGCATCCCAGCAGAAGAAGAAATCCGAGTCCACGACCAGAGTTCATTGTCAGCGGCATCCACTCCTGCACGGAGCTGAGTTGGATGGATTGGTGGAACATCGTATCCAGAGGATAGAGAACCTGCCTTGGCCCCACAGGGTTGAGGAATAAAGCGACCACCGAAAACAGAAGCGCGACGGTCAGCGTCTTCCGGGTGTGAGCCGGCGCAGGCTCGCATGTCAGCAGGCCCATGCGGAAATCGACGAAGAAGCAGGCAAGAACGATCCATGCCAGCAAGAATCCCAGGAAGAAAGATCCATGACAGTTGACCCATACGGCAAACAGCGGCGGCAACCCGAAAAACCATCGCGGATCGCGCGTGCGTCCCACATGGATCAGAATTAATTCGACGATCAGTAGGAGATACCCGATCATCTGTGGGCGTATGGCGAGGCCGGCAGTCGCGAAGAACCAGATGGTCATGGCGCCGACGAAGGAGACCTTAGCATTGCCGGAATAGATGCAGCACAGGGCGTAGCCCGCGATCAGAATTGCAGCGGTGAAACAACACAGCCACAGCATCAAACCGGAGTAGCCACCCAATCTATAGGCACAATAGATGAACACCTGCGAGAGCCATTCGTGTGGCACCCAGGCATGATGATTTGTCGTATAGGAAAAAATATCAGTCGTGGGAATTGTGCGGGTGGTCCAGATCCATTGACCGGTTTTCAAATGCCACCACATGTCCGGATCGTCAAATCGAGAGCGGACGGTAAGCACGCCCAGCGTCATCAGCAGACTGGCAATGGCAACCGGAAAAGAGAATACTTTTCGCGTGACGCCAATGAGTGAGGGCCTGGCAGCACGCTCACTCATGGACACTGCGGTGATCACGCAGAGCCTGCCTCTTGAGTCTCGCGTTCAATAAACGGACCCTCCTCGGCAAGCCGGATGAGCCGATGGAGATAGGCGCGTGATATTTGCAGTCTGCGGGCTGCCAGCGTCTTGTTACCCTGGTTTTCTCGCACCGCGGTCGCAGCCAACTTGATTTTGTAGTCGCGAAGTTGCCGTTCAAAGGACCCCGAGGGGCGAAAATCGGCGATGTTGACAACGCATTCTTCCTGGATGTTCTCCGGCAAATCTTCCGCGCAAATGACGTCGTCCTGAGCGACGATGATCGCACGTTGAATTACATTTTCCAGCTCACGCGCATTGCCTGGCCACGAGTAGGCCTGCAGCAATCCCATGGCGCACGAGTCGATCTGCGTGATGTTTCTGCCATGCATCTCGGAATACACGCGCAGGAAATGCATGGCGATCAGAGGGATGTCTTCGGGATGTTCCTGCAGCGGCGGAATATCGATTCTCATTACGTTGATGCGATAGTAAAGATCTTGGCGGAACTTTCCCTGTGCCACCATCTCGCCCAGGTTTTGATGGGTTGCGAAGACTACGCGGGCTCGCAATGGGATTAAGCGGCTACTACCGAGTCGGTTAAATTCACGTTCCTGCAGCACTCGCAGCAGCTTGACCTGAGTGCTCAGGCTTAGCTCGCCGATTTCATCCAGAAACAACGTACCCGCGCCCGCCTGTTCCAGGTAGCCTTGCCGCATTCCCACGGTGCCGGTGAAGGCGCCTTTCTCGTGCCCGAACAATTCAGCTTCGATCAGAGTTTCCGGGATGGCGCCGCAGCAAACTGCGACAAATGGCTGTGCCGCACGATTGCCCAGGTTATGAATCGCCCGTGCCGTCAGTTCTTTGCCGGTGCCGCTTTCGCCCGTCACCAGGACGGGCGTGTTGATGCTGGCAACCCGGCGAACCAGATCATAGACCTGTCGAATTTGTGGGCTCGAACCGATCAGACGATCGCAGCTGCTGACTGCGTCCAGTTGAAGTTGCACCGCCTCCAGCTTCCGCTTCAACGAACAACTCTCGTGTGCGCGGCGCAGCATTGATTTCAGTTCCACCATGGAAGGCGGCTTGCGGCAGTAACTGTGCGCGCCCTGTCGTACCAGCTCAAGCGCAGCCGAACGGAAACCATCGTCAGCCAGCACGACTGGAGAAATCTTCGCGCCGACAATTCGTTCCAAACTTTCTAGTCGTTGTTGCGGAGCCGGGTGGTTGGAATCCAGGTCGAGGACGACGACATCGCACGTGCCCGCGGAGAAGGATCGCAGAATGGAATCCTCCTCCGGTTGTAAATCAACTTGAAAATCCCTTCCCAGCGCGGAGGAAAGGAGCTGTTGAAGTTTTCGATCCTCGGAACATAAAGCGACTCGGATCATACGTTGTGTTGCTTCCGCGGGGGTATGGAGGCTTCTCCTGTGGAACGTTCTACTGTCGCCCGGAAGCGACAGGCACGGAGCTCTCAAGCCAGGGGTGTCATGGAGTGAGGTATTGATAGCAGGGAGTAATAATTTTGTCGAGAAAACTTTGGTAATCGTAGTAACTTGTTTCGTAACTATATAGTAAACAGACGATTTTGCACGATTCATCGTTCAACCGGCGTTTGCAATTGTCCTTGGCATTTGACTTGCAGCGTTGCCGGCCATGGTTTCCCGCAGGTGGCTGGATCTATCCGTGTTAACCGGCGCCGTCGCCGTGACGCGCTTCGCGTTTCGCAGCCACGACCTCTACGACTTGGATTCTGTGAATTTTGCGCTTGGCATGGTTCGGTTTGATCCTCGGGTCTATCAACCGCATCCGCCCGGATATTTCCTCTACGTCTGCCTGGGACGACTGCTCAATCTTCCGCTGCATGATGCGAATCTCGCGCTTGTTCTGTTGAGCGTGATCGCCAGTTGTGGAACGGCGATTGTCATTTATCTGCTGGCGTCGGACTGGTTTGGAGTCCATGCGGCGCGATTTGCCGGGGCACTTTTCCTGCTTTCTCCGCTTGCATGGTTCCACGGCATTGTGGCTCTCACCTATAGTGTGGAGGCCTTCTTCTCCGCGCTGATTGGATACTTATGCTGGAGTGTCTACCGTGGACGAGCAAACGTAGCGCTGGCTGCGGCGCTTGTTCTTGGAATCTCCGCGGGCATTCGCCCCTCTTCTCTTCTGTTTCTCGGTCCGCTTTTTCTTTTTTCTCTGTGGTATGCGCCCCGGCGGAGAATGGCCGGCGTCCTTGTTCTGTTGCTCACACTGGTGGCATGGTTTTTGCCGATGGTTGCGGCCAGCGGCGGGTTTGCTATCTACTTCGGTGCGCTCTTTTCCTTGTGGGGAATTGTGCCTGAGAAGACGACCGTATTCAATTCTTCCCCAGCGAATTCCATTGCGCGCGCATTCACGATCTTCTTTATCTATCTGCTGGGCTTTGGTGCTGCGTCGATTGCGCCTTTGGAGGCAAGATATCGAACCGCGCCGGAGGATCCCCGGAAGAAGATATTCACACTGGTTTGGATTGTTCCGGCGCTCTGCTTCTTCACCTTCATTTTTCTCAAGTTTGTCAACAGCGGCTACTTGCTGCTGCTCGCCGCACCGGCCTGCGCCTGGCTGGGGCATTGGGCGGCGCAGTGGTATGAACACGCGGGCTGGCGCAAATCCGTCAAGCACACTCTGATCGGGGTGTTCGCGGTAGTCAATATCTTCATCTTTCTCGAATCGCCGTTGTACTGCTCCTACCGCTCTGTACGGCGATTTGACGCAACAATGGAGGCGGTACGCACTGCGCTTCCACAGGTGGCGCCGCCGCAGGGGACGTTGCTGATCGGCTTCGACTCGCACTTTCTCGGTTACCGCCATGCCGGGTACTACCTGCCCGACTACTCCACGGTGGAGTATCCCGAAGTGCGTTTGCGAGAAGGCGTTCGCGTGTTTGCCATGCACGATCGCAATACTCGACTACTGGCCACATTGCCCACGTCTCAATATTCACGATTCGTTCTGTTTCCGCTTCCGGCCGACTCTGGTTCGTACAAAGAATATCTGCAAACAGTGTTGCGGAAGCTTCCTCACGCGGGCCTGCAAACAATTCATCTGGATGGATTTGACTTTGTTACTGGCCCCATCTCCGACGTGGCGTGCTTGTTCCCCAGGACCACGTCGCTGCCGCAGGGTGTATCCACGCCGTCACGCAGTTGCACGGGCTGTAAACAACCGTGCACACCCATCCCGGCAATATCTTCCATAACGCCTTGAATTCAGACTGTTGCGGCCATCCGACGATTTGGACGGCAGATTGCATTTGCCCGAGTGGTCCCTGCCAAGGGAGAAGGGTGGGCGTATGCATTCGATCGCATGGTGGCCGACTTTGATTGTTTTGGCCATTGCGACTTTTACGGATGTGCGCAGCTGCCGGATTCCGAACTGGTTGGTACTACCTTTTCTGGCCGCGGGAATTGCGGTCTCTGGCTGGGCCCATGGTTGGCATGGGATTGAGCAGAGCCTTCTCGGGATTGGGCTGGCAACCGTTATTCTTGGGTTTTTTTGCTGGTTGGGCGGCATGGGAATGGGCGATCTGAAGCTTTGTGCTGCCGTGGGAGCCTGGATAGGACCGGCGCAGTTGTTGTTTGCCCTGGTGATTACAGGAATTGCGGGCGGAATCATGGCGGTTTGTTGGGCCATTGGCGGTGGGTTTGTCGGCGAATTGTTGAGTGGAACGGGAAATTTGATTGCGGGCCTGGGAAAGCGCGGTCTTCGACCGCATCCTGAACTGGTTTTGGACAACCCTCTGACCCGCAAAATGCCATATGCTCCGGCGATCGCGATCGGAACGCTGATTTCTTTCTTTTCTCGCTGAGGACAGATGCAACTACAGCGGCGAATGGGCGCAACAGCAGGCGATGCACGGTGGCGATGGACAGAATGTCGCAATAGGAAGGGAATCGAGAACTGCTGATGGCGACGACGACTCAGGATCGCGATTCGCTTGGCACTTCCACCTTGACGGTGGCTCTGATCGGACCGGAGGAACTGCGCCGCAATGCTGTCGCAGAAGCCCTGGCCGGCTCACAAGCACGTGTCGTTCGGGAACTGAAGGCGTATCCCGATCTTGACGACGTGCCCCGACTGCTGGAGGTCCATTACGACGTCGTCATCATTGAACTGGATAGCGACCCGGAACATGCTCTGGACCTGGTAGAGGACATCTGTGCCGCCAACTCCGTCACCGTGATGGTTTATTCGGCGCGGTCAGATGCGTCTCTTCTTGTCCGTTGCATGCGAGCCGGTGCGCGCGAGTTTCTGTCATTGCCCATCGCCCCGGGAGCCATTGAAGAAGCCTTGGTGCGGGCGATGGTGCGTCGTCCTACGACCCGGCCGACCAAGAAGGCGACCGGAAAACTGATCGTGTTTATCGGCGCGAAGGGCGGCTCGGGAGTGACCACCATCGCCACCAACTTCGCCGTGGCCATTACGCAGGAGTCCCAGTTTAGTACCCTGCTGATCGATCTGGATCTACCCATCGGCGACGCGGGTCTTGGTCTGGGAGTTCACTCCGAGTTTTCGGTGGCCAACGCTCTTGAGAATTTTCACAGGCTCGATTCAAATTTCCTTTCGAAACTTGTGACCAAGCACGACTGTGGACTCTCGGTGCTGCCCACACCGGACCTGTACGTGCAGACTCAAGCCACGGTCGAGGCGGTCGAAAAGCTGATCACTGTGGCGCGGCAAACTTTCGATTGCGTGGTTGTAGACGCAGGCTCCACCATCACCCCACCCATCCATGCCATGTTCATGGACGCATTTGCCGTTTATCTGGTCACGCAGGTGAGTGTTCCGGAATTACGCAACGCAAATCGCATGATCGTCGAGTTCTTCACGACTGCCGGAATCAAACCCGAAATCGTGCTCAACCGGTTTACACAGCGACCGCTTGGAATTGACGAAAAGGAAATCGGCAAGGCGCTGACGCTGCTGCCGCAATGGAAAGTTCCCAGTGATTATGAAACCGCCCAGCTGGCACAAAACACAGCCAGTGCGTTGGCGTTGAAGGATTCCTCAATTTCGCGGGTCATCCGGCAGATGGCGAGAGTAGCGTGCGGCATGCCAATGAACCGGGAAAAAAAGAAGGGTTTCAGTTTGTTCGGATAGAAGCGCAGCTAGATTTTTCGCAGCAATGGACGGGTGAATCGTGGCAACACTAAACATCGAGCAGCTCAAATCGGAAACCCACCGCGTATTGATCTCCAAGCTGGATCTGGAGAAATTGTCGCGCGTCAACTCTAACCAGGCACGCCAAGCCGTTGCTACCATGGTGAACCAGATCATCGGCGATCAGAAAGTGCCGTTGAGTCTTGACGAACAAGACAGAATCCAGGCCGACTTGCTCGATGAGGTATTCGGCCTTGGCCCGCTGGAGCCGCTGCTGCGAGATCCCACCGTCTCAGAAATCCTGGTCAATGGCAGAGGCAAAGTGTTCATCGAGCGCGGCGGAATTCTGCAGCGCGTCAACGCGACGTTTCGCGACGATCGCCACCTGTTACAGATCATCGACCGCATCGTGTCGCGCATAGGGCGGCGAGTGGACGAGTCTTCTCCAATGGTGGATGCGAGGTTGGCCGACGGTTCGCGCGTCAATGCGATTATTCCGCCGCTGGCTCTGGATGGTCCGGCCCTTTCCATTCGGCGCTTCGGAACCGGCCCAATCTCCGCTGAGCAACTGGTGAGTTTGAAGACCGTCTCTCCCGAGATGATGGAGATGTTGTCCGCTGCTGTTCGCGCCCGCATCAGCATTTTGATTTCCGGAGGTACCGGCGCCGGCAAGACAACCTTCCTGAATATCCTGTCGCACTATGTTCCTCCGAACGAACGTCTTGTCACCATCGAAGATGCGGCCGAGCTGCAGCTGGCCCAGGAAAACATCGTGCGGCTGGAAACCAGGCCGCCCAATATCGAGGGCGCGGGCGCCATCCGCCAGCGTCAACTTCTCATCAACAGCCTTCGCATGCGTCCCGATCGAATCATCATCGGCGAGGTGCGCGGAGAGGAAGCGTTCGACATGCTGCAGGCCATGAACACCGGCCACGAGGGCTCGATGACCACGATTCACGCCAATACCACCCGCGACGCGCTATCCAGACTGGAATCCATGGTCGCGATGAGCAACTTGAATATTCCCGAGCGCACGGTTCGTCAGCAGATCGCTTCCGCCATCGCCATCGTCATTCAAGTCACCAGATTGAGCGATGGCAGTCGCAAGGTGACCAGCATTTCCGAGATCACCGGAATGGAAGAAAACGTGATCAGCATGCATGAAATTTTCACATTCAGCAAAAAGGGCATTGGGCCGGACGGGAGAGTGATTGGCGCGTTTCAGCCGACACATATTCGTCCTAAATTCCTCGATCAGCTCCGCATTTCCGGCATCTTTCTGCCGGCGGATCTGTTTGAGCAAACGATGGAAGTCAACTAGCCGGTACGACGGTTAGGAGTTGCGATATGTTGATGCTGCTGGTGTTGGTATTTATCGGAGTGTTCGTGGTGCTGACGCTGCTCCTGGTGGCAACAGGGAGCGGCGCCACGGAGCAAACCAAGCAGACACTGGCCGTGCTGCAGTCCGCGCTTGCGTTTGATAAGTCGCAAATGGGCGATCCGATTGTGGATATCCGCAAGAGCGAACTGCTGAGCGCTGTTCCCTGGATCAATCGCTGGCTGTTGAAGCTTGAGGTTGCGCCCAGTTTGCGAGGCCTGCTGTACCAGGCCGGCGTGAAGTGGACTGCGGGCGGTCTCATCTTGATGTCCATTGCGTGCTTTGTGTTTCCGGCCTACCTGATTTATCTGCGGACGGGGGCGATCATCTTCGCGGTAGCCATTGGAATCATCGCGGGAATCGCGCCAATTTTCTATGTGCTGTATAAGCGCAAACAGCGCTTCGAAAAGTTTGAACAGCAGCTCCCCGAGGCATTGGACCTGATGGTGAGCGCGCTCCGTGCCGGCCACAGCCTGGTAGCCGCGTTGGGACTGGTTGCGCATGAGTGCCCGAATCCTATAGGCCCCGAGTTCCGCATCTCCTGCGACGAGCAGAACTATGGCCTTGAACTCAGGACCGCCATGACGAATATGCTCGCTCGCGTGCCGCTACAGGATCTGAAAATTGTCGTGACCGGGATTCTGATTCAAAAAGAGAGCGGAGGAAACCTTGCCGAGGTGCTCGATAAGACCGCCTATGTCATTCGTGAGCGGTACCGGTTGAAGCGGCAGGTGCAAGTCCATACGGCCCAGGGGCGTCTGACAGGTTGGATTTTGTCGTTTCTCCCGGTGGTGCTCGGCATTGCCTTGTATCTGATTAATCCTGCCACGATGAGCCTTTTGTGGAAACGTGACATTGGCATCAAGCTTCTGTATGCCGCTGCCGCCATGACAATCACAGGGGCTTTGATCATTCGCAAGATCGTCAATATGGAAGTTTGAAAGGTGCTATATGGGATTCGCCGTTTTGACCTTTTTTGCGGTCTTCCTGTTATTCGTTAGCGGCGGGCTCCTCCTTTTCTACCGGGAGGCTATGCTGCAGCGGATCAACGCGGTCGTCATGCCAAGCGAAAAACGCAGAGATCTGCACAGAGTCCTTCAGGATTCCGGCGTGGCGATGGGCGATGTGTTCGAGAAGTTT
>DATJUD010000100.1:0-29756 GCA_035502695.1 Acidobacteriaceae bacterium
ATCCCGCACCAGGCTGCGGTACAGCACCGATGTGCGCCCGTTCGACATGATGTCGCCGATGGCGTCATACACCGCGTCGTCTTTATTCAGATAATCCGGACGATGATATCCCTCGATGTAAAACGGCTGCGTCGGCTCTTCCAGAGTGACTGACTTTTCGGCTTCTTGTGGCGGCTCGACAGTCGCCAGCGGCAGCGGCTGCGGTCCCGCGGGAATGCTGCCGAAATATTTTTCCAGCATGGGCATGGCATTCGTTGCGTTCACATCTCCCACGACGGTGACCACGATATTCGAAGGCACATAATATTTTTTGTGGAATGCGTTCGCTTCAGTGGCGCTGATCTGGCTCACATCCGACATCCATCCAACGCCAGGATTTCGATAGGGGTGTGCGACATAGGCTGTCGCCAGGAATTGCTCGATCATAAAGCCGATGGGATTGGAGTCGATCCGCATGCGGCGTTCTTCCATCACCACACTGCGCTCTTTATAAAATTGCCGCGGCA
This sequence comes from Acidobacteriaceae bacterium, assembly GCA_035502695.1. Taxonomy (GTDB): domain Bacteria; phylum Acidobacteriota; class Terriglobia; order Terriglobales; family Acidobacteriaceae; genus JAKAAZ01. The sequence goes on from DATJUD010000100.1 coordinate 507, forward strand.
CCGGGTTCGCGATTCGATCGCTCTCCATGTACGCCCACAATTGCAGGCGATTGGCCGGCATGCTCCAGAAATATTCCGTCGCGTCACTTGCGGTCTCGGCATTGATGTCTGTGGCACCGTTCATCTCCGCAATTTGTGTGAACTGATTGGGGATGACATATTTGTTGGCCGCAGCGGTGTCGGCGTCGAACTGCGCCTTCAAGGCTTTCAGCTTGGCGGGGTCCTGGCCGACGCGCTTGCGATATTCGGCGTCATAGGCGGCATACGATCGCTCCACTTTGGCCAGCGCGACTTTTTCCGCAGGGTAATCGGTGGTGCCAATGTCTTTTGTACCCTTGAAGGCCAGGTGCTCAAACATATGGGCCAGCCCGGTTTCCCCTTTGGGGTCCTGTACGCTGCCCGCGTTCACAATGGTGAAGAAGCTGAACACAGGCGCTTCCGGCCGATTGCACACAATCAGAGTCAGGCCGTTCGGCAGCTTTTTCACGGTCACGTGCTGGGCAAAATCCTTCTCAATTGTCTGAAACTCCTGCGCGCTCGCGATCGAGCACAAGCAGCCTGCCATCAGCATTGGCGCCAGCACACGGCGCAGCATTCGGTGAATCATGGGACTGAAAACCTCAGAAGAAGTGACTCGAGCGATTGAAAACCGGATACTGCACATTAGTGTCGCATTCGATGGCGTTCTCGCAAAATGCGGCTCGACCCTGGGCTCGCGCACCGAGAGTCGCGAGTCGGCGGATCGCCCTGTTCGCGTCGAGATGAATCAGTCTTCGACGAATGACTTCAGCCGGGCCAGGGCGTCGTCCCACTGTGCTGAAACCTGATCCAGATATTGTTTAATCTCCGCAATCGGTGCCGGATTGAACTGAAAAAGACTTTCACGACCGGAGCGAATTGAGCGCACCACCTCGACCCGCTCCAGCACCCGCAGATGCTTGGTGATGGCCTGCCGCGTGAGTTTTGAGCCCTCGGTCAGTTGGGAGATGGAAAATCGCGAGCCGCCGCTGAGCCTGGCGAGCAACCACAACCTGGTTCCATCCCCCAGCGCCGCGAATACTGGCGCATTTGCCCTCCGCTGGTGCATCGTCTGGCTACGGATGCTTCTCAAGGTGAGCCTCAATATTTTTTATCTGCTGTGTCCAGCCGCCATCGTTTTTGCGAAGCGCTTCGTCACGGCGAGCGATCGGAATCTTGTCAAACCCAGACTCGGTGAGTAACAGCAATGTTCCCTTTGCGGTCTTCTCCAGTCGAAACTCAACCAGCGTCGGCGGTTCTTTGGAGTAGTCGAAGTTTGGATCCACGGCATATGGGTGCCAAGTGTAGGAGAACAGATGTTCCGGCTCGATCGCCTGGACGACTGCCTCCCACTTTAGGTGTTCATATCCGGGATAGGTCATGTGCCCGCGTGCGACTTGTCCCGCAACAAAGGGGCCGTCCAGATTCACCCGAAACCATTCCCCAAACTGTTGATAGTCGGTCAACGCCTTCCAGACTCGCAAAACTGGCGCTTTCAGCTCGATACGCTTCTCAATCCGGTCGCTCATGATTATGCAACCTCCTGGTTGCATAGTAATTCTATTTGGGGAAGAAATGCAACCGTAGGGTTGCGCATATGAAGAAGCGTCCCGTCCTGCAGCATAGGGATCATCGGGCTAAAATAAACTTTCCGACGGAATTAACACCTATGAATCTTGAAGCTATTCAATCTGCATTGCAGGCAGCCGGCCTCGATGGCTGGCTCTTTTACGATCATCACCATCGCGACCCGATTGCTTATCGCATCCTGGGGCTGAGCGATTCATTGCACATCACGCGGCGCTGGTTCTATCTGATACCCGCGCATGGCGAACCAAAGAAGCTGGTGCATCGTATTGAACAGGGAAGACTCGACCCGCTGCCGGGATCGAAAGCAGTCTACTCGACATGGCAGGAACTGGAAGCGCAGTTGGCGGCGATGCTCGAAAACTCCACGCGCCTGGCCATGCAATACTCCCCGCGCAACGCGATCATGTATGTCTCGATGGTCGATGCAGGAACAATCGAAGTGCTGCGTGAGCTTGGCAAGGAGATTGTCAGTTCGGCAGATCTGGTTAGTCACTTTGAAGCGGTGTTAAGCGACGCACAGATTGCCAGCCACTACGCAGCGCAGCAGGCCATTGACGCAATTTTGGCGGAGGGTTTCCGCGAGATTGGCCGCCGCGTACGTGCCGGTGGCACCACCGAGTTTGCCATGGTCGAATGGCTGCAGGAAGCGATGCGGCGGGAAGACCTGGTCTGGGACAACGGCCCAAATGTATCTGTCAATCGCAACAGTTCGGATTCTCACTATGAACCGACGGCGGAGAAGACCTCGCCTATCGTCGGAGGGGATTTCTTGTTGATCGACATCTGGGCGCGGAAAAATTCCCCGGGCACGGTCTTCTATGACATCACCTGGACCGGCGTGGTTGGCAGAAAACCAACGACCCGCGAACAACAGGTGTTTGATACCGTGGCAGCGGCCCGAGATGCTGCGATTCAGCGCGTTTCACAGGCTTTTGCGAACAATCAGCCCATCGCTGGTTGGCAGGCGGACGATGCGGCTCGCGACGTGATTCGGGCTGCGGGATTCGAAAAATATTTCACTCATCGTACCGGTCATAACATCGCGACCGACATTCACGGTAACGGAGCGCACCTGGATAATTTTGAAACACACGACGAACGGCTGATCCTGCCAAACACATGCTTTTCAGTGGAACCAGGGATTTATCTGCCGGAGTTCGGCGTGCGCAGTGAAGTCGATATGATGACACGTCCCGGCGAAGCCAAGGTGACCGGACGAATTCAAAAAGAATTGGTGCGTATCTAGCGCATCTCTCTGAAAGTGTATGCGGCGGAAGTGGAGAGGCTGATTTTCTGGCTGTGGTGGGTTTGTTGCGGCGATTGGGCTTGAGGGCTTTCGATGATTTTGGAGTTAGCGATCCTGGATATTCGTCCGGCAGAAGAAGAAGCCTTTGAAACGGCCATGCGTACAGCTCGTCCTTTGATCGAAGCGACCCCCGGTTTTGCCGGCATGGAGCTGCGAAGATGCCTGGAGATATCGAATCGCTATGTGCTGTTGGTGTCGTGGGAAACGTTGGAGGATCACACCGTAGGGTTTCGACAGTCTGACCGATACCAGAAATGGCGCGATTTGCTGCATCATTTCTACGATCCTTTCCCCATCGTCCAGCACTATGAAGAACCGCTGCTAACCTAGGCGAATTTGTTCGGCAACGTTGCCCGAAATATAAAATCGGACCGTCAACCGCAATCGAAGGGATGAAAGTCCCGTCCTCGAAACTGGTATATTCGTTGGAGATGTCTACCGCTAAGGCCACCACGAAGGATAGCGCTGCGAAACCCGCCGCTGGCTCCAAACCCTACCCCGCCGGATTGATTCTCCTCGCCGGCTGGATGATTCCAGGACTCGGCCACTTCATGCAGGGCAAATGGATTCGAGCGGTTCTGCTGTTTGTCTCCATTACCTGTATGTTTGCTCTCGGCTTGGCCATGCACGGCAAAATCTATTCCGCCAACACCGGGGACCTGCTCGAAACGCTGGGATTTATCGGCAATCTTGGTAACGGCATCCTGTATGTTCTGTCCGTTTTCTTTGGATGGGGGCAGAATGTCGTGCAGGTTGTTACTGCGGATTACGGCACCAAGTTTATCGAGGTTGCCGGATTGCTGAACTTTATTTCCGCTGTCGATGCGCACAGTCTTCGACTCGGGAGGAAGAGCTGATGTTCACGCCCTCTCACTTCACCGCGGTGCTGCTATTCGCCCTGTTTACGTCTGTCGTTTTTGGGATTACCCAGCGGTCGGAAACGCGTGCCATGATTCGCTACGGAGTGTATTGCTTCTGCCTGTTTGTACTGGGAACCATCGCCGCCAGTTGGGTGATGTGGCTGATCAAGCACTGACGTGACGTAGAAACCTTGCCATTTGATTGCAGACTGCCGCAGCCAGCCGATACCCAATTCATTTAGTGCCAGCGTTTTTCCCACAACATCGCGTCGAACCGGTGCTGCACATGGTAGCCAAGTCGCCGGTACAGATTGACGGCCCCGGTGTTTCGCTCGGTGACCGTCAAGGTGACAGAGGTGCATCCAGTGGCGAGCAGCGAACCGGCGCACAGTTCGAGAAGCTTTTCTCCCACTCCCTGGCGCTGAAACTCCGGCAACACGCATACCTGTGTCACGTGGCCAACACCGGCACTTACCCGCGAACATAACAAAAGTCCAAACAGCCGGTCATTGTTCGGCGAAGCCAGCACCCAGGACGCCTGCTCTTCAAAAATTCCACATCCGGGGAAACGCACGACATTATGCAAAAACCGTTGCGCCCCTCCCAACGACAAATATTGATCGTTGATTTCGCTGTCGATATGTCCGGAGTACGCCGCGGTGATCAATTGCGGAGATAGATCGAAGTCTGAATTCTTCCAGCGGCGATAATGACCTCCGCCGGGGCCTGCGAATTCCTCCACCCGCGCCGGAAGAGTGGTTTCGATCGTCTGGGATGGTTTAAATTCCAGCTCCATAAATAGCCGCGGATACAGCTGAAAGCCGGCTCGCTCAAACGGTTCACGATGCAGGCCATGCGGGTGTAGCAGCAGCTGCGCTTCCACGCGAGTCAGGTCGGGCGAGTGCTGCAGGGTTTCCAACAGACGATCAATCAGCTGCAGCTCGATAGCGACGGCAGCTGTTTCGTCGACTCCCTGGCGCGACGCGAAGACATCTCCAATGACGGCCTTATTGGTCTCGTACACACAAAAGATATATCCGCAGACACGGCCCTGATCGAGAGCTGCATAACCGCTTAGCAAATGCGACTCGATGTACTGCAGCACAAGGCTGGCGGAACTGCGATAGTCCCAATGCAGGCGCTGGCTCCAGAGCGCGCTCTCCTCCTCCAGCAGCGGACGAAGATGCTGCGCGGAGAAATGACGCAGATCTAAAAACTCGAGCTCGAGGGCGGAGGTCATGGTCGACTTCGCGGTCGAATCTTGGGGGAAGAAAACTCGCGAATACACGCGGCCAGAGATATCAACCGTATGGCGCGAGTGTACGGCATTGTGGGTGCAATCGAAAAGCCGCAATTCCAGAAATCGCATCGGATTTCGCCGGCGTACATGGACTGACACCCTTGAAGTTAAGCCTGTAAACGACGTGTTCCTGAGGGTTACTGCGACAGCGGACTTACCCGATAGACTGTCAGATCCTGCGGACGATAGAAAAACAGCGGCTCATATTGCCGGCCGGCCAGAAGCTTTTTTAGCTCATCCTGCGAATGCTGTTCCTCTGCCTGGTTTGAAAAATCCTGGACCACCAGCACATGCGCTTCTGGGGGAACTCCGCCTCGTTGATAGTTGGAAACGCGCTCGTCCAGATAAAAGCCGAGACCATATTGGACGTCGCGGCGGGCCTGGTATACCGCAACCATCCTCGGGGCATCCGGTAGGGCAACGATTTCATGCGCCAGGGTGCGCGCGGAGTATTTTTGATCGAGCAGAGTACCATTGCGAGTTCCCAGCAGGAATATGAGAATCAGCGCCACCGGGACCAACGTCGCCACACGCAACCGATTCATTCCAAAGCGCACCACAACCACGAGAATGGCGATCGCAACCGCGGTGCCTTCCATCAGTGCGGCAAGAATGACACGCAGGGGCGGCCACTGGTGGGAATGAATCAGAATCATGGGCAGCATCAGCGTTGCGGCCACCAGCGCGCCGACCACGACGGCGTGAATCGTCAACAGAGGCATCTTCAGGCCCCGTTTTCGAATGCGGTTCAGATAGTCGCCGCAAAGAATCGTGATTGGCGGTACGGCCGGCAGAATATATCCCGGAAGTTTCGATTGCGAGAAGCTGAAGAAGACGATGGGAAAGGCGGCCCACAAGACGAGAAACTCAGGGAATGCATCGCCCGCCCTGGGATTGCCGATGTAGCGATCCGGATTGCGGCGGACCTTCCATTCATCGATGGAATCGCGCACTGCGTCCCAACAGGCTGCCCACGCCAGCGCAAGCCAGGGCAGTAATGCCAGCGCCATGATTGGAATGTAGTACCAGATGGCCTGAGAGTGTCGAAAACGGTCGGTGGCAAAGCGCTCCAGATTGTGTTCCCAGAAAAACACCCTCAGGAACTGTGGGTTTCGATGCTGCACCGCGATGAACCACGGCAACACCATCGCCAAATATAAGACGATTCCCGGAATCCAGATGGTGCGGCGCAGTAGCGACCATTCTTTGCGCAGCGCCGCGAACAGAAAAATAATGCCGAACGCCATGAATGGGGCAACTGGCCCCTTAGCAAGTGTGGCAGCGCCGCCGAAAAAATAGAGATCGAACAGCCAGAATTTTTTGTCGGTCTCATACCAGGCGTACCAGCCCAGCATGCCGATGCAGAATGGTGCAGCCAGCTGCATATCGGTTGAAGCGCCGCGGGCGAATCCAATAATACCGGCGCAGGATACGGTAATTAGTGCGGCATCCAACTGGCCGCCTGGTCGAAACCGACGCATATGCAGATAAATCAGAATGACCAAAATGAAGGCGAATTCCGCCGACGGCAGCCGCGCGGACCAATCGTGAACGCCAAAGTCCTTGAAGGAGAACATGGCGCGCCAGTAGTACAGCGCCGGCTTCTCCAGCCACGGCTTGCCATACAAAACGGGGGTGATGAAGTCATGTCGCGCCAGCATTTCCCGCGCGATTTGCGCATAGCGGGGCTCGTCGGCGCCGACCAGGCCAATCACCGACCCGCCCAGGTAGGGAATCAGTCCATATCCGAGAAAGAAGGTCGTGAAGCCCACCAGCGTGGCGAACTCAGCCACCGTTGCGGCGGTGAGCTTCTGCCAGAACGCCCCACTTGGCAGGTATTGCCTCCAATTGTCGCTTCGATTTGCGATCACTTCGTCCTGAGTTGTCAGCTGCGCAACGATGCTGCGAAGACATTTCCCAGCCTACCAAATGCTGCGATGAATGACGACGGAAAGCCGAAATCCGCTGAATGACCGACGTTTTCCCGACGGAAATGCACGCGCGGCCCCGTGCAAGCTTTTGCTCGATCTGGCAGGATAGCTGCAATGAGAATTTCCAGACGTCGCATGTTGGAAAGCATGGTCGCCAGCGCTGCGGTCGCGTCCCGCGGCCCGGCGCTATGGTCCGCGAGTGATGCTCGGATCGTTCGGCGCGGGCGAATTCAGCAATCCGTTTGCCAGTGGTGCTATCCGCACATACCGTTGAATGACTTGACAGCCTACGCTGCGCACATAGGATTAAAGGGCGTTGACCTGCTGAATCCCGATCAGTATGGAATCCCTCGGCGCTATGGTCTGATCTGCACTATGGGTTACGCCGGGGGCGGTGAAATTGCCCGGGGTCTGAATCGTCTTGAAAATCACGCCATCATTGAAAGTGGCTTTCGCAAAAACATTCCGCTGGCGGCCAAAGCCGGCGTTCCGAATGTGATCACGTTTTCAGGCAACCGTGCCGGCATGTCCGATGAGCAAGGCGCCAAGAATACGGTGATTGGATTGAATCGGGTGAAGAAAATTGCCGAGGAGCATGGCGTCACCATCTGCATGGAGTTGCTGAACAGCAAAGTGAACCACAAGGATTACATGTGCGACCACACCGCCTGGGGCGTGAATGTGATGCAGCAGGTAGACTCGCCGAATGTGAAACTGTTGTACGACATCTATCACATGCAAATCATGGAAGGCGATTTGATCGATACCATCCGGCAGAACATTCAGTGGATCGGTCACTTTCACACTGGAGGCGTTCCCGGCCGGCACGAGTTGAACGATCAGCAGGAGGTGCAGTGGGATGGAGTCATGCGCGGAATCGTGGCCACCAATTTCCACGGATATGTGGCGCATGAGTTTGTCCCCGCCGGCGACCCCTACGCGGGACTTTTGCAGGCGGCGAATCTTTGTGATGTCTGGCGAAAGGCTTCAGGCATTTTCAGCCACAGCATGCAATCGCAGATGCTGGTGCACGGCCTCTAAAATGCGATCCGTGGCCGCTTCGATGGGTCCGTCCAAGGTGCAGCCGCTGGCATTTTCATGCCCACCGCCGCCAAATTGCTCGGCGACATGTGTGACGCGAACCGTGCTCTTGCTGCGTAAGCTGACGCGAATGCGCCGATCCGCCATTTCACGCAGAAATACCGCGACCTCGACCCCTGCAATCCCAATGGCGTAGTTCACGATGCCGAGCGCATCTTCATCGCTGGCGCCCAGGCGAACCATATCGTCGTGCGTTACCCACAGCCACGCCACGCTGCCATTGCGTTGCAGCGTTGTCAGCGCTGCTCCCAGCAAACGCATCTTCGAGAGCGGGTTGCTGAAGTACAAATCCTCGGCAATCCGCGCCGGGGTCGCGCCCATGTCGACCAGTTCCTTCGCCAGCGCGAAGGTGCTGGCTCCGGTGCCTTCATAACAGAATGAACCGGTGTCACTCAGCAACGCCGTGTACAGGCAGGTCGCCATGGCCGGCGTCACTTTTACCTTGGCTGCGATGGCCAGCCGATACACCATTTCTGCTACGGCGCTTGCCTTGGTATCAATCCAGTTCACGTTGGCGAATGGAGTTCCGCTGGTGTGGTGGTCGATGTTGATAAGGAATTTTTCATCCAGGCCCTCAAGGCGTGACCGGCCGACGCTGTCGCACTCCAGAAAGATCACCGCATCCGGCTCAAATCCAACCATCGGGCCGGCAAACTGCCGGATCTGATCGGCTGTCGGAAGCGTTCCGTAAATCACAGGCACCGGATCGAACAGCTGCATCTCCGCCTGCTTGCCCATCGCGCTCAGCGTCATCCATAGCGCCAGCAAGGAACCCACCGCGTCGCCATCCGGCCGCGCATGCGACGTCAGCAGAAAGCGTTGCCGCTGCCGGATTGCGTCCAACACCTCCACGATCGACCCCCGCACAGCATTGCTCGCCAGCGTCTCGACGTCTCCGCCATTGCCAATGAAATCCGCCGATATGTGCCGCTCGCTAGTGGAGGGTTCGGTCATTCTTATTCGGGCTCGCTCGATGCAGGCTTTGCCGCCGCTGCCGCTTCCGCATTCTCTTGCTGCAATCTTTCCTTTTGGCGATTGCGTCGTTCCACTCTGCTCAACAGTTCGTCAATTCTGGCCCGCACTGGTTCGGAGTGGTCTACCTGGAAAAACAGTTCTGGAATATGACGGACGCCCATCCGCTGCAGCAGTTGATGGCGAATATATCCGCGTGCCGCTTCCAGGCCGGCCAGCATGTCGGCCTCATCCTTGCTGTCGCCATCCACGGCTACATAAATACGTGCCGATTTGCCGCCCGGAGCCAGCACTACCTCGCTGACATAGCCGAAATTAATGCGTGGATCGCTTAGCTGACCCTCCAGCATGGCGCTGATTTCTTCACGCAGCGTTTCCGCCACGCGGTTCTGGTGATAGGTCCGTCCGCGTTGTTCTGGCATACTGTCACCCCTTTCCATTCCATCGCATCCACAGGTCTGCTTCGATGAATCTAGCAAACGAATGAGGATATCAAACTTGCGCCCAATCAACCATTCTGGTTGCGATTATTCTTCCGGGAAGAATTCCACAAAGCTGTCGCTCACCTGGCCGCCGTGCGTTTCCACGATGCGAACGCTGGCTTCTTCCACCTGCTGCATTTGGCCGCGAAGATAGTCTCTGGAAGCCGAAACAGCCGCAATACCAACCGTGGCGCGCTGCCACACAATCACTTCATCCAGCTCCGCAACGGAGACGTTGAAGCCGTGCCGCAGCGAATCTTTCAGGCTGCGGACACACTGCCGCCGATCTTTCAGCGAGCGGGCATATTCCAGTCTCAACTCCAGAGTAAGGACGGCGAGGTGCATGGAAAATGATACGGCGTCGGCCGCTTCCGCGGCGAGATTGGGCCAATTGCGGCGGGTTCCGAGCGTGAAAGCCAATGCTGTTCCGTCAAGCAACAGTCCTTGGTTCGCACGCTTCCTAATGGATGGGTAGCGATCGAACGATCTCGCTCCGGGAGGACACGAATTTGAAGGCAGTTCAGTTGCACGCCTATGGCGGAGTCGATCAGCTGTTTTATGAAGATGTCCCAGACCCGAAACCTGGACCCGGCGAGCTTCTAGTCAAAGTGGCTGCAACCAGCGTCAACCCAATTGACTGGAAATTGCGGCGTGGAGATAGGAAGGACGCGATGCCGCTCAAACTGCCCGCAATCCTGGGCCGCGATGTCGCGGGGACCGTCCTCTCGCTTGGTTCCGGAACCCAGGGATTCAAGGTCGGCGATCGCATCATGGGCCTGGTGAATCGCGCCTATGCGGAGTTCCTGGTAGCCAAACCCGAGGATCTGACGCACATTCCAGACGGTCTCAACACCGACGATGCGGCCGCTCTGCCGCTGGTGGTTCTAACCGGATCGCAATTGATCGAAGATGGAGTGCGGCCGAAGCCCGGCCAGACTGTGCTGGTCACGGGTGCCGTCGGCAACGTTGGGCGCACCGCCGTCTATGTCGCCAGAAAGCATGGCATGAAAGTCATTGCAGGCGTGAAAGCGAGTCAGCAAAAAGAAGCAGAGACGCTAGGATCTGGGCAGGTTGTCGCTTTGGACGACGACAAGGCAATCGCGGCGCTGGGTCAGGTGGATGCCATTGCAGATACTGTGGGTCACGATGTCATCCAGAAACTGATGCCGCATATCCGCGCGAATGGAGTGCTCGCCACCGTAGTTGGCGCACCTGCGGGTTCACAGGGAAAAGACTTCCGCGTACAGCAAGTATGGTCTCATCCGGACTCGAAACGCCTGCACGAGCTGGCCGAAGCGGTGGCCAAAGGAGAGTTCTCCATTCCTATCGCGAAGAGAATGAAGTTGTCTCAGGTGCGAGAAGCGCAAACCATAGCGGAAGCCGGCGGAGTCTCCAAGATTCTGCTGATCCCATGAAGCATTCAACAACCGAAAGGAGGAACATTTCCCGATGACAACTGAATCTTCCCGCGAAGTCATCAAGCGGTACATTGAGGATGCGATTGCCGCCGAACGCAATTTCGAAACCCAGCTCAAAGCCTTCTCGAAGGAGGGAGAACAAGCAGCCGTTCAACGTGTGTTTGCTGAGCACGCCATTGAAACGCGCCATCAACATCAGCGACTCACCGCCCGCTTAGAGGAGTTGGGCGGAAATCCCTCTGTGCTGAAAAGTTTTTTCGCGCACATTTTTAATTTCGCGCCAAAGACGGCACAAATCGGCCACGATGCGTCGGAGAAAAGCTCGCAGGATTTGATCATCGCCTTCGCGATTGAGAACAGCGAAATCGCCATGTACGAGGAACTGGCTGTGGTTGCCGCTTTCGCTGGCGATACCGAGACGGAAAAGCTGGCACGTGCTATTCAGGAAGAAGAGCGAGCCGCGGCAAAAAAAGTCTGGGACCTGATCGACTCCAGCGCGCGACAGTCATTTATGAAAGTGACTTCGAATCCGGCCAACGTGCCTGTGTACTGAACGCGAACCTGCAACCGTGTCAGACGCGGGGATTCGACTCGGGTCTGGTTGAATTCACTCGATGAATGTCGAGGCATTGCAGCGCTCGCGTCAGTTTCGACGTCCATGTCCGCGATGCACATGAGATCCGCTATTGCGTAGGAGCGCCTTCGGCCTGTTCTGTGGCCGCCGGAGCGGCTTTCTCTTCGCCATTTCCCGCCTGGTGGTTCACCAGGTCGCGCAAATCTTTGCTGGGCTTGAAGTAGGGTACCCGTTTTGAAGGAACTTCGACCCGCGCGCCAGTCTTTGGATTGCGGCCGATTCGGGGATTACGCTGCCGCGTGCGGAAGCTGCCGAATCCTCGAATTTCGATCTTATCGCCGGAGCGCAAAGCAGCTACGACGGAATCAAAGATGGTCTCGATGATCGTCTCCGCGTCAGTGCGCGTCAGATCCCCCAGTCGCATTACGTCCACTACAAGATCGGCTTTTGTCATGAACAGGCCCTTTCTCCTTCAGAGTATAGGATGCGTGCCGGGGTTTGCGCATCGATATCACAACAACTTATTGCCACAGAAAATAAAAACCAGGACTTTTCTCCAGCAGGGACTGCAACTCCTGTGGATTGGGAAAAGCCAGCTTGGAGTCAGCCCCGAGCATCAGGTCGAGCAGGCCAGGATGCGGTTCGCGCGGGCGGACGATCACAGGCTCTCCTTTTATACCCACGGCACGAGCCGTGTCCAGTAGCGCCACGCGAAAGCCACCGTATTGGTCTATCAGGTGCAGTGGCAGGGCCTCCTGCCCGGTCCACACCTGCCCGGTCGCCAGTGTCTGGACATCCTTTACCGGCAGATGCCGGCCCGTCGCCACGTCCTGGATAAATTGCGCATGCATGTTGTCAATCAAGCCCTGGAAATAGGCTCGTTCCTCCGGTGTCAGGTCCCGCGTAGGCGAGCCGGCATCCTTCAGCGCCCCGGCTTTCAGTGTCACATTCTTCAGCTTCGCCCATTTCAGCAGGTCGCCGTAATTGATCCACTCCATAATGACGCCTACGCTGCCAACGATGCTGGCCTGGTTGGCATAAATCTTGTCCGTGGCTGTGGCAATGTAGTAGGCGCCGCTTGCGCCAACGCTCTCAATGGAGGCGACAATGCGTTTCTTGTGGTGGTTGCGAATCCGCAAAACCTCATGATAAATCTCCTGCGAAGCGGCCGCGCCGCCGCCCGGAGAATCGATATGCAGAATGATGGCTTTGACCGAGTCGTCGTTGGCGAATTTTTCCAACTGGTCGTCGGTCTTGTCCGCCGAAAGGATCACGCCCTTCAGGTCCACCACTGCAATCTTGCCCGAACCGAACCCGTCAAAACCCGAGGCCGAGCCGCCGGAAGATCGCATCACATGCCATGCCGCCGTCCACAAAAGCAGAACAAACAGCAGAAACAGCCCCCCGACTAGGCTGAGCCAAAACCAGAAGGAATGTCCGCGTGTCGTCTCGGTTTGCACGTCCATACCGGGGAGTGTAGCACCGGAAGGGGGCTGGGTTACATCCATCGAAATTCCCTTGGGCCGCATCTAAGATTGCAGAAACGGCGGGGTTACACCATAATTGGTGCAGACTTCGCTGCCGACATGCGGCGTTCTCCCCTTATCCTGAATATCGCACGGTCCCGAATTTGGCTACTGACGACTGGCATTGAATGAAAATGGAACGGCCGCAATATAGTTTCGTGATCCCCGCCTTCAATGAGCAGGCACGCATCGGCGCGACCTTGGATCGGGTCACGGAATGCATTCATAGCCAAGGCTGGGATGCTGAGGTGCTGGTGGTAAATGACGGATCTCGCGACCAGACGGCGGCCATCGTGGCGGTGGCTGCGCTGAAGCATCCCAATATTCGGCTGATTGAAAATCCAGGCAATCGCGGCAAAGGTTACTCCGTCCGCAGCGGGATGCTGCAAGCGCGGGGCGAAATCGCACTGTTTACCGATGCCGACCTGTCCGCCCCGATTGAAGAAGCTCAGCTATTGTTTGACGCCATCGCCAGCGGCGCCGATGTTGCCATTGGATCGCGATGGCTGGATCGCACTCGCCAGACCCTTCGCCAGCCTCTGTATCGGCGATTCTTTGGACGCTGCTTCAACTGGCTCACGCGGCTGATCATGAATCTTCCGCTGGCGGACACGCAATGCGGATTCAAAGCATTTCGCAGGGAAGCAGCGCAAACCATCTTCATCCGGCAACGCATTGAACGCTGGGGATTCGACCCCGAAATTCTCTACATTGCCTTGCGGTTGGGCATGCGGATTGACGAGGTTCCCGTCACCTGGGGGCACGATGAGCGCTCGCGCATCAGCTACTTGAAAGACGGGCTAAAAATGCTTGAGGACTTGTTGAAAGTCCGTTTCTACTCGCTGGCGGGCTACTATCGCGCCGATCCCTACCAGGAAGATGGTTTGGATGGCTGCGGCTGCGGCAAAAAGAGCGCAGCCCCCATGGCCAAAACATAACGCACGCTGACTCGTCGGCTCGAAGAGAACGAATTCTAATGGGCCGGTATTGGGGTTTGCCGCCGATACGTGGTGCGGAACTTACGAGGCTTCCTTTCTGACAATTGAACGCCCTGATCGCCGTCCATCGTAAGCGTCCAGTCACGGGCACACTCCCCGCAAAGCCAATAATGTTCCATTAACTGGAATGGCTTGGAATTTGATTTTGAGCTGTTTTTGCGAGAGAAAAGAAACACCCTCCCCTCTCGCAAATAATGGAGCGGTTTTTTGCAATTCGGATTGGCGCAATGACTCAACATGCCGGGAGATCTCCTTCGATGTGGGGGAGAAGTAGGTAGGCAACCTTCGACCACAACTCCAGCTGATGGGCCGCAGTTATTCTGCCTCAAACTCCTACTGACGTTCTTATGTAGTTGGATGCCGAACGGAGAGGCAAGGTTAGCAGAACCGCTCGCGCGCAAGAGGACAATTCACCCGAATTTGATCAAGATTCGCAGGTCGGCAGAGCTTGGATGAGAAATGGATTTCTTCGCACGAGATCCTTGCCCGGCGATTTTCCTGACAGGTTCCCAATACTACTGGGACCAAAGGGATTGGCAGGAGTTTGAGTTTGAAGCATCCGACATTCCTGTCTCGCCGCTTAGTGGATGCGAATGTCCCCGGAGCCGGTGTCGATGGCGAGGGTGGCAGGGCCATTGACGATGAGCGTTTTGTCGAATGTGTCCTCAGCGGCGAACAGTGCTGCTGGCGTGAGTGCGAGCACCGTGAGCGCAATTGCCTAGATGACGATTGTTCGGCGAAGATACATGATGGTTCCTCCGTTTCCTCGGAGGTCACAGAATGCTAATACTGGGACAAAAACTTGTCTCTACGCGAGGACGCATACGGTCCTCGCGCGCGTGCGGGTGCAAACTTGGTGGCGTTCATTATTTCCCGTGCGGACGGCTGGAAGGCGGAATAATACCGTTCATGCGCAGGTATTCCACCATCTGACCGAAGTGATCGTTCATGTGAATGATGGCGAACACCATAATTCCCGCACGTGTGGAGATTCCATCCACCGGCTTCACTGTCTCCAGCGCATTCTGTGGTGTCAGCGTCGCGATCGCACGATGTGCGAATGCGAACGAATCCTTTAATCCCTGGACGAGCTGTTCCTTCGTCTTCATTTCCTTGATTGCCTTCATGTCGGGCGGTTGCAGAGAAGACGCCTGGCTGTACATCCAGTAGTTGGCCATGATGACGTGCTGTACCTGTTGTCCGAAAGTGCGAACGCCCTTGAAATTCCCGTTGGTCGGAGCAAAATCGAATTTGTCGGCGGGCATGGCTTCCACCAGCGGAACCATCTCGCGCTCTACCGTGTTCAGCAGCTGATCTACCACCTGTGATGGCGTGGTTGTGGCCGCGGGAGCGGCACTCATCGCTGATTGAGCCTCAATCGGAGGCATCGTCCACATTCCGGCAACCGCCAGAACCGCAGAAAGTACGGCCAGATTCCTTATTTTCATAGAGAGTCCTTTGGGTGCGAAAATTTCCAACGCCTGAGCGTAGCAGAGCGACTGATATGCGGCAAGCGTGATTCACCTGCGAGCGTCTCACCGCTTTTTCCTGCCCTTACTACTGCCGCCGAATCGCCGATTTGTGGAGTCTAACGAGCATAGGATGAAGCTCCATGACTTGGACTTGGGCACAGATCGACAACGCGGCCGTGGTTGCAGTGCTGATGCTGCACCTGGCATGGATTCTGTGGGTGATCTTTGGTGCCTTCTGGACCTCTGGCCGTCCATGGCTGACGGCATTCCACATCGCGTCGCTTGTGTGGGGAATACTCGTCGAGATTGGACCGTGGCCGTGCCCTCTCACCATGGCGGAAGAATTCTTTCAACAGCGCGCGGGCCAGGTTTCAAGCGGCGGAAATTTCCTGCAGCATTACATTAGCTCTATTGTCTATCCAAATGTTTCAGTGACACTTCTAATCGGTTGCGGCGTGGCCGTATGCGCTGCCAATCTGGCAATCTATGCGTGGAGAGCTTTCCGGTGGATTCGACGTCGTCCCAGCGTGTCGTAGGTTTCCTCTCAATTTTCCGGGCGCGAACAATGTGCACAGGTTTGCACAACGGTAAGCGCCTCTCCTGCAAATTCTTGAAAAGAAGCATCTCCCCAGAATTCAGATTTTGTACGAGTTTTCCGCAACATAAATGACTCCCGCATGCATCTCGAATCTGATAGAGTTTGCGAAAGGAGTAACCCAATGGAACAGGAAATGACTTGGTTGCGAGCGCTGGCGGCAGGGTCTTTGGTTGCCGGTGCTGCATTGTTGCTGACCGGACGAAAGAAGGCTGCGCTGACAGCTTCGGGTTTGGGAGCAGCGGTCATCCTATCCGAAGATCCGGAAGCGATGAAGGAGCTGTGGAAGCATGTTCCCGATTTGCTACAGGATGGTCATGAAATGTTGGGTCGCCTCGAAGGCGTCCTCGACGGCATTACCGAGCAGGGTGGTCGTGTCCGGCAACTGGTGCGGCGAGCATAGTAGAATCCATTCCCCGTGGTTCCCCCCAAAGAGACCTGGTTCTAGGCTTCCTGCAGTAGTGACCCTCACAAACGGCTGGCGGAGGTGCGTTCCAGAACGTCGCGCCCCGCCACTTCCGTTGCTATCTTCGGTTCATTCGCAACCCATCTAAAAAATCTTATTGATCAGGTCATCGCCCAGACCAAATCCCAGGCCCATCTCCATCGCGCGACCAAATCCTGATTGCAAAAATCCTCCGAATCCGCCCATCGATTGCGCAGGCATCTGACCGCCACCCTGAACGAACCCAGCTTGCGGATAGCCTCCCTGTATGGGCTGCGGATACCCCTGGCTGTACGCCTGATTTTGGTTTGCCACAAAGCCATGGATCGCCTGCAGCAGATTCATCGTTTGCTGTTGCTGCGATTGGATCGCCAGGGCAATTTCCTTCAAATCCAAGACCCATTCACGAGCTTGTGAATTTCCACTGGTTGATTCGGCCTGTAACTTCGTAGCCAGCTCCTTCAGTTCCTGTTCCACTTGCTGCGAAGCGTTTTGTAGCTGGCTGTACTGCTGATCGATCGTTTGAATATCCATTCCGCTGTTCCCGCTTTCTTCAATTGTTTGACGGAATACTGCTGCTCGTCGTCCACCCGCGCGCACGCCGAATAATGTCGTCCCGTCTATTGTAAGACGTGGAAAGTTTGGATTCGGGGTGCGCCTTCTTTGCTATTGATGGGACCTCCGCTATCCGGATGCAGATCTCGACCCGATCGTCCTCGCCGAACAATTCGCCAGATTTTTACCTTGCTGTCACACAATGTCCAATAACCTTGCAGAAGTCTGTATGAAGATTCTGGTAATTGAAGATGATAAGAGAATCGCCGATCTTGTCGACCGCGATCTGACAGAAAACGGGCATCAGGTCTTTATTTCCCATAATGGGAGTGAGGGCGCGGACATGATGCTCGCGGGAAAATTCGACGCCGCTTTGCTCGATATCTACTTGCCGGGAAGGGATGGTCTCGCCGTCCTGGAGCAGGTGCGCGCACGTCGCTGCAAAACACCGATCCTAATGTTGACAGCAGTGGATGCCGTGCCGAAGATTTTGCGGGCATTCGATCTTGGCGCAGACGATTATCTGGTCAAGCCATTTCTACTGGAGATTCTATTGGCGCGTGTGTGCGCAATTGCAAGGCGCATGCAGGCGGTGAGTGAGCCTCCGGTTGTTCATGTCGGCGATATAATTTTGGACCCGAGCCGCAGAGTTGCGATACGCAAAAACAAACATATTTACCTTACGCGTAAGCAATTTGAACTGCTGGAAGTATTGATGCGGCGCACAGGTCTCGTCACCTCCCGCGAGCAGCTGATTGAAGCCGGGTGGGGACATCTTGCGGATGTAAAAGAAAATACACTCGAGGTCTACATTCACGGGCTGCGGGCGAAGCTGGAAGACAAGGCAGACGACAACCACACTCTGATCCGGACCATTCACGGAACCGGCTACATGTTTGTGGCGAATTAAGGTGACAGCGGATGCGCGATCTTTCTGTCCGGGCCCAACTTGCTCTGTGGTATTCGCTGGTCACCTTTACCGGGTTGCTGCTATTCGGGGTCCTCTCTTTCGGCGCTTTACGATTCGCCCTTTTTCAAGGAAAAAAGTCGCACCTTCGCGGGCGTGAGCAGCGATTGATTCAGTTTCTCAAGGACAACAAGGCGGACCGCAATCCTTTGCCGCTGTCTGAGCAGCTTCGAAATTATGCCGTTGTCACCCATGAAGGAAATTTATTTGAGATCCGCAACCTGGATAGAAGCCTGCTCTTTCCACTCGAAGTAAACCGCGCCGACTTAATATCGGTCACCCCGAAAGACTGTTCTCATACAGTTTTCTTTTTTCAGACGCTCGAGCATCAGTCTGCGATGGTGATGTGTCATCAGACCCTGTTGAAAGGGCAGCGGGTACGTCTCTATATCGGGGGACTGCTGGATGAAGAATTCTACATGCTGAGGATGTATCGCGATGCGCTCTTGGTGCTGATGCCAGGATTGTTGAGCCTTGCCGCCATTAGCGGATATCTGCTCAGCCGGCATGCTCTGAAGTCTGTCGACCGCATGACCAAGGCAGCTGTGAACATCGGCATCGGCAACTTGTCCGCGCGTTTGCCGGTACCTTCCGCCAAGGATGAAATCCAGCATCTTGCGGTGTCATGGAATCAGCTGCTGGGCAGGCTCGAGACTGCAGTCCTGCGTCTCAGCAAATTTTCCGCGGATGTTTCGCACGATCTTAGAACGTCGATCACAGTGATTCTGGCGACCGCCCAGCTTTCGCTTCACCGCCAGCATACCGAAGAGGAATATCGCGAGGACTTAAGCAAGGTTGTCACCGAATGCCGTACCGCATCAACGTTGCTGGATGCGCTGCTTTCGCTGGCCCGCAGCGACACCTTCAGCCATGAGGTGGCTTTTCAGCGAATCAACATCTGTGATTTGGTGGTCAATGGTTGCAGGCGGGTCGAAGACCTGGCGGAATCCAGCGGAATCATGCTGGATTGGCACCTCCCGGACGAAGCGGTCTACATCGAGGGAGATGAACTGCTGCTGCAAAGGCTTTTAGGTATTCTGCTGGACAATGCCATTAAATACACGCCGGAACACGGCGAGATTGCTGCAGCGGTATCGCGAACCGACAACGCGGTGATTCTGACGGTGCGTGATACAGGCATTGGAATGTCGGAGGATGTGCGACGACGTGTCTTTGAGCGTTATTATCAGGCCGACCTGCGGGAGAGAAAGTCGCAAGCAGGAAACGGATTAGGTCTGGCAATTGCCCGATGGATTGCCGATGCCCATCATGCAGAACTAACCGTCGAAAGTGTTCCACTACACAGTTCCGTTTTTCAAATTAAATTCCCCGCGCCTATGGGACTGCATTCCGCTGCGCTGCCGGTATCAGGCGGTGTAAGCCTCGATCCATCGTCCGCTGCATACTCTTCTTAATACCTTAAGAAAAGCTGAAACGCAGCTTAAGAAAAACTGAAATCCGAGAGACATGAAAATCTCTCTGCTGCAAAGATCTCCGTCTCCAAAATGGGGTTTCCGCCTCGTATCCAAATACAAATATGCAATGAAATCAATGCCTTTCGCCGACTGAGGTCGGCTCGATGAAGGCGTGAGACGGCCTGGAGTTGCCGGTTCGGCCGTGTCGCGGCTTTTCGATTTTCCATGTGTAACAACCGCTTCACACTTCGCGGATATTTTTGCGGAGTTACTGAATTTGTACACGATTTTGGAGAAGTAATTGAAACAAGGCATTTCGAATGTACAGCGCAGGGGATTGGCCGCTGACTCGGTCTCAATGCAGGCAAGACGAAAAATTGGCACAACTTTCACCGGCACGCTTCAAAATCCGCTGGGGAGTGTACTCCCGGACGCATCGGCCTCGGTCACCAATTTAGGATTCTCCAGGCACATGGCGGGAGAATCAACACCCTGCATTACCATCCCGATCCAATCTCAAATTTTCCAGGAGGATTCAAAGAGTGCGTAGGTTAATTTTTGTGTGTGGAATTTTGCTTTGCAGTTTATTTTGCGCCAGCGCCCGAGGGATCGTTCCGCCCCGTAAAACCCAACAGGTCCAGGGAAAAGTAGTGGACGCTGCCGGAGCCGCAGTTACTTCAGCGGCTGTTACGTTGACCGATTTATCAACGAACACAGCGAATCACACGACGACCCGTTCAGACGGAACCTTCGCCTTCAGCGTTGTATCCAGCGGGCCATTTATTCTCTCCATCGAGAAGTCGGGATTCGAGTCGTACTCGGAGCGGATCTCGCCGGCGACACAGAACAACATTACGGCCACGCTGCAAGTGGCAAAATTGAACGACAGCGTGGTCGTTCGTGGAACCGTTAACCCCGAGGCCACGCCCGTCCCCTCTCGCGAAGATGTCTTGCTGATGCCGCAAACGGTGCGCGTGCTCGACCGCAAGCAATTGGACGCAGCTGGCCCGGTGGCTGGTGGAGCGCAGATGCTGCAATACACCCCGGGCGCGAATGTGATGGGTTATGGCCAGACCGGCTCAACCAAATATACGGTCATCCTAAACGGCCTTCAGCAGGGTTGGGCAGGCGAGGCGACAAGCTTCATTGGGGCGGGTTCGCTGGGCATTACGTATGACGGCATTCCGGTGGCCGACCCGGCAACCGGCTTGTGGCAGTCGGCGACCATGCCGCAGAATCTGGTGATCCAGGATGTGCGGGTGAATTACGGGCCCGGCCCGGCAGACGGTCGCTGGTACACCGATATAGGCGGACGAGTGGAATTCACGCCCGTTCAGCCGACCGAAGAACCCCACGTGAGCGTAGCCGCCACGCAAGGGCCCGACGGTCAGCAGAACTTTGCATTCGTGGGCAATACGGGCCATTTCAAGGGGTGGTCGACGGTGCTGGGCGGCGGGATGGGGCGTGGCAACAGTTTCCGCATTGCTCCGGACGGCTTTGACAACCACACCAGGAACGGCTCGGTCTTCGGCAAGACCATCAAGACAGCCTCAGTGGGGAGTTTAGCTTTCGGCGTTCTGTACGCCAAGGGAGGCGGTTATCGCCCCACGGTGATTCCGACCACGGACGTGGGCCTGGTCGACCCGGTCAGCGGAATCCATTTCAGCCAGGCAGGCTGCGGATTCTATTGCGCACTTCCGTACGCCTCCTACAACAAGTACGACACCAACGAAGGCTTCATGGCGTATACGCGCCAGAGAATGTATTTTAGTCCTACGTCCACGCTGGAGAATTCGGCATGGTACACGCACATTCGCCGTTTTCACCGGCGAAATGAGGATGCTCTCGCCCAGGGCGCCCAGGTGGACGAGTGGAACAACCCGCATAGCAACATGTTTGGCGACCAAATCCGCTTCACTCAGGTGCTCCCTTATAACACGGTCAGCTTCGGCGGTTACATCATTCACGAGGTTTATAACTCGCACAACCTTTTCTACAACCCGGCCGATGGAGGAAGCGGCGCGCAGCAAATCGTCGGTGTGGGATCGAAGTTCCGCTCGGGATACTTCGAGCAGGACAACGTAACCTTTTTTGCCCAGGACGATGTTCACCCGATTGCCCGCATCCATATCATTCCCAGTGTGCGCGTCGATGGTTTCTCGACGAGCTATAGCGACCAGGCAGCGCGTGATTTCACGTTTGCTCCGCAAACATACTTTACCCAGGCAACACCTACTAGCCCGCAGATCGCGTCTCCCTATCCTGTCTATCAGACTCACTGCTCGTTGTACCCCCAGGGCCAGACTCCGAATGAAGACCCGTATTACAACCTCTGGGGGAATCCCGCCTACGCTTCTGACGGCAGTCAAGCAAAAGATCAGGGCTCTCTTTGCGGGGCGCATGAAAGCCGCTCGGCTGTCGAGCCCGGCATTGACGGTTCTTACATGCCCAAGGATTGGCTCATGCTCTACGGTGGCTATGACACCATCTATCGCTCTCCCGAGCTGGGCGGCGGCGGCGGGCAGTTCCAGGCCGTGAACCCGACCTACTACCAACTGGCGAAGGGCGCCTACGCTCAGTTCGGCGGCAAGGTTCACTTCACCAACGCGCCGGTGCTTGGAAACTACATCGCCGGGGTCAGTTACTTCCATAACAACTACACCAACCAGGAAATTGACGTTGAAACAGCCAACGGCATCGAGGAAACCAGCGGCGGCAGCTCCACCTACCACGGCATCGACGCGTTCTTCGATGCCGATCCGCGCAGCAACATCCACTTCTTCTTCAATTTCTCTGGAGAAGCTTCCAACTTTACAACTTTCGTCACAGGTGGTCCCCTGGCTGCCTGCGGCACTCCCGCGAATCCCGCTCCTGGGTGCACGTTTTACAACAATCTCCCTGTTTCGTATGTCCCTAAGGTGACCGTGAATGCGGGCCTCTATTATGGCATCCAGCACAACGACCGCACCATCCTCGAGCCGCGCTTCTGGTTTAATACGACCGGCAGCCAATATCTATGGTCGAACGAGACCGGCTCCCCGACGAAAACGATCTTGCCTTCGTACACGACGGCGAATCTCTCCTTCAATGCCCCCTTCATTTTCAAGAAACAATCGTTCAACGCGCGTCTGGATATATTGAACCTCGGCAATACGCAGTACAACGAATTCGCGTACATCTCCAGCGGCGCCTATTTTGCGTCACTCGCTCCGGATCCAAATAACCCTCCGAGCGGTTACATCAACGCCTATCCTGGCGCGCCCCGGATGATCTACGGCACGATCAGCTATCAATTCTGATTGTGCTGTTTGCAGCCTAAGGCATGGAAAGGTGAAAAGTGCTCTTTACTTTCACCTTTCCATGCCTCACTTTTTGCGGTTTGCCACGCTTCAAGCAAACAAGGGTGGCGCTGAGTCGAAATTGAACTTGAAGGGGCAAGCGATCGAAGATTGGAAAGCGGAGGGCAGCGTCGTCTCATTCAATGGCGGCATCTACCATAGTGTTGCAATGAACGAGATGGACGCATCAGAATCCGATGCATGAAAGAAGCACCGAGATTATGGACTTTCGCTATTCGCTTCCGGCAAATCTTGAACTGGATTTTTCGGCCGCCGTCACCGATTGGGAAAAAGGAAAAATCGAGCGCCTGTGGGCCCGTGATGCTTCTTTGTGGACCAATCAGGATGAGTCGAAGTGGCTGGGCTGGCTCGACATTGTGGAGCGTCAACAGAAGGACCTGGAGAAATTTCGCGCCCTCGCCCAAGACATTCAGTCAGCTGGCTTTCAATACGCATTGCTGCTCGGTATGGGCGGTTCAAGCTTGTGTCCAGAGGTGCTGGCAGAAACTTTTGGTCAGCAAACCGGGTTTCCGCGTCTCTCCATTGTCGATTCCACCGATCCGGCGCAGGTGCGTACCGCGGAGCAAAGTGTCGACCTGAAGAAAACAGTCATCATCGTGTCCAGCAAGTCGGGCTCGACGCTGGAGCCGAATATCCTGAAACAATACTTCATGGCTCGCATGAAAGATGCCGTCGGAGGTGAAGCAGGGAAGCGCTTTATCGCAGTTACGGATCCCGGATCGCACATGGAGCAGGTCGCCAGGGCGGACGGATTTCGGAATACCTTCTATGGCGATCCTCTGATTGGCGGCCGCTACTCCGCACTTTCAAATTTCGGTATGATTCCCGCCGCCGTCATGGGCCTGGATGTGGAGAAGTTACTGGCGAAGGCGAAGATCGCGGTCGATTTCTGCCACTCGACCGATGTCAAGAAAAATCCTGGCGTGGAGCTGGGTCTGATTCTTGGAGTCGCGGCGAATGCCGGTCGCGACAAGATCACCTTCTTCACCTCGCCACCTATCTACGACATGGGGGCATGGTTTGAGCAACTGATCGCGGAGTCGACGGGCAAACAAGGCAAGGGAATTACTCCTGTCGACCTGGAGGAGATTGGCGATCCGGATGTATACGGCAACGATCGCGTCTTTGCCTATGTGCGCCTGGAGGGTGCAGACAACGCCCACGTCGATGCCGCCGTTGAGAAACTGGAGAAGGCTGGCCAGCCCGTGGTGCGTCTCGCGATGCGCGATATCTACGATACGGCGGAACAATTTTTCACGTGGGAAATTGCGACGGCTGTTGCCGGATCGATCATCGGTATCGATGCGTTCAATCAGCCTGACGTGGAAGCTGCCAAAATCGAAGCGCGACGACTGACCGATGAATATCAGAAGACCGGCAAATTACCCGAGCAGACGCCGATCTTCGACGACGGAAAGGTAAAGCTGTTCGCTGATCCCAAATACGCCGCTGTTCTCCACGGAGGACAGGACGTGGGTCAACCCGACTTGGCGGGATATTTGCGTGCTCATCTAGCTCAACTGAAATCCAGCGATTACTTTGCCGTGCTGGGATTCATCCAGAGCGATCGCGAGCACCAGAAGACCATGCAGCGACTGCGCCATAAAGTTCGCGACAACAAAAAAGTCGCAACCTGTCTCGGATTTGGTCCGCGCTTTTTGCACTCCACTGGACAGGATTACAAAGGCGGTCCCAACATCGGCGTGTTTCTCCAAATCACCACCGACCACGCGAAAGACCTTGCCATTCCGGATGAGAAATACACATTCGGCGTGGTCATTGACGCCCAGGCTGCCGGTGATTTGAACGTGCTACAGCAACGTGGGCGTCGCGCGTTACGAGCCCATCTGGGTGACAACGTTGAAGCCGGATTGGTGTACCTTGCTGACGCTGTTGAAAAAGCGCTTCGCTAAGTCTTCAGGCGTGGCGAGGGAAGAGATGCTCTCGCCATCGCCGCCTGTATGCCCAAGCCTTTGAGCGTCGCGGAGAGATCGGAAAGTCCGGCGAGTACACGTGCGCGCAAAAAAATATCCCGAAACATCGCGCGCGTCAGCAAACCTGTATTCGTGTTCTGTAGCGACGGATGATACGTCGCAAGAATATGCTGGTCGTCTGGAAGCGGATATTCTGCGCCATGACGGAAGACCAATCCTTTGCGAGCGGAGATTTTTCCGGTCCTTAGCAGATGGTTGATATATCCGTCGAAAGCAATCTTGCCCAGGCACACGACGACGCGAAGGTTTTTCAGGTTCGCAATTTCTTCATCGACGAAAGCCGCGCAGCTTTGTATCTCCGTGGGCAGAGGCTTGTTTCCTGGTGGCGCGCAGCGAACGACGGATGTAATACGGAGGTCGATCAGCCGCATTCCATCTTCGCGAGATTGTGCCGTTGGCTGCGACGCGAAGCCTGTTTCGAACAACACCGGGTACAGGAAATTTCCTGATCCGTCGCCGGTAAAAGGACGGCCGGTGCGATTGGAACCGTGTGCTCCCGGCGCGAGGCCCAGCGCCAGCACGCGAGCATTGGGATCGCCGAAGGAGGGGACAGGCTTGCCCCAGTAAGTCTGATCCGCATACGCACGCCGTCGCACACGCGCAATTTCCGCACAGTAAGTGCGCAGGCGAGGACAAAGCTCGCAGGCCTCGATGCGCCTGGCAAGCTCCTCGAACTTCGCTGCTGCCTGCCGGTCTTCGCGCAAGGCTGTGCCGGGAACCAGGTTGCTGCCAATTTCTTGTGCCTTCAAGGAACGATCGCGAGTCACAAAGAAAATTGTACGGGCTACATCTCAGCGAGTTGTAGCGCTGCCATGCCACATTCGTCGCCAAATTTCTGTTGTCAATACGAACTCACCTGCGTCGAGGGCTCGAACCTTCCCTGCGCCTAGGGGTAAACTAGGCATATTGCGCTCATTTGTTCGGGCGTAGTCGCAGAGGAACTAGAAAGGTTTGAAGGTTGCTTTCGATCGACGTTCGCAAGACTAGACTCAAGCAGGCTGTATCGGCAGGTCTTCTGTTGCTGGCCATCGCCGGTTGGAGTTTCGGTTGTAAGTCACGGCCCGCTCCCCGACCCCCGACCCCCACCGCAACAGCATCGGCGAATTTGCCGGATGTGGGCGGTGAGAAAGCCATTGAACTACGTCGCCTGCAAAGCGGCGTGGGCGCGAAACCGGAATTCCTGAGCGTCACGGTTCTGCCTGGGCGCGGCATGAACGTATTTCAGATCACCGCTTATCTTCCAGGAAGAGGCGAAGTACCATTGCTGGCATCGCAGTCGGTCGCGGCGGCTGCCAAGATTATGAACGGTGGTTCGGACGATTTCGAGGGAAACCAAAGCTTTTCCATGGGAGGCGCACTGCTGTTTCCGTTCGCTAATCGTCTCGTGGGTCCCGTTACTGTCGACAAAAATACAGGCGACCATATTGTCACTGCCACAAGGCATGGACGTAGCGTGCCGGTCATCGCCAACTGGCACGGCAAGCAGCCGGGCGCTCCCTGGTGCGCCATGCACGGACAAATGTTGGCAGCGAAAGCAGACAATGTTTCCATCAAGGCGGGCTCCGACTCTGCCGCGGCCATCGCAGATTATCGTCTACCGGCAAAC
This sequence comes from Acidobacteriaceae bacterium, assembly GCA_035502695.1. GTDB lineage: Bacteria > Acidobacteriota > Terriglobia > Terriglobales > Acidobacteriaceae > JAKAAZ01. The sequence continues at coordinate 26,991 of DATJUD010000100.1, forward strand.
GGTCACTGGTTTTCTGACAACGATGTGAAAGTCACGGTGGCGCTCGATCGTGACACCGTCACAGCAATCGTGACTGCGACCAACCGCGGCGACAAATCGGAGCCGGTTGGCATTGGATGGCATCCCTATTTTCAGTTGCCCAGCGGAAGTCGAGCCAACGCGCGCGTACGTATTCCATCCTCCACGCGAGTCGAAGTCAATAATTACGACGATGTCTTCCCCACCGGCAAACTACTGCCTGTGGCGGGTACACAGTACGACTTCAACGCGATGGAAGGTGGACCGCTTCCCGATACGCTGGTCGATGACACGTTCGTGGACCTGACTCCCGACGCCCAAGGCAACGTAGTTTCAGAGATTCGCGATCTCGGCGCCAACTACGGCATGCGGGTCACAGCGATGTCGCCGCATATTCGTGCCATCCAGCTCTATTCGCCGCTCAACAAATCCTTCGTCGCTCTCGAGCCGCAGTTCAACTATGGCGATCCATTTGGCAAGGAGTGGAACGGCACGAATACCGGTATGGTGACACTTGCGCCGGGCGAATCTGTTACCTGGAAGGTTCAGTTGCAGTTGTTTCAGCCCGCGAATGACATGGTGGGCCAGGCGCCTCATCCCAACGTTCCGTAAGTGCGCTTGAAGAATCGAAATCGCACCCCAAAGTAAGGTTACTGAATCGCTCTTCCGGTTTGACCCACTGTACGTAACCACCTACCATGGATCATAGGAAGGTCATCCTTTCGCTCCGTGCAAATTGCCCGTGGTTGCTATCTGCCATGGTTCCTTTTTCGCCGGATCGGCAGACGACAAGCTCTTTTTCTGGAAGGCATATACCCCTTGAGTCCCACTGAATCGACCACCACTCCACAGACCGGGGAAGACACACAGCAGCCGACGGAAACCGGCGCGCCCGCATCGACCCTGGCAACCAATGAAGAAGCAAATTCCCTGGCCGAAACTTCCGCTGACGCGGCGCACGATCACGACCACACGCACGATCACGGTCCCACTCTCAATCCAGAGTGCACACGCCAGGTGGATGTTGAAGTTCCAGCCGACGAAGTGAGTCGTGCTTTCGCCACCGTAGTCAAGCAATATCGCCGCGCCGCCCGCATTCCCGGCTTTCGCGCCGGCAAAGTTCCGGAATCCGTGATTCGCAGAAAATTCGCCGACCAGATTCAGCAGGACGTGCTCGAGCAGATTCTGCCGCCGCATTTTCGCGCGGAAATCGAGAAGCAGGGCGTTCAGCCGGTATCTCAGCCCCAGGTCACCAGCATGCACCTGGTCGATGGTGAACCGATGCGCTTCCAGGCTGCTTTTGAAGTGCTACCGGCCATTGATATCGCAGGCTATGACCAGGTCAAGGTCGATCGTCCGAATACGACACTTGACGACGCAGAGTTCGAATCGGAGCTGGCTCACGTGCGAGATTCCCATGCCATTATGGAGCCGGTTGAGGAGGATCGTCCGCTCGCCGATGGAGATTTTGCGCAGATTCGATTCACTGGATTAGTCCACGGCGGAGACGGAAGCGCCGAGGGTGATGCAGCCAAGCCGATTGAAGGCGACGACGCCACCGTCGAAATTGGCGGACCGAATACTGTAGAGGCATTCACTGAAGCTTTGCGCGGAGCCAAAGTCGGACAGCAAATGCAATTTGAAGTTTCCTATCCGGAAGACTTCACAGAAAAACGTCTCGCAGGAAAGTCGGTTGCGTATGACGTCGAGGTGAAGGGAATTCGCAAGAAGATTCTGCCGGAGTTGGACGATGCATTTGCCAAGCAGATGGGTGAGTATGAGACCATCGACCAATTCAAACAGAAATTGCGCGAGCATATGGCGAACGACAAGCGTCGACGTCTGGAGTCCGAAGCGAAAGATAAATTGGTCGGCTCATTTGTCGAGCGTTATCAATTTCCGGTGCCGGAATCTCTGCTGCAACAACAGATCGATGCGCGACTGGATCGCGGGTTGCGCGCGCTCGCAGCCCAGGGCATGACGACCGAACAAATGCGCAATCTCGATTTCACGCGACTGCGAACCGCACAAAGAGAATCCGCGATGAATGAATTGCGCGGTTCGTTGATTCTCGATCGCATTGCAACGGTTGAGAACATTGAGGTTGCCGAGGAAGAGATGGAATCGCAATTACAACTGTTGGCGTATCAGGCACGGGAACCGATTGAGGTACTGCGGAAGCGTTTGACTGAGGACGGTGGGCTGACTAGAATCCGAGAACAACTACGTAGAGAGAAGACAGTGAACCAACTCTTCGAGAGGTTGGCCGCCTAATGTTTTTGGGGTATCGGTCGATGGTGAAACCAGAGGCCTACAACCGCGAGAGAGGCAATAAGGTAACGGTATGGGTTTAGTTCCAATGGTGGTAGAGCAGACGAGTCGGGGCGAACGCGCCTACGACATTTATTCCCGGCTGCTACGCGATAACATCATTTTCCTGGGTACCCCGATCGACGATCAGATCGCAAATCTCATCATCGCTCAAATGTTGTTTCTCTCCGGTGAAGATCCGGATAAGGATTTGCAGTTGTATATTAATTCTCCCGGAGGTTCCATTTCCGCCGGGCTTGCAATTTACGATACGATGCAATTCATCAAGAACGATGTAGTGACGTATTGCATTGGACAAGCGGCCAGCATGGGAGCGTTCCTGCTGATGTCCGGCACCAAGGGAAAACGGTTTGCATTGCCGAACTCCCGTATCCTGATTCATCAGCCGTCTATGGGCGGACTGTCGGGTCAGGCTAC
>DATJUD010000101.1:0-21423 GCA_035502695.1 Acidobacteriaceae bacterium
TCATAACTGGCATTCGCAGTATCTATCGGTTGGCAGCGTCCAAGCGCTCAACTGTTTTTTCCCCATGCCGTTTGCCAAACACGCGCGTATCACGGTCACCAACCAGGGCAGGGAACCAATCGATTCGCTGTATTACAACATCGACTATCAGAAGTATTCGCATCCGCTTCCGGCTGGCACAATATACTTCCATGCGCAATATCGCCAGGCCCAGCCCAATCATGGCTGGACAAATCATTGGACCAGTAATGGCGACCCCCTAGTCAACAACAAGGTGAATCTCGACGGCAAAGATAATTATGTTTGGATGACCGCTACCGGTCACGGCCAATTTGTCGGTGTCACCATGTCGGTGTTGCAAAATCAGGACGGCTGGTGGGGAGAAGGCGATGATATGTTCTTTGTCGACGGAGCCAAGCTTCCGTCGATTGCCGGAACTGGCTCCGAGGACTATTTTCTGGGTGCGTGGGATTTTGGCGGTAAGCCTTTCTCCTATGAACTCTATGGTGCGCCAGTCGTAGGCAAGGAACTGGCTGGCAGTCGGTCCAGTGTGTATCGGTTCCATCTCGATTCACCGATTCCCTTCACCAAATCCTTCAAAGCGACCATCGAGCATGGCCACGCCAATGCACGCTCCGACAATTATTATTCCGTGGCGTATTGGTATCAGTCGGAACCGCATGCGCCCTTTCCGCCGTTGCCGCCGGTGGAAGACAGAATTCCCCGCTTGCAGGCGGTCGGCGGTCCTGGAAGTGCAGTTGTGCCAGCGCTGCAGAAATAGTTCGATCAGAATGTGAATCGTGCTGCCAACTGAAATTCGCGTGGCGTATAGGTGCTGGTACTATTTGCGTTCGTCGTCACTCCGTACGTCGGATTGAACTCTAGATACGGATGTGCGGCTGTCGAATCCGACGGACAACCTTGTGTCAGAGGGGTCGAACACGCATTGTAGCCAAGTGTATCTATGGCAGTTACATTTTCCGTGTTCGTCAGGTTGTATGTTTCTGCCATCAGTTCCAGGTAGGAGCGTTGACGTAGTGGGATACGGCGCGTTACGCGCAAGCTCGTCGTCTGTGTTGAGGGAAATCGATAACTGTTGCGCTGCAGCACGTTCAGTCGCGATGGGCCGCCCTCTCCATTGATGCCGAAGAAAGCCCCTCCCGGTGCGCTGCCGCCGACTCCCAGCGTATACGGCAAACCCGTTTGCCACGCCACCACAGGCGCAATTCCCCAGTCGTTCAGCAGATGTCCTTGCCAACCTTGTTTGTGCCACGTGGTGAAAAGACTGGCGTGGAAGACCAGTCTCTGACGCACGTCAGTATTGGAGTTTCCGTACTCCTGCGCCATGTTATTTGGCTCCAGAATATTAGTTGGCGACTTATAAAGAAATTCATTCTGGTTGAAGTCGAGTGCATGAGCAAACGTGTAGTTCATTCCGAAACTGATGCCGTTCGCTGTGCGATGCGTGATCGCCAGGACCCCAGCGTTGTAGTTCGAGTTCACGTTGCTCAGCAACTCCGTGATGTTTCCATACAAATAATTCGGTCGTACTGACGTATAGAGCGGCGTGGTATAGAGTGCACCTTGCGCTAGCGGGCTCTTTTTTCCCAACGCGGGTCCGGGAATATCGATGGTGTAGTTCAACTGGCCGACTGTCGCGTTGTCGATATTGGTATCGATGAAGTTCGGCAGATAGCGGCCCTGGCTGGTCATAAAGGTCGCTGACACAATCGTTTTCCAGCTGACTTTTTGTTCCAGCGTCAACTCTCCCTGCATGGTTTCCGGTGCTTGATACCTTGGCGCGAAATAGTACGCACTGGGTAAGGCTCCTCGAGCGGCGCCTGTCGGCACGCTGAAAAAGATACTGGGAAACTGCGGCGCTCCATACTCCGTGGAAGACGAGTAGCGATAGGTGCGCTGTGATGCCGGCGATCCCGATGCGACCAACGCGGAATGCAGCGTTCCATTCACGATGCGCCCGTAGAACACGCCATATCCCGCGCGCAAGATCGTTCCTCCATTGCCGAATAGGTCCCACGCGACTCCGGCTCGCGGAGCAAAGTTATTGCGATCGTCCGGATAATTTTCTGTTTGCGGCAGTTGCGGATTCGACAGAAACGGCCGCGGCACGCGCTCATATTCGTAGCGAACTCCAGCAGTCAACGTCAGGCGAGAAAAGGTTCTCCACTCATCATCTGCAAATCCAGCCCAGTCGTTGGTAGTGATAAAAAACCCACCGGGGCCAAAGCTCTGCGAAAATCCTGCGTAATTATTCACGAAATAGCTATGCGGCGGCCCCAGGCCATCTACCGCATGATAGTAGTCTGCCAGGAAGCTGCCAAAGGAGGTGTAGTTGTATTCGCCCACCCCAGCGTACAAGTTGTCGAGCAGGTCTTCATTGCGATCCCAATTGCCGCCGAATTTCAACGTATGATTCTCCAGCACCCAGGAGATGGTGTCGGAAACCTCTGCGCGATGTTCATCTGGATATTCCGGGCGTGGCAGTTTCGCGGGGTTCCCCAGCACCATGCCTTCACCAGAAGATCCGCCGGCAATACTGATCTCCGGCGCCAAACCGAATTGATTGTTCCCCAGTGGCACTTCTGCGCCAGCAGGGCTGGGACTGGTTTCTCGATCCAGTTCGCGCCCAAGCTGTAGCCGCAATTCATTGCCGATATTCTCCGTCACGAACGTCGTTAGATGGAGGATGCCCCAGTCCACGCTCACATAATCGTTACCCAGGCTGTTGATGCCATACTGGGTCGAGCTTTGCGATTGCACTCCATTTGGCGAACTCCACCGCATGCGGTTATAGGAAACCGTCGCGTGGTTGTGATCATTTACCAACCAATCCAGCTTTGGAAAGTTGAGTGTTTCCTCGCCCGTTCGCGGAGCTGGTCCGGTTAGCGTGTTCACTAACTGCAGCCCCTGCTGATACTGCTTTATTCCGGCGTCGTAGGATGCCAGGTCGAGCTTGTCGTATAGCTCGCAGACACCTTGCGTGGCTTCAAACTGAAACACGCTCACGTACGTTCCGTTCGCAGCGTTGTACGGTGGCAGGTTCGCGCATGTGATGGGAAACCCCAAGTATGTTCCCGAGGGAAGAATCGGGCTTGGCTGCGCATAAATCGCCGTGGGATAGCCGACACGGGAAACGGCTGGAAAATTTCGCGTGTTGTAGTCGAACGAATAGAACCAGAACAATTTGTCGTGAACAATCGGACCGCCGACTGAGAATCCGATTTGTCGGCGCACATCGGTCGGCTGATACGGGGTAGTGACAAAGTTGTTGGCGGTGCTGTCGAAGTTGGTCAGCGTTGTGTAGGCATTCAACGCGGACAGGCTGCTGCTGCGCTCAAAGAAGAAGGCTTCGCCGTGATATTGATTCGTGCCGCTCTTGGTTACGGTGTTGATGACACCGCCCGCAGCGCGTCCATATTCCGCGGAGTAATCTGCCGTATTCACCTGAAATTGCTCGACCGCCGCCATGCTGATGGAATAAGGCGCTTTCGTGCGGCCGCGTTCTTCAGAGAAGAAGGCCTGGTTATTGTCTGCGCCGTCGATTGTATTGTTATTCAGCAATCCGCTGATGCCGCGAAAACTCAACAACCCGTGTCCCTCTGGATCGCTCACCACTCCCGGAGTCAAGAGCGCAAAACTACTCCAGCGGCGGCTGTCGGAAGGCAAGTTCTGTAGTTGCGATTGCGTAATATTCGTTGCGACCGAAGGATACGTCGACTGAAATGGCACGATCGTTCCCACGTGAATGGTGCTGGAGGTGGCTCCAATGCGCAGCATAGTTGTCAAAGGAGTTCGTCTGCCCAGCTCAACCACGACATGTGTCGCCGTAAATGCAGTGAAGGCATCTCCCGTGATGTCGACGGAATAGGTGCCGGGCGGCAGGTCGGCCAGTGTATAGTTGCCGCTCTTGTCGGTGTAGGCGATAAACTCCGCGCCGGTCGCCTCGTTCAATGCAACAATGCGCGCATTCGGGATCACCGCATGTTGCGGGTCGTACACAGTTCCGCCGATCACGCCCGTAGTCGACTGACCCTGGAGTCTGGACGACGTCAGCATAAAAAACAATAACGCAAGACAAAACGCGCCTAACGCGCGTGGGGGAGGCAAGCGCAGCATGACGAACTCCCGAATCTTTTACGCCCGTTTCGGCGGTTTCACCCTTACCTGCGCGGACGACACTGAAAGCGATGCAATGAAGGCCGTAGCCCGATGAGGCAAGAGCTCGTGCCGCGTTCTCCTTGTTTCCGTCCCATTTGACCATGATGTGTCGAGCTATACCGTCCCTGCGTGAATCGTGCAGCGCAGGTTCAAGCTCGGGCCCGGTCGCGGACATTGCAGGACAGGAACTATAGTATTGAGCGTTACACTGAGAGTAACGCTATTCCCGAGCGGCAGGAAGACTATTCACACCTATGTTTATTGATGAAGCAAGGATCAAGGTGAAGGCGGGCGACGGCGGGAATGGCTGTATGGCCTTCCGGCGCGAAAAATTTGTGCCCCGAGGCGGGCCCTCCGGCGGCGATGGCGGTCGCGGCGGCGACGTTGTTCTTGAAGCCAGCCAGAGCCATAACACATTGGTCCACTTCCGCTTCAATCCTGAACATAAGGCAGAGAGAGGCCGTCACGGCGAGGGTTCCAACTGCTCCGGCCGCGATGGCGAAGATACGGTGCTGAAGATTCCCGTTGGCACGGTTGTCTACGACGACACCACGGGCGAACTGATCCATGACTTTCGTAACCCCGACGAGCGCATGGTACTGGCCAAAGGTGGCCGAGGCGGACGTGGGAATCAGCATTTCGCGACCTCCACGCATCAGGCTCCGCGTGAGCATGAGCTTGGCTTCGCCGGCGAGGAGCGCCTGCTTCGGTTGGAGTTGAAGCTGCTCGCCGATGTCGGCCTGGTGGGCCATCCCAACGTTGGCAAATCCACGCTGATTGCCCGCATCTCCGCTGCGCGACCCAAAATTGCCGATTATCCCTTTACTACGCTTGAGCCGAATCTTGGCGTTGTGACGGTGGGCGAGTGGCCGAACGAAGAAAGCTTCGTCGTCGCCGATATCCCCGGGCTGATTGAGGGGGCGCATCTCGGCGCGGGCCTGGGCGCGCAGTTTTTGCGTCACATTGAGCGCACCCGACTGCTCGCTCACATTGTCGATGTGTCGGACGGCAGTGGACGTCCCAATCCGGTGGAAGATTACAACGTCATCGAAGCTGAGCTGAAGAACTTCGGCCATGGCCTGGAAGAGAAGCCGCGCGTCGTGGTCGCCAGCAAATGCGATGTGGCAAATCCAGACAAGTTGAAGAAGCTGCAATCGATGGCGAAGCGAAAAAAGCTGCCCTTCTACGCTATTTCCGCAGTGACAGGAGAGGGGATCGACGCGCTGAAATACGCGTTGGCAGAAAAGGTTCGAGCTCTTCGCGTGCCGCTTCCCGAGGCCGGCTGAGGCATTTCCGCATGAGGCGCATCGCTTTTTTCGGCGGCAGCTTTGATCCCCCGCACCGCGGACATCTTGCCATTGCCACGGCGGCTGCGGACCTATTCACCCTTGACCAGGTGCTGTTCGCGCCAGCGGGTCTCCAACCCTTTAAGGGAAAATATCCGGCGACGGACTTTCTGCATCGCTACACCATGACGGCGCTCGCCGTGCAAGCGGATCCACGTTTCATCCCTTCTCTGCTGGATGCTCCGCATCCCGACGCTGCAGACGCAACGCGCCCCAACTACACGGTCGAAACGCTGGACCATCTGCGCGCTTCGCTCGCTGCGGGATCGGAGCCGACACAGCTGTTTACGCTGCTTGGGGCAGACAGCTGGCTGGATATTGGCCATTGGCATCAGGCATCTCGCCTGCTGGCGTTTTCCGATTGGATTGTTGCCGCTCGGCCAGGGTTTTCGTTAGCACGTGCGGAGGCTGTGCTTCCTCCAGAAATCAAGGTGGAACGAGGTTCGAAAGACATCACGAATGCGAACCATGCTTCCGGCGATTTTCCCGCGTGCGACCTGACGCTGCACCACACCGACGCCACCCCAACCCGCGTCTGGTTTTTACCTGACCTGCAGGAAGACATTTCCGCCACGGAACTGCGTGGCGCGTTAGATCAAGGGCACCCGGATCAGGAATTGTTGCCTGTGCCGGTGTGGAATTACATTGCCAAGACAAAAATCTATCGTTTGCGCCTCACTCCATCCGCCACGGATCGTTAGCGATCCGCGATTCAGAACAGCTTGGATACATCACTACGGACAACTCTCCTTCTTGGCACAGTGGTTCGCAACGGACTAGGATGAGAGGGCTGGCACAATTCGAAGCGCACGAGGAGATCGCACGATCGAATGACGAAAACAGAAATCCGCCGCATGGTTGCGGCCGCCGCTGCCGCTTGTGAAGACAAGAAAGCCGAGCAGATTCGCATTTTGGAACTGGACCCCGCCGACTCCGGCTTCACAGACTATTTCCTGATCTGTAGTGGCACCAACGACCGCCAAAACCAGGCCATTGCCACCGCGGTCGAGGAGAGGATGGAGCGCGACTTCAATACTCGTCCCAACTCGATTGAAGGCTACCGGCTGGGAGAGTGGATTCTCCTCGACTACGTGGATTTTGTCGTCCACATCTTCTCAGAAGAGAAGCGCGACTTTTATCATATTGAGCGGCTGCGCAAAACTGCGACCACCTTGGATCTAGAAGAATTGAAAGCGTCGTTGACCAAGCGCGTTTCGGCAGTTCGCAAGAAGCAAGCCGCCAAGAAGACGGTTGCAAAAAAAACGCCGGCAAAAAAGGTCGCCGTAAAGAAGGTAGCAGCGAAGAAAGTCGCCACAAAGAAGGCCAGCAAAGCGCGTCCGGTGAAGCCGTCCAAAGGAAAGGCAGCGAGAGTCGCCGCGAAAATGACCTCGAAACCAAAGTCGCGCAAAGCTGCGTCGAAGCGCAAAAAACCTCTTTGACAGCGGTGATGTTGTGCCGGATACTCAAGTGGAAACTTGGAGTCATTTCGAATAAGAAATGAAACTTAGAGGGAATCACGTGAGAAAAGTTGGTTTTTTGGCCTTAATCGCACCCACTATAGTCGCCGCGAGCGTTGTCGTCGCACCAGCGCTGCAAGCAGGCAATTCAGCGTTCCCAACTGCAAGTGGCGCGCTTTCGGCGGAGATCACTTCGAAGCTCGATACAAAGAACGCCACGGTCGGAGAGGCAGTCACAGCGAAAACCCTCGCGGAGACGACGCTTGCGAATGGCACCACTATTCCTAGAGGCGCGATTCTCAATGGAAAGGTAACCGCAGTGCAGTCGAAGTCTTCGGGGGAAGGAACCGCCTCGGTGACCATTTCCTTTGACCAGGTAACGCCGAGCAAGAAAGCATCTCCTATTTCCATCCACGGAGTTTTGGTGGGCGCGGCTCCTAAGCCCAATTTATCCGATGCTGGTGCAAGCACAGCGAACCTTCCCACGGGCTCAACCAAAAGTCAGGTTATGACGGCCGGCGAAACCGGGCAAAGCATGGATAATTCTGAGAGTGCTGGCGAAACGGTCGCAATGGGCAGCAGCCTGAAGAATGTCGCACTGGAAGCGGGTACCCTGACATCCAGCCACGGCGACATCAAGCTGGACCATGGAACACGAATCGCCGTAGCTCTGCAGGCGAATTGAGACGCCTCCCGCACCGGTTAGCGATAAAAGATGCTGGACCCTTCGCGCATTCATTGCGCGGGGTGTCTATATCTTCGAAAGAAAAAGGAGCAGATGGCTGATTAGCCGTCTGCTCTTTTTGTCACTGGCCAATTCCCTTTGCGCAGTTAGTATTCCTAAGGGGTTCTTGACCCCGGGATCGTCGCGGCGGTCCTTGGCGCAACAAAGCCTTGGCGGTGGGCCGTCTGAGCGTTAGGCGTCTCAGTGGAATGCGTAAAAAAGCAGGAAGCCCGAAGGCTTCCTGCTTTTTCTTTTTCTATTGATATTCAACTGAGTCTAAAACTCGAACTGACCCTTGATCTGAATCAATCGAGGATCAGCGTTCCCGCCTAGACCGGAACCAAGAATACTGGTCGGTGTATTGACGGTGGTTGTGATGAAGCCGGCGAGCGAGTTGGTGGGATTGATGTCGCTGCTTGGACTGGCAAAGTTCGGGTGGTTGAACAGGTTAAAGAACTGCGCAGCTACCGTGAACTTCGCGGTCTCCCACTTCGGAATGGCAAAGCTCTTCAACACTGCAAAGTCGGTGTCTGTGTAGGCTGGCGCAACGGTTTGGTTTCGTGCCTGTTGTCCGAAGGCAGTTGGCGTGGTGTAGTTGGCAGGATTCGTGATTGCGCACGGAGTTCCGGTGAAGGTCGCGGTATTCAAAATCGCGCTGGATCCGCAACTACGCACGTTGTTCAACTGTTGCGCGAAGATCTGAGTCTCGCCCGACGGGTAGTTTGTGATCGTGTTGGTTACCGCGCTGTCCGTTACCGTGAACGGGAAGCCGGAGTGGTGGAAGACCGTGCCCGTAAACTGCCAGCCATCGGTCAGTGCATGCGGTCCGCGCCAGTACGGAAGCGTATACACATAGCTTGCGGTGATGTTCTGCCGAACGTCATAGTCCGCGTTGCCGTAGTTGTACGCCAGGTTATACGGGTCTGTCGGTTCATACTGGCTTTGACCGGCATTGAAAGGAAGGATGCCGCCATTGGAAATTTCATCCAGGGCGTGGCTCCAGGAGTAGTTGAATTGGAGCAGCAAGGACTTCGACCGATGTTGTACCGATGCGGTGAGGCCGTTGTAGTTGGAATTGGCGTTACTATAGACTTCGGTCGCTGCGCCGAAGGATGGGTTCGGTGGTGCGGTGCCACTGATGGGGCCAAAGCCCGCCGGTGCACCGTACGCATTGACACCGCCGTTGACGTCCGGTTCGTGGTAGCCGCGGTTGCCCACGTAATTCAGGTCAAACACGGTGCTCCGTCCAAATTGGCGTTCCAACTCCAGGTTCCACTCCTCATACGTCGGATAGTTCAACTTGTGATACGAGTTTGTGAAGCTCGGTGCGCTAAATCCAGGAATCGTGCTGGACAGTGTGCTATAGCTCGCTGCGTTGGCGAAGCCTGCCTGGAATCCTGCGTTCGAGGCTTTTGTAATCGTTTCGCCGCTTGTAGGATCGGTTGGATTGGTGCTGATCGAAGGGCCACCATAGGCAGGCCCGAACAGAGTGAAGCCAACGTTGGTCGGAGCATTGTTCAGAATATCGTCTGCGATCGTTGCCGGGAAGACGTCAGTAAACATGCCGAAGCCGCCGCGAATCACTGTCGAGGTCCCGTCTCCGAACGGGGACCAAGCAAAGCCTACGCGTGGCTGGATGGAGTAACTCTGGAAGCTGCGGAACGCTTGATGCTTGCCGGTGATGATCATCGAGTTATAAGGGGTGGTTGGATCGGTGCTGACCCCTGCGAAATCAGTGCCAAAGCTGTCAAAGCAATTGGTCTGGCAGACTGGGTTGGAATTATGCTCCACACGAACCGCCGCAGTGATAGTTAAATTCGGCACCGGCTTCCACTCATCCTGGACGTACCCAGCCTCGTTGTAGAGTGCCACAGGCTGCGTGAGCCGTGTTGGATATTGTTGGTCGTAGAGATCAAACGAACCCGTCGCGAAGTCAGCTTCCGTGGCGTAGGCCAAAGGAGTCGTTGTTACGCCCGGGCTATAGTCGGTCACGTCATCGCGGCGGAGGTAGTAGCCAAATTTAAAGTTGTTCCGGCCTTTGATGATGCTGACATCATCGATGAATTGATAGTTGGTGACATTGCGTCCCTGCGGCCACACATAGTTGAGACCACCCAGCAGGTTGTAGGAGCCGTCGATCCAGGCCACCGTCCATGGTACCAGCGCAGTGGAAGCGGCCAGGTTTTGATTGGTGAAAATGGCCGAATACCACAGAAGCGCGAAGGTGAATTGATTGGTGATATTTGGAGTGAAGACATGGGTCTCACCCAATTGGCCGGAATATTGCGGTTGAACGCTGTCTGCATTGAAGATCGAATTCAATGGATCGGTGTAGGTCGCCTGCAGGCCGCGATCCATGTCGTAGGTGCCATATAGAGAATCTTTCTCGCCGAAGCGCTGGTCGATGCGTCCCTCAAATAGCCACTCATGGGTGAAGTTGCCGGTGTTGACGTTGAAGGTGACGACATTGGGATCAAGCGGTGAGACGGCCGCCGTGCTATAACCCGGTGCATTCTGATAGACGCTCAAAACCTGTTTAGTGATTGGAATATTGCTGGCGGGGACCTCTGGAATACCATTTGGAAATTGGCCGCCCGTCAGGCCGGCGCAAGGTGTGTTCCCTGTCGCGGGCAGACCGGTGGTTAAGCAGCTGACGTAGTTTGGGGCCGGAGCCGTGACCACATTGGTGACCGGAATCAGGACTCGCAGGCCTTCAAAATCGCCGAAGAAGAAGGTCTTGTTCTTGAAGATGGGACCGCCGACGGACGCAGCGTATTGATTGACGTTATCAAACGGTCTCGGAGTACCGGTCTGATTATTGAAGTAGCCGTTCGCATTCATCACTCGGCCATTCCACCAGTAGATGGCGTTGCCGTGGAATTGGTTCGTGCCGGATTTGGTAATTTCGTTCACCTGCGCACCGCCCAGACCCCCATACTGCGCGCCATAGGCGTTGCTGACCACGGTGACCGAGGCAATCATATTGTTGCCCAGCAGCAGGTTGGTGGCACCGGAATTGTTCAGGTTCAGAAACGGATCGTTCTCATACATGCCGTTGACGGTGAAGGTGTTCGAAGTGGCCGGCAAGCCAAACGAAGAAAAGTTTCCATATCCAAAAGCGGCGCCGTTGCTTGTCGTCGTGGTGTTCATGACGGAGCCAGGGGCCGTCTGCGCGACGAACGTCAGGTCATTGCCTGGGTTCGGGAGCGTTTGCACCTGCTGCGTATTGAAAGTCGTGGTGATGTCGGCATTTTCCGTGTTCAGCAGCGGTTCTGCTTCGGTCACGGTCACGGTCTGCGATGATTTGCCCAGGGACATCTTGACGTCGCCATTGGCGATCGCGCCGCCCGATACGTGCGCGGTCGTCGACGCGGTTTCAAAACCAGCGCTGGTCACAGTGACGGAATAAGTACCTGGCTGCAAAAGGGCCGTATGATAGCTGCCCTGCGCGTTGGTCGAACTCGTATAGGTTGCGCCGGTACCTAGGTTCTTCAGGACGACCGTCGCGCCCGGAATGGCCGCCCCGGTCGGATCCGTCACGTGGCCTGCGATATCGCCCGAGGTGAGGGACTGCGCGAAAGCGATTGGCTGCGATGTTTGAAGAACCATCGCAGCTCCCAGCAGCATTGCGAAGGTGACCGCTGTACGAATCCAGCCGTTGTGTCGAAATTGCATTGAATTCCCTCTCTTACTGTTAGTTCACGAGCCGGCAACCGGTCTCGCGCCTATCTTGAGTGCCTTGTGAAACATTGACGCCCAACGTGGGCGTCGTTTACGAACGGCATTTCCTGCTTCCTAAAACCTTGCGCTGGGATGTGGCTTACTCATCCAGGTCGAAAACGTACGGTGGACTTTTCGGAGAAAGCTGACGCAGGGGATCGTCGACTCGATAAGTCCGTATAGTGTCCTTGAGGCCTGAAACAAGCAATTCGTAGGCCAGATAGAAGAATTCACAAAATCAATAGGTTATGGGATGGATACCCGCAGATAATCGAGGATATTTATGGTATTAAAGAAGTGAGAATATGAAAAATGGTAGAAAATTGCCTTGGATATTGCGGAATATTTGTCGGATGGGCGACACCATCTTCAATATCCGCTAGGAAAGATGGCGGCATAGACGGACTTTCCTCGCGGAATCTCGTCGCCAACTGGCTCAAAAATCACCGAGCCTTCTCACCGGGTTACTTCTTTCTCGATCCCGGTCGCGCGATCTCACGACATTCCCAGCGTGAGCTCTCACATTCAGACAGAAAACTCCAGTAAAGTATGGGAAGGATGGAAATTCAGCTGGTCACACTCGGGCGGCGCACGACCGGCAAACAGGCCGCCGCCGACGAAATGTATTCCGGCTATTGCCAGCGCATTGGGCGCCACTGCGGTTGCCGTACCGAACACTACCCCTCCGAAGAAAAGTTTTTTGCCGCGTGGGAGCGTGGCAATCGCGCCCGCTCCATGCTGATTCTGCTGGATCATCGCGGACGCACCTGGTCTTCAGAAACGTTTGCTGAATGGCTACAACGCGAACGAGATCGCGGCATTCAACTGTTCACCTTCGCCGTTGGGCCTGCAGATGGCTGGTCGGAAGCTGTGTTGCAGGAGGCCACCACGCGCCGCGATTGGCTTGTGCTTTCGTTGGGCCCGATGACGTTACCGCATGAGCTGGCTGCTGTCGTGCTCGCGGAACAAATCTATCGTGCCTTCACCATCGTCGAAGGCCATCCGTATCACTTAGGACATTAAGACCTACGTGCAGCTTCTGGCCGCTAGGTCTTAGCTAGCAGTTGGAAGCTAGCCGCTAAAGGTTGGTTTATGACGGATTCAAGACGCGGACTGATTCTGATCAACACCGGTCCCGGAAAAGGGAAGACAACGGCAGCGATGGGCACAGGGTTGCGCGCCGTTGGCAACGGCATGCGCGTCCTGATGCTGCAGTTCCTGAAGGGCTCCTGGCACTATGGCGAGCTCGATGCTGTCGAAGCCTTTGGCGGCAAATGGGTAATGAAGCAAATGGGTCGCGGCTTCGTGAAAATCGGCGGTGCTGAAACCGATCCGGAAGATATTCGCATGGTGGAGGCCGCATGGGAAGAGGCTCGCCAGGCGATCTTATCCGGCGATTGGGATATGGTGATCCTCGACGAAATTAACTATGCCATCGGCTACAACATGCTGGATCCGGCGCGCGTTGTTGAGGCGCTGAAACAGAAGCCGGAGATGGTGCACGTGATTCTGACGGGTCGCAATGCACATCCCAGCTTGATTGAAATCGCCGACACCGTGACCGAAATGCGCGAAGTGAAGCACGCCTATCAGAAGGGAATTCTGGCGCAGCGCGGCATTGAATATTGATACATCGCCACAAACGTCTGGGTGCCGCGAACATTCAGACGTTGACGTTCTAGGAACTTCGCAATTCTGACGTCGTGACGAATCTACCCTTATATCGACGCCACGCAGTTTAGGATGGATGGAGTATGTCCTGGTTTAAACGCAACGAGAACGAAAACGAGATTGAGACCACGTCGGAGAAAAATGTTCGCACCGAGGGTCTGTGGACCAAGTGCGACAGCTGCGGCCAAACGATTTGGAAGGCCGACCTGGAAGCCAATCTGAACGTCTGCCCGAAATGCGGCAAGCACTTCAAACTTTCAGCCAGGGCTCGTATCGATAGCCTGCTGGAGCCCGGCTACCGCTTGATCGATACCGAGTTGCGTTCCACCGATCCGCTCGATTTTACCGATCTGAAACCGTATAAGGCTCGTCTGAGCAAGGCGCAGCTCGATACTGGAATGAATGACGCCATCCTGACCGCACTCGGCAATATGGGTCATCACGCAGTGGTGCTGAGCGCGATGGAATATGCCTTTATTGGTGGCAGCATGGGTGCCGTTGTGGGAGAAAGCATCAGCCGCGCCGCCGATCATTCTCTTGAGACTCGCCATCCACTCATCATCGTCGCCACGTCCGGCGGTGCTCGCATGATGGAAGGCATTGTCAGCCTGATGCAGCTGCCGAAAATCTCCGCGCGCCTGGCGTTGATGGATGACGCCAAAATTCCCTATATCTCCGTGCTCACCGACCCTACCTTCGGCGGCGTCACCGCCAGCTTCGCCATGCTGGGAGATCTCAATGTTGCCGAGCCCGATGCGCTGATCGGTTTTGCCGGCCCTCGCGTGATCGAGCAAACCATTCGCCAGAAGCTGCCGGAAGGATTTCAGCGATCGGAGTTTCTGCTGGAACACGGAATGCTCGATGCCGTCGTTCCCCGCAGAGAAATGAAGCAATACCTCATCCGCGCGCTTGACTTCATGCAACCTGCCAGCTGACATAGCATCGCTGCGCTGATTTCAAACCACTCTCCGATCGGATCGCGAATCAGTGGATCGTTTCGCCGTGGCGATTCAAATACCGTCGCCGCAAAAAATAGTAGGCGATGGAGATGGCCAGCGTTCCCGATAGCGCGGTGACTTCCATTCTCGTCGAGTGGGACAGCAGCCAGATCACGACCACGGAACCCAGAATCCCAATCAGCGGTCCGCCCGGTGCGCGGAAGGCTCCCGGTATTCGCTTACGCGTGTAGCGCAGCTTCAGTGCCCCCAGGCAGATCGCCAGGTAGACGCATAAAATCGACGCGCTGGAGAGGATCGCCAGACGCTTGAATCCTCCCGACGCTGCCAACAGGAACATCAGGGTGGCCACTGTGAGTATTGCGACGTGTGGCGTACGAAACCGCGGATGGACGCGGGCCAGGGCGCGCGGGAGCGTTCTGTCCTCCGCAGCAAGAAAAAAAGCGCGCGGAGCCGACAACATTCCGCCGGCCAGTGAACCAAAGATTGACACCGCAACGCCAATCATTACCAATGTGCTTCCGGCGACACCGACCACCCGTCCGGCGACAGCCGCGAGAGGGGCAGTCGTCTGGTGCGCCAGCTCACCACCCAGAACCCCTTGGCTGATCAGTTGCAATGCGACATAAAGCAGAATCACCGTGCCTGTTGCGCCGAACATGGCTCGCGGCACCGTGCGGGCCGGATCGCGAATTTCAGCACTGGGCGCGAGTGCTTCTTCAATTCCCTGAAAGGCAAAGAACAGAATCAGCGATGCCTCACCCAGCTTCGCCGCCGGCGGCCAACCCACCCATCGCAGCTGATGCCAGTGCACAAAAAATGTTCCAGCGACGATGGCGAGCAGCAACGGAACCAGCTTTGCGACGGTCGAAGCCACAGCGACCCGCAATCCTTGGCGAACGCCAATAATGTTCACCGCAGCCAGGCCGCTGAACATCGCAAGCAACATCAGGATCCGAGCTGCTCCATGACCCAGCGCGGGCACCCAGACTGCCAGCGAACCGAGCAGTGCGACAGCGAGCGCAGCACACGCAATCACCTCGTATCCAACGGAGTACATCACCCAGGCAAGAAACCCCATCAGCGGCCCGAATGCTTCCTCAACATACGCCACACCACCCCCGGAACGATGGACGAAGCTGCCAATTTCGACATAGCAGGTGAGCACCAGCGCCACGGCGATTCCACAAACGAAATATGCCACAATCGCGGCCGGCCCCAGGATTGCGGCAACGAAGGCAGGGACAACGAAGATGCCCGCTCCCACTGCGATGTTGACAGCGGTGGCTCCCAGCCCCCACGGCCCAATGACGCGCCTCAGCTTTTCGTCTGCGTGCGATGCTGCGTCGGGTGCCTCGGCGAGAAGTCTCTCTGGCGTCATGGAATCGGTCGACTGCGATTCAAAAAGTTTGAGCGGATGAGTTCCTGCTCCACTCGTCCAATGTTTGCTGTTCTGCCGTGGAGTTCGCAGGACAACCGCGTCCGGTTGATACCGTCACTCGTTCGCGAGTGAGCAAAAACATACGCCATATTTGCAACCATTTGCAATCACTAAAATCGAATCACAAATTTGATCCGCATCGACTCAAACGTGAGTCTCATGTTGGCCGTGTAGCCTTGAATTCAGGATGCTTCTGCCATGAGACTTCGCTGCCGCCAGAGCTACTATCTTTTGAAATCGGCAAATCGCCGTATTTTGCTTCTATGCGTCTGGATCGCGATTGGCGTTGTGCTCTTCGTTGCATCAGGCGGCGCGTCCATTGTTTCCGGAGGCGATAATGGGGTGCGCATTCGTGTGTCCGGACCCGGGGTCGCTCCCCATCTCTTCTTTGCCTGTTGCGATCATGGCATGTCTGAATTTCAAGCTCTGTTTGCAGATCCAGCCGTAATCCCCGATCTTCAGGCTATCCATGCGGGTCTCGCAGTCGCCGTTCCTGATCTAAGCCCGCAGCGTGCGCAAATCATTCGCCGGTTGAATGCCGCCGGAATTCCAGTAATTGCATGGATCCAAGTGCCCGGGTCGGGCGGTCCCTATATCAACTCCGGCGATGCCCCGGAGGCCATCGCATACGTCGCCGACTTTGAACGCTGGACTGCCCAGAGCGATCTCCATTGGGCAGGTGTCGGTCTGGACATCGAACCCGATTTCACCGAGCTGGCTCGCCTGAAAGGACATCCTGGGCGGATCGCAGGCCTGATTCTTTCGCGTTACTTTGACTACGCTCGGGTCTATCGCGCTCGGAAGGCATACACCGGGCTCATCCGGCAGGTGCAACACAATGGTTATCTGGTGCAGACCTATCAGCTCCCCTTCATCGCTGCAGAACGTCGTGTTCATGTCACGCTCCTCGAGCGACTTCTCGGCATTGTTGATGTTCGGGGCAATCAGGAGGCGTTGATGATTTATTCCAGCCTGGCCCGCGGGGGAGGCACTGGGATGATTTTTAGGCTCGGCCCCGACGCACAAGCGATCGTCATCGGCGTCACGGAGGCAAATCCGAAAGCCGGGCCGGCCGGCGTTCCTCTCAACTGGACCGAATTCTCACGCGACCTGATCGTTGCCAGCCACTTCACGCGGACCATCGGCGTTTATAACCTGGAGGGCAGCGTGCAACAGGGTTTTCTAGCCCGACTGAAGACCATGGACTGGAGTCAATCCGTTCTGGTCCCAGCCAGCTCATTGCAACGAGCGACTCAGATTAGTCGCGCCATCGCCACTGCCCTGGTGATTGGCTCCCTACTACCCGTGCTGCTGGCTCTTTTTCTGCTTCTGATTGCCGCGCTTGTGTGGCGCCGCCGTATGTATCGGCGCGAACGAAAACCATCGGTTTGAAAATCCCGACCTCACTTCAACTGAAAGCAGTCCGGTAGTGATGTATCGCGATGCGCGGGCGAATCCTTCTTTTTCGCCCGCGTTTACGAATACGTTCCCTGGGAATCACTGCGATGTGAGCATTCTTCAGGTTGTTCTCTGATTTACTGCTTGCCCCAGAAATCCGGCGATGCGGTCTTCCAGCGATCGGGAGCGTAGCTCATCTTCGGATCCATGGAGTACAAATTCGTGTGGATGGAAGCAAACGCGGATGCTTCCAAATCACCCATCCTCTTCTTCGTCTCCGCGCTGGCAGCCGCCCAGGCCTTCATCGCCGCCGTGCGATGCGCATCAATCTCAGCTAGGTCCTTCAAGGGAGCCGTCGCAATGTAAACGCCCCCTTCGTTGCCGAAATATTCCTCCCACATGGCGAAATGCGTGTTGGGAACTTGTCCGTACACCTCGTTGTGGAGCTTCGCCAGTTCCTTCCATTCTGCCTCGTGCCCAGGCTTGATGTCGATCACCGTGATTTCCATGTAGCGCATCTGCGCCAAATCCACGTTGGGCGACACGCTCATGTCCGGTTCATAGCGGAAGACTATCGTGGTGAAGGATTCCAGCAACTTGCCGTCCGCCTGCATCGCGCTGTCGAACTCCGCCGCCAGCGTCGAATCGCTCATCATCGCTGCATTCGACTTCTCCCAGTCCGCGAATGAATCGTAGGGGAGAAAGAACAGCGCCCGGCTCGGGCCCGACATGGAGGTTGCCGCGAAATAGTGCTCGGGCGACTTTGCCTTCGTCATCGCCTGCACAAACGCGCTTTCAGTTTTCTGGTGCGCCATGCCGGCCATTCCCGGCTTCAACATTTCACTCTCCACCACCAACACATTGGGCGGTGTCAGATTTGGCTTCGAATCTTGCGCGGTTGCGATTCCCGATCCTGCGAGACCAATTCCTGTAAACAATAAACACAGTCCTGCGAATGCTCCACATTGCTTTTTCATGGATTGCTCGCCTCCTAGGCGTGATGAAGTTTTATCCAGGAATGTCGTGCGATAGGGGGTCGGCCAGATAATAGGAAGCGAGCAGCGAAATATCTGGGCGATACCGTCGTTCGTTCGTGGCGAGGCCCACGATACGCCGAGTGTGCAACAACAAGCAAGGACTAAATCTAATCGCTGTTCAGCCTCGAAGGATCGGCTGCTCGATTCTTCTTGTCAGGCCCGCGGAGTTCCCGTCGCATTTCTCACGTCGGCCTTGTCCAGCCACGTGACCGCGCCAAACGCACCCAGCCACGATCCCGCCGCCGCGAACAGCACATACGCCGCGTTGCCGGTGTAGCTGATTACCGCAAACGCCGCCAGCAGATACCACAGGCTGCTCCAACTGGCGGCCACGCTGCGACGTCGCGCCGTCACCGCTGCGTTGAACATCACATAGACCGCATCCGTGGCTGCGGTTGAGACCAGAACTCCAAGGGCGATGAAAGGATTGGGTGCATGAATGTGCAGCATCATTGCGGCAGCTCCCGGATTGCAACGGCTTGCTTGCAATCCTACGGGAACCGTGACCGCTTTATTCCTGCACTCGTGCGAAGGCGTACGGGCCGTCAGGAATCACAGCCACACGCGAGTTCTTCGGTAGCCGCGATAGCAACGCAGCGACCGCTGCCGGCGCGCTATCGTATGCGTGCGACCGCAGCGCTCCTAAATCCTCGTGGGCAATTCCTGGGGTATAGAACAGGACATCGTGTTTCAACCCTACCAGTGCCAGCTTTTCCAGCTGCCATTGATCAATCTCCACAGGCGCATGTTCAATCGCATCCAGAAACGGCTGCGCCCCCAGGTATTCCCGCACCATCTTCGCCACCTCCGGGGACCCCGCGCCTTCCTTGCATTCCGCCAGCATCAGAATCTTTCCCCCCGGCTTCAGGATGTGCTGCGCCGCGGTCACACCTTTAATTGCTTGATAGAAAGTCAGGTCCAGGGGATAGCCGGCTCCCGAGGTGATCACCGCATCCACCCGCTCGGGCAGATATTCGACGGACGAGTTTCTCAGAAAGTCCACGCCCGCAGCATGTGCCGCCACTGGCTCGCCGGCAAACACGCCGGAGATCTCTCGCTCCTTGGTTAGAGTGACGTCAAGCATAAAGTCGTGACGCGCCATGTGCGCCACCTCTAGTAGCTCCGCATGCAGGGGATTGTCGCGGATCGATCCCTCGGTCGCGTGCTGCTCGCGCATGAATCGCGGTGAATGAATCACCTTGATGGTTTCCTGCGCGGCGAGCCCCGGCGCTACCAGCTTGCGGCCGCCCGAAAATCCCAGCATAAGGTGCTGCTCAATAAATCCCAGGGTGATGTGCAGGTCCGTGGCCATGAAACGTTCGTCAATATAGACTGGGGTTCCCTGCTGGGTCGTGCCAAGAAAGCGATGGAGCTCTCGATCCCTTGCGTCGTGATTGGCGACCTCGTAGGTCGCTGCAATCTTTGCTCCCAGGATGGTGCGCAGTTCGTCTTCCGTTGCCCGGCGATGCAGACCCGTCGCGACGCAAATCGTCACGTTCTCCGGCGGAATGCCGGCGCGACGCAGCCGTTCAAGTACAGGAGGTAGCGTAATCGGATTGGGAGCGGGACGCGTGATGTCGCAAACCGAAATGGCTGCGGTCTTTTTTCCGCGGGCCAGCTCCATCAGTGGCAAGCCGGCCACGGGAGTATCCAGCGCTGCCGCCAGCGCCTTCTCCACATCTGGCAGCGGAGGTGCGGAATGCACTGTCACAACGTGATAACGAGGACCTTCGGGGAGTTCGAGCGATAATCCCTGTTTGCCGAATGCGATCTTGACGTTCATCCGTTTTCTCTCCGTCGTTCCACAATGCATCCGGTGCCGTTTGTTATCCGGTGACCGCTCTCGGGCTGCGCAACGTGATCAAGGTCAGCTCCGGCCGGCAATCCAATCGAAACGGAACGCCAACAGTCCCGATGCCGCGGTTGACATACAACTGCAAATCGTTCTGCAGGTGAAAGAGTCCTTCAACATATTTGCGCCCCAATGGGGGTGTATACAGCGCGCCAATCAGCGGCAAACGCACTTGTCCTCCATGTGAATGCCCGGACAGCATCAGGTCAACGCCGCCGTGTTTCACCACCTTGTCGGCGTAATCGGGTTCATGCGCCAGCAAGATCACAGGCTCATTGGCGGCCTGCAGTCCCTGCGGAGCGGCCAGGTGCAGGTCCGGGTCGCTCAAGCCGATGTCCTTGACGCCGCCAATCCAGATTCGCGCGCCATCTCGTTCAAACGGGACATGTTTGTTCGCCAACACCGGCAGACCGTGGATTTCCAGCGCGTCCGTCACCATGGTTGGATTGACTTTGGTGTCATGGTTGCCCAGAACGCTCCAGCGCTGTGGACAAGTGATTCCAGACAGGATTTCCGCGCAGGGGTAGCTGCTTTTCGCACCGAAGGATTCGGGCATTGGCCCTTCACTTATATAGTCGCCGGTCAACATCACCATATCCGGCGCCAGCCGATTGACCTCGTCGACAATGTGGCGGACAAACGACGGCTCGGTGTATTGCTTGTAGTGAATGTCGGAAACCTGGGCTATCCGCAGCCCATCCAGTGCCGGGGAGAGTCGTTTCAGCTCGACAGTGTGATGCGTGATCTGCAGATCATGGCGTTCGAACTCCCCGGAATACGTCAGTAGGCCGGCGGCCGCGCCGAGACCCGAAAGCTGAAGGAAGCGCCGTCTCGTGACGGAATGTTTGGAGCCTTGAGCCACACTTTAAGGATAAAGCATCGCGCCTCGTGCGCTTCGCCGAGTGCACATGTTCGTATTCGGGTGCTCCACATCTCGTCCGCGATGCCGGATGAAACGTGGGATAGTTGCGGCAATTTCACGGGCAAAGAACTGTGCAACACGAATGTCCTTCCTGCTACTAAAATCGAGCCATGTCGTATGCTCAAGCCATTGAGAGTCTGTATGCGCGCGGACATGAACTGGCGCAGGCCGCTTCTTCCGCTGCCACCGGTACATCTCCCCGAAAGTTCGATCTGGCGGAGATGCGCATCCTCACCGCCGCCCTGGGCTCGCCGGAATTGAAATTTCCAAGCGTTCTGATCGCAGGGACCAATGGCAAAGGTTCCACCGCGGCAATGTTGGCGAACATTCTCCGAGTGGCCGGATATCGCGCGAGCCTCTACACTTCTCCGCATCTCACGCGCGTCAATGAGCGCATTCAGATCAATGGCGCGACCATCTCCGATGATGATTTCGCGCGCCTGTATTTTCGCGTGGATGAAACCGGATCGCGCCTGCTGAGCGAAGGTAAGCTGCCACAGCATCCCAGTTTTTTTGAGTCTGTGACGACCGTTGCCTTCCTTTATTTCGCGGAGCAGGCGGTAGACATCGCGGTGCTGGAAGTGGGCATGGGCGGCCGTCTCGATGCCACCAACATCGTCGAGCCGTTGCTCTCCGTTATCACCGACATCTCGCTCGATCACATGGAATGGCTTGGCACCAGCATCGACGCCATCGCGCGTGAGAAGGCCGGTATCCTGC
>DATJUD010000102.1:0-10036 GCA_035502695.1 Acidobacteriaceae bacterium
AGCTTGATGCTGCTGGTTGGCTGCCGTGCGAAATTGGTCGAGGTACGAGTCGTCAACTCCGGAACAACCGATCTGCACAACGTCGAAGTCGACTACCCCAGCGCCAGCTTTGGAGTTTCAGACCTCGCTGCCGGAGCGACGTATATCTACCGCATTCAACTGCAGGATGCAGGTCGCATGAAAGTCGAGTTCTCCGATAATAAGGAGCAGCCTCACTCCGGCAAAGGCCCCTATGTGGAGGAGGGCCAGCAAGGCACGCTGACGCTGACGCTGGATGCAAGCGGTAAGAATCAGTGGACTCCGCAGCTCCACCCTGAAGCAACCGCACCTGCAGGAGATTGAGAAGGCACCGATTCAGTCGACAGGTTGCCGCAGCGATACCTGTTCGCTTGAATGGAAGCCGCTAGTGGCTCGACAGAGCAATCCCATCTATGACCGAATGCTCTGTTCCGTCCGTCAGGGTGTTGGCCGTGCCGTTCTTCCAGTAGGTCGCTATGGCGCTGCTCGACGCGTTGGATGTATCGCCCGCCACGTAGACGTTACCAGTGCCGTCAACCGCGATCGCGTTCGCATCCGCATAATTCGTTCCGTCAGTCAGGTTGGTCGCCGTGCTGTTCTTCCAGTAGGTCGCTATGGCGTTGCCCGATGCGCTGAATGTATCGCCCGCCACGTAGACATTGCCGCCGCTGTCGACCGCGATCGCGTAGGCATACACATTCCCCGTTCCATCGGTGAGGGTGGTCGCCGCGCCGTTCTTCCAGTAAGTCGCTATGGCGAAGCCTGATGCGCCGGCTGTATCGCCCGCAACGTAGACATTGCCGCTGGTGTCGATCGAGATCGAGGTCAACCCCGCAGAGGCCGTTCCGTCGGTCAGGTTGGTTGCCGTGCCGTTCTTCCAGTACGTCGCCATAGAGTTGCCGGTCGCGGCGTTGTACGTATCACCCGCCACATAAACGTTGCCGGTGCTGTCGACCACGATTGCGTTCGCATTTGCACCACTCGTTCCATCGGTCAGGTTGGTTGCCGTGCCGTTCTTCCAGTAGGTCGCCATGTAGTTATGGGTCGCGGCGTTGTATGTATCGCCCGCCGCATAGACATTGCCGCTGCTGTCGACGGCGATCGCGCTTGCATACGCAGGGGCCGTTCCGTCGCTCAGGTTGGTCGCCGCGCCATTCTTCCAGTAGACCGCTGTGTATTGTGGCGTGGTTGTTTCGCCCGCCACATAGACATTGCCGCTGCTGTCGACCGCGATCGCGTCGGCAAGAGCAAAAATCGTTCCGTCGGTCAGGTTGGTCGCCGCGCCGTTCTTCCAGTAAGTCGCTATGGGGGTGCCCGATGCGTTGGATGTATGGCCCGCTAGGTAAATGTTGGTGGTTCCGCTGGCGCTTCCACCGCTGGCGCCGCTGCCACCACCGCAACCGGCAAGTGAAAGCGCCAGAAGCAACGCGGTTGACGGAAGAATTCTCGGCAGCGTGCTCTGCCATTGCCTTGTGGCTGTTACGAAGTTTTTGGATAGAGCTCGATTTTCCGAATCCTGAGGCATGGTGCGCGATCCTTACTAAACGGACATAAACGACCAGCGCTTACCAGAGGGTCAATAGACGGGCAGGTTCGGAGAAACGTTAGCACGATCGGCAAAACTAGTCGATTGAAAATAAAGCATGACCATTCGCTGGTGACAGGTACCGGTGGATAAGCTCGGGTGGGGTGTCCGCTAGATAGACTGCACCGGGATGAGAGTCAAATCCTCGACCAGACCGATTTCCTTTTGGACGAACGGCTCCGCATATCGCACGCCGCCAAGCATTCCATAAAAGCGCGCCAAGGCGAATGTGCGCTCACGAATCTCTTCCTGCGGAACAAATATCTTGCCGCCAGAGGTTTGATTTTCGTATTGCGAGCGATAGGCCATCAGGGATTGAAAGCGCTGCTCGATGAACGCGGTGATGTCGACGACGAAGGTAGGACGGACATCGGCATACAGGCTGGCATAAAGAATTTTGAAGGGACGATAAGGCGGCGCGTCGGTTTCTACCATGGCAAGGCCGGCGACAAAACAGGCTTCGTAGCCAAGCGTCGCAGCAATGGCGTGATCCGGGTGGCGCGCCTGCCAGTACGGCAAAATCACGACGCGCGGTTGCGCCTGCCGCAGGATCGTCGCAATTTTCAGCCGGTTTTCCCAGGAGTTTTCCAGACGTCCATCGGGAAGATCGAGGGCATGGCGCCAGGAAGCTCCGAGAATTCTTCCAGCCTCCTCGGCTTCCGCGGCACGTTCAGCGGCGCTGCCGCGCGTTCCGGCTTCCCCCTGGGTCAGGTCAAGAATGGCGGTGCGCAGGCCGATCGAAGAGGACTGCATCAACGTCCCTCCACAAGTCTGCTCCACATCGTCACGATGCGCAGCAATTGCGAGGATGTCGACGGGCTGGATCATACCGGAGGACCATGGAACATGTTGATGCTGGCGGAATCCCGGGTCTGTCGCCGCAGCATCAGATCCCGGGCAGCCAAGTGTCGCTGGTTACGTAGGCTCCAGAATGGCGAACGCGCTCAATCCGAAGCGTTGGTAATCGCATCCATATAGGCAACGTCGTACGCCGTTCCCTGCACTGTCGCGTTACGGTTATTCAGTTCGCTTCCAGCCGAATAGCCGACTGTACTGGTGGTGATGCCTACATTCGTCGTGGCGTAGATGTGAATCTGCCCGCCGTACGCGGTATACATCTTATGCCATTGCAAAATGGCGCACAGACCTGTCAAGTCGCCATACCATGGCTCGACCAGCACCGTATTGTTGGCTAAGTTGAACATGGTCAGGCAGCCGGTTTCTGGCTGATTGGTCGCGACACGCTCACCCGACTGACACTGTTGCGAACCGATCCACAGCGTATTGTCGTCGCCGAACAGCATCTTGGTATGGGTACCGTCGGAGATGGGATAGGTCGCAGTCACCTGGTTGCTCGTCAAATTCAAGACCGACAGAAATCCCTCGAACAAACCGTCGGGTTGTAGCTGTTGGCCCGAGACATACAAGTTGCCATTCCCATAGAGAGCCATGGTCGCGCCCCCGGGCACGGGTATTCGCTGTTCCTCTGTGGGTGGCGCGGGATTGGCCGGCGGAGACGGGTAGGTACTACCCGGAAAGTTATAGATATTCAGAACGCCCATGTTCAAAAAGCTGACGCTCGACTGCACTCCTCCGCATTCAGGTCCGCAGTTGAGGAGCCAGCCAGTGGTGCCATCGGAAGAAAAGATGGTGTTAAATGGGCGATCGAATTGAATGGGATTGCCATTCTGATCGAGCACTGGAACGACGCAATAGACGGGGAGATTAATGGGCTGACAGTTTACCGGAGCGACGGCTTTGGGCCAGTTGGCCTCGTTTGGAAAGGTCGGCACCGGCATCACATTTCCGTTCGGCTGCTGCAGGTGTATCACGCGATATGCATAATTACTGTTCTGCACAAATGCCAGCATCACCGTGGCGCTGGGGTTCACTTCCACTTTGTAGACATTGGGAAGGTTCAAGTACACGGTGACACCCTGCACGTGATCCTCAACCGTTAGATACTGCGCAGTTTGGCTGGCAGCAACAACGTAGTTGCCACTCGAGGGAACAAATACGCTGCTGGAGGTTCCGGGAAGTCCGCTGATTGTTCCGGTTGCGGATTCGCTGGCATAACTCACAGCAGTCAAGCTACCGTCGCCGGACCCGTACACATAGCCTTCAGATTCCTCAGGATAATTGAGAATCAGGCTCGGCAATGAGCCCTTATAACCGCTGATGAAGAAGCTGGGAACCGTTCCGTTCTCACTGTTGCGAATGTCGTAGCGGGCATCCAGAATCTGCAATTCTCCGGTCGCAATCGGAGACGGATTCTGGATCGCCACCATGACGCGTTCAAGGATCGCACTGGGCGGAACAGGACGCCCAGCCAGATAGGATCTCTGGCCGGTGCAGCCTATGATCCAAAAAACGCTTGTGACGGTGACGATACTGAGGACAACGCGGACAAAACTACTACGACTCATCAAAGCTCGATGCTCCAATTCCAGGGCACATTCATCGTTCGTGGTTGAAAGGCTAGTGTATACCAGTTGCCTCAATCTGGCGCTTCTGTGCCGTACCCACGGGACCGGTTTTCCAGTTGCTATTATTCGCCGCCAACCCGTACGTACACCCATTCCTTAAGGATTGGATCCCGAGACGTTATTCCCATGGCGCACACCTACAGTAAAACTGGTCTAGGATAATCAGACGGACCAATTTTCGATGCCAAACAACCTGAGTGAACTGTTCCAAACTCGAAGCGTTCTGTGCGATGGCGCCATGGGCACCATGCTGTACGAACGCGGTGTGTTTATTCATCGTTGTTATGACGAATTGAACCTGTCGCAGCCCGATCTGATTCGGACCATCCACGAGGAATATCTGCAGGCTGGAGCGGAGATCATCGAGACCAACACCTTCGGCGGCAATCGGTTTCGACTGCAGCGGCATGGGCTGCAGGACAAGGTTCACGATGTGAATGTCGCAGGCGCGAAAATTGCGCGGCAAGCAGCAAATCAGATACGGGAAAAGCAAGCCACGCAGGCCTACGTAGCCGGCGCCGTGGGCCCGATCGGGGTCCAGATTGAGCCGCTGGGCAAGGTTTCATTTCAAGAGGCGCGCGCGGCTTTTGCCGAACAGATTCGCGCATTGGCTGAGGGCGGGGTTGATCTGCTGGTGCTGGAGACAATGACCTCGCTGAACGAAGTGCATCAGGCAATTCTGGCCGCACGGGAAGCGGCGCCGGAGTTGCCCATCCTGGCGATGATGACGATCGATGAGGAGGGCAATACGCTGGATGGCTCTTCCCCGGAAGTGGCCGCGCAAAAACTGACCGAGTGGGGGGCGGACGCCGTTGGGTGCAATTGCAGTGTGGGGCCGGCGACGATCTTGAGCGCGATCGAACGGATGCGCACTGCGACAACGCTGCCCCTGGTGGCGATGCCGAACGCGGGCATGCCGCGCGCTGTGGATGGACGCAACATCTATCTATGTTCGCCGGAGTATATGGCTAGCTTCGCGCGCAAGTTTGCGCAGGCTGGGGTGCAGTTTGTCGGCGGATGTTGCGGCACAACTCCCAGCCATATTCGCGCCATGCGCTCTGCACTGCGGGCGCTGGATGCTCGCAAAAGCCGGCCGGTGACGTCCACGAGCGTGACCGTCCAGAACACCGTGATCGTGCCGCCGCTGGAAGAGCGATCAAAGCTCGGCGCAGACCTGGTCGCGGGTAAATTTATCGCGCTGGTGGAAATCGTTCCCCCGCGAGGCATCAGTCCGCATCGCGAGTTGCAGGCTGCAACCTTGCTGGCGCAGAACGGCGTAGAAGCGATCAATGTCCCGGATTCGCCGCGTGCGTCGGCTCGTATGAGCGCGTTGAGCCTATGCCTGCAAATTCAGCAACAAGTGGGCATTGAGAGCGTGCTGCACTACACCTGCCGCGATCGCAATGTCTTGAGCATTCAGTCCGACCTGCTAGGGGCGGCTTCATTGGGACTGCGCAACATTCTTTGCCTGACTGGCGATCCGCCCAAGCTGGGAAATTATCCGGATGCGACGGCCGTATTTGACGTGGATGCGATCGGATTGGTGAACATTGTTCGTAATCTGAATCATGGCCTGGATATTGGCGGCAATTCGATCGGCGCGTCCACCGGATTTGCCATCGGTGTCGCGGCCAATCCCGGTGTGCCGGACCTGGATAATGAGGTGCGGCGATTCGCATACAAGGTGGAAGCCGGCGCCGAGTATGCCATCACACAACCGGTCTTCGATCTGCGCCTGCTGGAAGCTTTTCTGAAGCGGGTGGAGCAGTTTCATCTACCCGTCATTGCGGGCATCTGGCCGCTGATCAGTTTGCGCAATGCGGAGTTTATGCGCAACGATCTGCGCGTCTTTGTGCCCGATGACGTTCTGTTACGCATGCAGCAGGCGGATACGCCGGAGCTGGCCCGCGCGGAAGGCGTGAAGATTGCACAGGAAATGCTGATCGCCGCACACGATATGGTGCAGGGAGTGCAGGTTAGCGCGCCTTCGGGCAGATTTGAAGCGGCGCTGACCGTGATGGAGAGCGTGCTGCCCAACAAGCTCAGGCAGACAGTCGCATCAACTGCAGTGGAATCGACCGGAAACGTGCGACAGGAATCCGAACAGGGAGTCAATCTTGGCAAGCTTTGAAGAATCTTTAAAGCAGTTGGAGATGATCATCGCCAAGCTGGAGCGCGGCGATCTGCCACTGGAAGAGTCTGTACGGCTGTTTGAAGAAGGCGTCAAATTATCAAATGCCTGCAAGGGAGATTTGGAAGCGGCGGAAGGCAAAATCCAAATCCTGCTGAAGCAAAAGGATGGTAGCCGCAAGGCAGAGGCCTTCCCTGCGGTCGATGATTCTACCGGCGAGTTGAAATAGTCTACACTTTCGATCCGTCATCCAATCGGTCATCGCGGCTTGCTTCAGTAATTTGCATCAACGACAAAAACAGAAAATGCGATTCCGCGAGCAAACTTATTTCGCTGCGGTGGCCGATAGCTTCTGCATGCCTGGATTGCTGGACAGACTGAGTAAGTTGACGAAAATGCGATAGGCTCCGGGGACACCCTCCGGCAATTGGCGATAGAACGCATACGCATCGTACACATAGAAGCCTTTGCCATACCGAGCGATAAGCAGGCCACCTTTTTGTGGATCCTGGTTGGGATCGTGCGTTTCGGTGGGTGCGACATAGTGTGAGTCCCAGCTACGCATGAAGCCATGGCCACGCTCTTCTACCCAGCCATTGAAATCCTGCTCAGTAATTTTGTTGGGCCACGTCAACGCGGGATAGTTCGGGTCCAGGAAAGTTACATGTGAGCCTTCATCAATCACTTTTTCTGGATTGCCGCCAAGTTGGAATGGATATGGCCCTGAGTGGTCGCCTAACTCCGTCAGATTGTATTGGACGATGAGTGTGCCGCCATTTTTAACATAGTCGAGCAGTCGCGCATTGAATGTCTTCAACTCTGGTCGAACGGCGTAGGCACGCACGCCGAGCACGATGGCGCGAAAACGATCCAAGTCGCCGGTCGCGATATCCTGTGCGGATAGAAACGTAGTTTGAATTCCTAATTGCTGTAGCGACGCCGCCAGACTGTCGCCGGTCCCAGCGATATAGCCCACGGCTAGCCCCGACGGAATCTGGATATCGACTCCTGTCGCTCGATAGGTCGCATTGCGATAGTACGGATAGGAACGTAGTCCGGGATATCCAACCAAAGTTGAGCCTGACGTATAGGTATGTCCCTTGTACGACGCGGCAGCGGTGATGAGGTACGGTTTGGCCTGAATATTTTTCGGGACCACTTCGAATTCAATATTCTGCTGGCCGCCATCTTGCTGGCTGGCGAATTGCGCCTGAGCGGGATTCGATGTCCAGCCTTGGGGCAGTTTCAGAGACACGCTGCCGGCCGCGGGACCTTCAACATCGCTGCGAATCTGGACGTGTATCGCGAATGACTTGCTTGTGAGCGGAACAATGCCCGCCTTCGGAGACACCCACACCGACATTGCCGGCGCCACCAGCATGGGATCCAGCACCGGTCCATAACCATGCACCGAATGCACCGTCTGCACCACCTGATCCAGGACGACATCTGCACCTTCATATGTGAATGTGGCTCTAGCGGCAAGCGGATAGGGCATCCAGGAGCGATTCAGATATTCCGGGTTTGAGACGTCGTAGTACGGCTGCTCCAGGTTCGGGCGCGTGAAGTATGGCTTGGTGATCGTCGCGTCATCGGGAACAGTCACGGAAAATTTTGCATCCTCCGTATCGTCCGCATTCACAGAGGGCGGCACCGTGCCGAGTGGAGCGAGTTTCCAGTCTTTATCCGGCGTGGTGACGAGACGAACATCCTTCACAGTGACGGGATCGGTTCCCTGGTCGGCAAGATGTACGCTGACTTGAAACGACTGGCCTGGAATGGCGGATTGGAACGTATTCGAGCTGCCTCTGCCAAAGTGGCCTCGACGTGCGCCGTCGCCGTTTGACACCACCGCTTCCATGCTGAGGCCAAGCGCCTGCGTAAGCGCGGTGTTGAATTGAACCTTCTTCACGCCAAGCTCATGCAGCATGTTGTAGCGAGCATCTTCCGGAAGCGGTTTCTGCTGGATCTGCTGCATCAGCGATTCGGTCTCTATGAGTCCGCGCGCTAGGACGGGCGCAATCTTCTCCGGCGCGTCGATAGAGTAATTCTGAATGGCCTGCTCCACAAGCGAATTGATGGAATTCAGCTTGGCACGAATCCAGCCGGCCTGATCCGTGGGAGCGTAGTCCGCAATTCCCGCGAGTGAGGTGTCGATCCCATCGAAGAAGCCTGCCTTTTCATCTTTGGCGGCCACGCGCGACGCATACAGGCGATACGGTGAGTCATCGGACCCGGGAGAAGGAACTCCGTAGCCGCCATTCTGCGATTTTTGCTGGCCCCAGCCTTCGGTAGCAATCTGCGAGTAGGAGAGCCCGGCCACAGGATCATACTGACCCACTGGAATCGACAGCGTGGGTGTCGGCTTACCTTCTATCCAAGTGTTGTTGATGTAGTTATGAAAGCGTGCTGGAGCCCAGTGGCCGGTAGCGTAATCGAACACGCCCTGCGAAGAGATAGTGGCGAACGGCGTGCGCACATACATCTTCAATGGAGCCCAGGGGCGAAGGCCGGCGCGGATTTGGTCGGGGAACATCTTTGGATCGGCGGCGGCGTTGTAGACCTCTTGCGCCATCTGACCTGCGACCTGGTGCTGTCCATGTCCGTCGGATACATTGCCGGAGAATACGGACGTCACCACCAACGGACGCGTCATGCGAACGACACGAACCGAGTCATAGAGGACGCGATCATAGCCCCACTTTTGCATGGCCTCTTCTTTGGTTTTAGTGAAACCGAAGTCGGCGGCGCGCGACCAATATTGATGGACTCCATAGTAGCGATCGGCTCTCAACAACTCTTCCGTTCGAAGAACGCCTAACTGGTCCCAGAAGTCGGACGACATCACGTTCTGGCCGCCTTCTCCGCGATTCAGCGTAAACAAACTGGTATCGGCGCCGACATCGCGACTCTCATAGGTCAGCACGCCACCGTCTTCATCATCCGGGTGCGCGGTAAACATGATGAGGCTGGCCCGTGTATGCAGTTCGCGCAGTGTGCGCGCAAGAGCGGCCGCGCCGCGATTCAGCTGGATGGCGCGAGCATTGGGGTCGGGCTCAACTTTGACAGAAGCCTGGCTGAAAGCTGGTATCGTGATCCATGCCATGCACGCGAGCAGGGCAACGCTAACGGATTGTTGGGCAGAGCATCGATTCATTCGTATGACCTTTGTGGGTGACACGGGTGGTGCGATTCTGAAACGACGTGCAATGATCATTGGACACGGATCGGACTGACAACGATTCGAGGATCGGTTGATATCATCATCCTTTTCGCTCCTTCCATAATCTCAGACGCAGGGTGGTTTCTCTCATAGAAGACCGACGAATGGCCATGGAATCTCCAACCAGCTCGGCAGCAGCAGGCGGCGTCACAGCGTCAACTGGGCTGGTGCGTGGCATCGGACTGACTACCGCGATCAATCTGAACGTGCTGAACATGATTGGGGTAGGCCCGTTCATTACGCTGCCGCTGATGGTCGTCGCCCTTGGGGATCGCGCAATCCTCGGATGGATTTTTGGAGCGGCACTGGCGCTGTGCGATGGCATGGTGTGGGCCGAACTGGGAACACGATTTCCGGAGTCGGGCGGGAGCTATTTATATCTGAATCGCCTGTACGGAGTGCAGCGATGGGGTCGCCTGCTTTCCTTCCTCTATATATGGCAGCTGACGTTTAGCGCACCCTTGTCGACGGCGTCGGGAGCTGTGGGATTGTCGCAGTACGCGGCCTACCTGTGGCCAAAGCTGAATCTTTCCTGGTTCAACTACGACGTTGGACTTGGCGGCTGGTTCCACATTCACCTGGCGGTGACGCTG
>DATJUD010000103.1:0-18850 GCA_035502695.1 Acidobacteriaceae bacterium
ACATCTAGTGAACCCTAGCGATTCCTCGTTTGGAATCGGCGTTATCACTCCCCGTTGGTTGTATGTTCTAGCCGGAGCCACCCCCGCCAAGTACGGTGACCCTGTCATTACAGACGAGACTCTGGCGCCATTTCAGCCGGAGAGCATTCAGCCCGGAGATGTCGTCGGAATCGGCATTCACACGGGGAATGCGTTGCGCGGTATGGAGTTGGGCAAAATCGCCCGCGAACGGGGCGCCTACGTGGTGTACGGCGGCATCCACGCCTCTTTGTATCCCAATGAAGCCATGGAGCTTGGCGGCGCTCACGCGATTGTGAAAGGCGACGGGGATGTGATTTGGGGAAAGGTGATTGCAGATTTGCTCGCCGGAACCGCCCAAGCTGTCTATGACGGCGGTCGAATCTCTGGCGACCAGTTCCTGCCGGCGCGCTGGGACCTGGCTCCGCGCGACAAATACATGTGGGCGTCGGTGCAGACTGTCCGCGGCTGTCCGAAGCACTGCTCATTCTGCTCTGTCTGGCGCACCGATGGCCAAAAGCCGCGCCCGCGCACTTCTGATGTTGTGGTTCGCGAAATCGTTGAT
Source organism: Acidobacteriaceae bacterium (assembly GCA_035502695.1). Classification (GTDB taxonomy): domain Bacteria; phylum Acidobacteriota; class Terriglobia; order Terriglobales; family Acidobacteriaceae; genus JAKAAZ01. The sequence goes on from DATJUD010000103.1 coordinate 584, forward strand.
TTGCGTCGCCGTGGATTTCGATTCATCGCGCTTGCGGATGACAACTTCTATCCTGTCAGTCTCGCCGATCTTCGCCTGGCCGAGCAGCAGGGAAACACCGCACGCATAGCAGAATTGCGGGCCATTCGCGCCGAGCGTTTTGATCTGATGCGCAAGTTGTCGGAGCTGCCAAAGGATATGGTTTTCTTCACCCAGATCACGATGGAAGCTGGCGAGGACACTGAGTATCTGGACGCCATGCGCCGGGCGAATATCAAAGGCGCCCTGGTTGGAGTCGAATCGGCCACTGCGGAAGGTCTCAAGGCTGTCTTCAAGGATTTCAATCTCTCTGGCGACAACCTAGTGAGGCGGCTGCAGACCTTCAAAGAACATGGAGTGCACGTTCTGGGGTCTTTTATCTTTGGGCTGTCGTCGGATCGTCGTGACACCTTCGCTGCGACGGCAGAGCTGGCCAAGCGCGCCGATATTACCTTCGCCCAATTCGTGATGTTGACTCCATTTCCCGGCACTATTGATTTTGATCGATGGGAAAAGAATCTCGGCGAGAATGTCATGCATGTGGGTGGAATTCCAATCACGCGCCACTGGTTGATTCCCGCGTCGGTTCGGCCGAAGATGTTCAGCCCGCACGGCATCATGTCGTCGGAAGAGATTCGCGAGCGTACGCAGGGTGTGTGGGATAGTTTCTACAGCATGCCTGCGATCTGGAAGCGATCCAAATGCGTGCCAACGTTGCGCGGCCGACTGGCATTTCTTTTCATCTCCAAGCTGTATCGGCAAATGTACGCCAAGACAGGAATTTCAACCGATAGCGCCCGTCGCCAAAAGGCAACCCGTATGGCGCGATGGCTGGCCATTCCATGTCGCAAGCTGTTTGAAGCGAAACCCATGCCGGATTTGAAAATGCCGGAGCCGCAATATGCGCCTGCGGACCTGCTGCCAGTGCTGGACTTGTACTCGGCGTAGTTCGAAAAATTTAACCAATCACTCGGCGCAGGAATCCGCGGATTCCTGTCCATCCGAGAATGAACACGGAAATTACTAGCGCGCCCAGAATCATCCATGCAGGCATGTGCGGCAGCGCGGGCGTTAAAGCCGCTCGCAAGCCCTCACTCATATACACAATGGGGTTCAGCAGTACCGCATATTGCAACCACGGAATGTAGTGGAGCAGCGCCCAAGGATAATATACGCAGCCAAGGAACGTGATGGGTACGACCACCACGGAAAAGATCAGGCCGATTTGCTTCGGTTCGACGGTGGTGCCGATGGTTAATCCAAGCGCGCCCGAGACCACACTCGCCAGGATTACCACCGCGATCAGCAGCCAATAACTGCTGACGTGCACATGCACAGGCTCGGATGGAATGAAATATGCCAAAGGAAATACGATCGCCGCGGAAAGCATACATTGCAGCGCGCTGAAGCAGATTTTCTCAATCGCCACACCGGCAACAGGGAGCGGACACATCACTCGATCATCAATCTCGCGCGTGATGCCAAACTCCGTCGACAGCGGCAACGCAACGGCGGCGATGCCGGTAAACATGATTGCCACAGCCATCAGCCCGGGCAGTAATACAGTGCCAAAATTCATGCTGCCGGAACCAGACGCACTGCCGAAACTTTGTCCGATGCGAGGAAAAATGTACGTGAAAACGAACAGGAAAAGCAGCGGGTTCATGATGACCCGCACAGAGAATGGACCCAGCTCTCGTCGCAGAACGCGGAAGTCGCGCAGCAACAGTCCCCAAAAAGCGTGAACGTAGAGGTTGATCGTAGAAGGGGAACAATGTTGACCGGAACCGGGAATAGGGCTGGCGGTATTACTCACGCAGCTCCCTCCCTGTCAGGTGGATGAACACGGTTTCAAGCGAAGGCTCGGATATAGAAATGTCGCGCAGCCCATACGCCTGCGCCTCCGTGACGATGGTCGAGAGTAGACCCTCCGCACCCTGCGTGTACACTCTCACACCAGTTGAGGTGGTTTCGACAGAGGTGACGTCAGAAACCGTGCGCAGCTTGTTGGCCAACTCTTCGCGTTGATCGACATGCTGTATATCCAGGCCATAGACGGTTTGAATTCCCAGTCCGTTCTTCAGTTTCTCTGGCGTGTCTTCAACCAGAATCTTTCCGTGATCGATGATGGCGACGCGATCACACAGCGCTTCCGCTTCTTCCATGTAGTGGGTGGTCATCAACACGGTGATGCCTTGATCCTTCAGGCTCCGAATCGATTCCCACATGGCCAAGCGGCTTTGCGGATCGAGGCCCGCACTGGGCTCATCCAGGAATAACACGGCGGGCTGATGTGCGATGGCGCGTGCAACCAGCAGTCGCTGGGCCAATCCTCCAGATAACTCATTCGGGAAGGACTTGGCACGATCCGCCAAGCGAAACTGTGTCAGCAATTGCTCCGCACGTTGCTTGGCTCGTGAATCGCTCATTCCAAAATAGCGGCAGTGAAAAAAAAGGTTTTCAAACGCGGTTAATGAGCGGTCAAGCGTATTGAATTGCGGCACAACGCCGATTTGCCTGCGAGCGACCGCGGGTTTCGCAACAACATCGCAGCCTGCGATGATCACTTGGCCAGAAGTGGGAAGAGATCGTGTTGTACAGATGCTGATGGTAGTTGTTTTGCCGGCGCCGTTCGGTCCCAGCAGGCCAAAGATTCCGCCAGCGGGTACAGACAGATCGATACCATCGACCGCGACGACGCGCTGCCTACTCTCGTAGATCTTCGTCAGGGCTTCGATAAGAACAATGCGAGATGGCAAGAAATCCGCTATGGCAACACCTTGATTTCAGGGGTTGCCATAGTGTAACAAGTCCGGCAGAAGTGCAGCGAAGCAGATTCCTGAAGCTGTCTCATACATGGCATCGCAACTTTCACCAACGACCCAAACCCGCTTGAACCGCGGATCTCATCCCCAGTCGTATCGTGCGAATTCGAGGTTATGAGACAGCTTCTAATGCGCCGACAACACGCAGAGGAATGTAATTTCGTACAGTTACGCGACCGCCTTTGTGCGGTTGTACTCTGTGCGCTCGGAGAGTCCTGATTCGACGGATATCGATACAGGCTCTACCAAAGATTGTTTGGCGATTTCCCAGGGATGCAATAGCCGCATTTTGTCCAATGAGTAGGGGAAATGCCGTCCGCAATCGAGGCAAACTTTATAGCTCGATGCCTGCAGCGTGAATGGTCGAGTTAAATGGCCGTGACTGCAGCCAAAAAACATTTCATAGAAGAAATCGAAGATCGCGCGTAGCCAAGACGTCATTTCTCTCTTCGCGGGCTTCTCTACTGTATTTTGTAGATCGCTCGCGCCTCCCGGTATGTTGCGTACCCCTACAACCTGGGCGCGCCACATAGTAATAGATGCAAGACGGATGCCATCCGGCACCATCGGACAACAGGAAAAATGACGGCAGAATGGAGGTCTGTTCTAAGTCATTGATTAGATTTAGTAGGTCAGAATCAGCGCTGGAATTGGTTACTTATCAGATGTTAAAGAAATAATAACTTTGCCAAAATGCCGAGCTTGTTCTAGGTAACGGTATGCCTCAATCGTTTCCAACATGGGAAATACTTTTCCCACTACGGGCCTCATTTGGGATAGCTCAACGGCCCGATTCATGGCCTGCATCATGGTGTGCGAGCCGACATACACGCCGATCAGGCGAATTTGTCGCATAAGTACCGAAGTAACTGCCAACCTTTCTTCTGAACTACTCAGTACTCCAATTTGTGCTATGGTGCCCCCAACACGCACCGCTTTCATGGATTGATTCAGCGTTCCGGGCCCGCCAACCTCCACGATCGCGTCCGCACCTTCGCCAGAAGTTTGTTTCTTGACCCAGCTAGACCAGTCGGGATTGCTTTTGTAGTTGATACCTTCATCGAGACCCAGCGTTTTTGCTCGCGCCAGTTTCTCATCGCTACTGGAGGTGCCGAGCACGCGCGCTCCGACTAACTTTGCGAACTGCAATGCAAAAATAGAAACTCCGCCGGTTCCTTGAATGACAACTGTGTCGCCGGGCCTGGTTGCTGCAACATGGAATAACGCATTCCATGCAGTGAGCGCAGCGCAGGGAAGTGTTGCAGCTTCTTCGTAACTCAAATGAGCAGGGAAATGAGAGACGCCACGTTCTGGCAGCGCGACGTAGTCCGCAAGCATGCCATCGATATCGCCGCCGAGTCCTCCGCGCGACTTTGCCTGGCTTGGACCCCCGTCTTGCCAGTTCTGCAGAAACAATCCAACAACGCGATCTCCTGGTTTGAATCGCATCACTCCTGCTCCCACAGCGACCACCTCGCCGGCTCCATCGGAGAGCGGAATGAGAGGCGTCCTTAGCTTCGGATCGTAATGGCCGCGAACCATCAGAAGATCGCGGTAGTTGAGAGAGGTTGCGTGGACGCGAATCAGCACCATTCCATCGCCGCACGCAGGCGTGGGGAGATCGACAAGACGTAAATTTTCAAGGCCGAATTGTGTAATTTGAAACGCGTGCATGGTAGGCTCCCCGCAGTTTGTGTGTTCGGCTGCAATCTCTATTCAAGCAGATGCTGCACTTGTTGAGTGTGATTCCGCCGCCAATCCGCTACTCTGTATATATGGCGCGAGGATGGGAAAGTAAATCAGTCGAAGAGCAGCTGGAGCAACGGGCGGAGCAGAAAGAACAGGCAGCGAAGGTTGCTTCCAAGGATGTAGTGCGGGCGGCTGACGCAGAACAGGCCAGAGCCCGCCAGATGCTGCAGCTCAAACGAGAGAGGATTTTGTCGGAGAAGACAAGTCATCCGGTCCGGCGTTCAGCACTGCAAGCCGCTTTGAAAGACATTGAAGCCGAGATCAAAAAGCTGGGTTGAAATCCGCAGTCGCAGATTTCATATCTGAGATCTTTTGGGATCGCTCACGTGTTTCTGCTCCAGGGATGTAGAAGCTATGAAAAAACTCCTGATCTGGGCGGACTGCGTATTTTTTCTGGGATTCTTCGCCTGGATCGTGATCGTGTTTCGCGCCCATTTGAACTTACGAGTATGGGTTGGGATTGCCGTTGCCCTTGCGGGTTTCGTTCTCTGGATCACGGCGCGCCTACAACTCGGGAATGCCTTCAGCCTTCACGCCCGCGCTATCAAGCTGGTGACCACAGGGCTCTACAGGCGGTTCCGTCACCCTGTGTATCTGTTCGCATTTATCGCGTTCGCGGGCGTCTTTCTTGCGTGGGGAAGGTGGATTCCATTCCTGTGCTACGTTCTCGTGTTTCTCGTCATCGAGATTCCGCGTCTTCGAAAAGAAGAGCATGTCCTTGACCAAGAATTTGGGGAACAATATCGCCGGTATCGAGCCAGCACCTGGTTCTAACCTCTAGCTTGTCCTTCGATTGAAGAGCAGAGAATTTGCCTGGTCCACACTGGTCAATAGCACCTGCGCAATGTTGACGTGGGCAGGTCGCGTGACTGCCCACAGAATGGCATCTGCAACGTCTTTCGCCTGCAGCGGCGTCAACCCCTGATAGACCTTGGCGGCGCGGCCTTCATCTCCGTGGAAGCGAACCTTGCTGAATTCTGTTTCGACCATGCCCGGATCAACCGTTGTCACGCGTACCGGGGTTCCCAACAGATCTTCACGCAAACCCTCTGTAATGCGATTTTCAGCGGCTTTGGTCGCACAATAGACCGCTCCGTTGGGATAGGTCATATGGCCCGCGGTTGATCCGAGATTGACAATGTGTCCTGCGCCTCGCTGCACCATTCCCGGAACCACTGCGCGCGTGACATACAGCAGACCCTTCACGTTGGTGTCGATCATCTCTTCCCAATCATCGATCTTTCCCTCGTAGACTTTTTCCAGTCCGCGGCTGAGACCGGCATTGTTGATCAAGATATCGATTGCCTGCCAGGACGATGGCAATCCGTCGATGACGGTTTGAACCTGTTTCTTATTGCGCACGTCGAGCGCGACCGTGTGGACATCCTCTGCCCCCGCGGCTCGCAAATCAGCGACCATGCCTTGCAAGCGATCATTTCGGCGTGCGGCCAATAGCAGTCGCGCTCCAGCGTGAGCAAAGCTCTCTGCGCAGCCAGCCCCAATGCCAGAACTCGCGCCAGTGATGAAGGCAACTTTGCCATGGAGCGGACGATCAGTCGTTTTTGTGCGGGGTGTCGTGGACATGCATCTCCTGGGAAGGTTTATTTTTTTGAAGTTTTGAAGCTTGTTCCGCCATGCGATATTGTCCAACGGCCCAATCAGTCTTGCCCAGGCCGTTGCGAATCGCCACATTGAATTGTTCCTGCAAATATTCCGCGAGACCCAGCCGCACTCCAGCGGACTGCGTGGCTTCGCGAAACAATCGTATATCTTTTTCGCCCAGCAAAACCGTGGCACCCGGTTGCTCGGGAGGATGTAGCATCACGCGACCATAATTCAGGTAAAACGGCGATTGGAATAAAGCTTCATTCACTGTTTCTAGGAACAGCTCCGGATCGATGCCTTCTGCGTTTGCGAAGACGAAGGCCTCGCTGAGCGTCTGCACCATCGCGCTGATCATGAAATTGCCACCCAGCTTGAACGCATGCGCCTGGGGCGGTTCATTCCCGACAATGGTCACTCCACGGCCGATTGCATCCAGCACCGTGCGAACATGCTCGAGCGTGGCATCGTCGCCGGCGGCCACGACCCACAATCGGCCCTGCATGGCAACATTCGGACGCCCAAATACGGGAGCTGCGACGTAACGTTGATCCGCGGCTGCATGGCTTTCCATCAGTCGTCGCGACAACGCCACGCTCAGCGTTCCCAGCGCAATGTGGACGGCGTTCGGCCGTAGCGCTGCGAGAAACCCCTCCGAACCAAAAGCGACGGCTTCGGTCGCTTCGTCGTTGGCAAGCATGGTGCAAACCACGTCGCATTTTTCCACGGCTGCATGGACGGAAGGGGCTAGAGTGGCCGATGGAATTCCCAAATCCTGCAACATTTTTGGCGACCGATTCCAAGCTGAAACGCTGTGTCCGGCGCGCAACAACCGGCCGACGACGGCAATGCCCATTTTTCCGAGACCGAGAAATGCGATTTTCATGTATGTAGGGATGCGGCGATGGATCGGACTGCTGAAGGATTAGTGTAACTTTAACGACCGACTGGCGCCTCGTAACGGTTTCGAAGTCACGAAAACGTCCGAATGATGAAAAAAGTGCTTCATATCGGGAAAACTATCTTGACTTCGGGAATTTCGGCCAGTACCGTTGATGGGAAGCAATTGCGCCTTTGGTTCTCGAAACAGATTCCCCCGACCTAATGCTCGCAAAAGTTTCGAAAACGAACACACTGTTGTCGTGTGAAGGGTGCCGTCCCTCGGAATGACGGCTAGGGCTCTACGTTGTTCGAAAACTGATAGTCTGACGCCTCGCCAGGCCGTGGACGTTCATTGAGGAAGAAATGACACAGAACGGTGACGTTCAGCAGTACCTGGTAGAGAAGCTGAAAATTGAAATTCACCCCACGCGAGATGCGGCTGCTGTTGCTGCCGCAGAGTCCGCAGCAAGTTCGCTAATGCAGCTTGCAAAGGCCAACCCCGAGTTCGCCATGATCTTCGCAACTGGAGCCTCGCAGCTTGGTACGTTGCAGGCTCTGACGCAAACGCCAGGGCTGCCATGGGGGCAGATTCGCGGCTTCCACTTGGATGAATACATAGGCTTGAGCCCCAATCATCCGGCCTCGTTTCGCCGTTACCTGCGCGACAATCTGACGCGAAAAGTAAAGATGAAAGAATTTTTCGAGATCGACGGCACTGCATCCGATCCGGAGCAAGCATGCAAGGACTATGCGGCGCTGCTGCGTGCCGCAAACCCGCAGTTATGTTTGCTCGGCATCGGTGAAAACGGGCACCTCGCGTTCAATGACCCCGATGTTGCGGATTTCAACGATCCGCTGGACGTGAAGGTCGTACAGTTGGACACGATGTGCCGGCTGCAACAGACTGCGGAAGGTTGGTTCAACAGCCTCGAGGAAGTGCCTGCGCGCGCCATGACCATTACGATTCCGGCACTCTTTCGGGTACCAAAGTTGATCGCCTCTGTCCCCGGGCCACGCAAGGCAGCCATCATCCGTCGCACGCTGGAGGATTCAATTTCAACGGCCTGCCCGGCGACACTGCTGCGCACTCATCCCAACGCCACTTTATACCTGGATAGAGACTCCTCCGCCCAGGTGATGGATTTTTTGCGTTTCTCGACTGTGGCTGGCAGGGGTTAGGTCCGATTTCGAAGAAAATCTTTGCACGGGGGGACTCGATGGCTGAGAAAACACCGGAAGGAATCGATCGCCGCACGTTCGTGAAGCAGGCTGGAGCCGCCGCACTCGCGGCAGGGATGGATGCACGTTCCTATGCCCGCATTTTGGGGGCAAATGACCGCATTCGGCTCGGTCAGCTTGGCTGCGGGCAACGCAGCCACGGCCATGTACACATGGCGCAACTGGCATCAAAACACATGCCGGTAGAAACGGTTGCGGTCTGCGATATTTGGACATTGGCCCGCGAGCAACGTGCCGCTCAGGTCAAGAAGGCTTTCAATCTTGACCCTCAAATGTTCAAGTACTCAGAGGAGATGCTGGCGCGCCCGGACATCGATGGCGTGATGATTGCGACCGGCGACTTTCAGCATGCCAAGCTGTGTACAGAAGTTGTTCGTGCCGGTAAGGATTGCTACGTCGAGAAGCCGTTTGCGAACGTTCTTTCGGAAGCGAAAGAAGCTCGCGACGCCGTCAAGGCTTCGAAGCAGGTAGTCCAGATGGGATCGCAACATCGCACCCAACCGTATCAACTGGCGGTGCGGGATATTGTTCGCTCCGGACGGATCGGTAAGATTGTCCACATTGAGCAGGAATGGAACGTCAACGAAGAGCGCTGGCGCTTTGTGCCCAATGATATTGGCGAGACGGTCCAGATGGATCAGGACCGCAACATGGAATGGAAGAAGTGGATGCAGGATCGGCAATCCAAGCTGCGTGAAGAAGACACAGATTGGAAGCGATGGCTGCTGGGCAAGCCATACCAACCCTTCGATCCGCATGTGTATCTAGAGTTTCGCCTGTACAAGGATTATTCCTCCGGCATTTTTGATCAATGGTTGAGCCACGGCAGCGATCTGGTGCATCTGTGGACTGACGAAAATTATCCGGTAAGCGTGGTCGCCAACGGCGGAATCTATGCCTGGCCCGACGGCCGGCAAAATCCAGACACCGTGGTTGCCGCGATCACATATCCCAAGGGATTTCTGTATACCTACAAAACTACGTTCGGTAACAGCTATCGCAGCTTTTCGCGGATTCAAGGACGCGACGGAACGATCGCAAACTATGGCGGCGAGGGCGCTTCGTTTTTTGTTGTGAGTAAAGAAGGCGGCAGAAACGAAATGGATGGCTCCGTTAATTATTCGAAGCTCCCCATTGTGCCTCCGGCGCGCGAGCAGGAAGAGGTTGTGCACGTTCCCGGAGCGCCTCCGCCGGATTCACTGGGTCCGGACGATGACGATGCGCATCACCTGATGAACTGGCTGACGGCCATGCAGGCCCGCAAGCAGCCGGACGCAAATGTTGATCATGGTTTCAGCCACGCGATTGTGGTGATCATGGCGGCGCATTCTTATTGGAGCGGCAAGAAGCTCTATTGGGATCCGACAAGTGAGGAAATTCTTGATCACCCGGTCGATGTTTGATCGGGTTGCCATGTAAAAGCTTGTAGCGCTTGTATAGTTGCACCACCGAACCGAAGGATGGTCAGCGTGAAAAGAATCGCGATGTCGCTCGCGTTGCTTCTGGCAGTGGCTGGATGCAACAAATCTCAGGCGCCGAAAGCGTCCACTTCGGCCGCCGCGACGGCATCGACGACTCCGGTTAGCGGGCCGTTCACGCCGCAGGAACTGCCCCAGTTCGCCGCACTCGATCCCATTGACACTCACACGCACGCGTTTCAAGACGCGCCCGAGTTATATGCGATGCTCAAGCGACTGAACCTGCATACGCTCGACATCACCCTGGTGGATGATCACGATCCCGAACTGAAAAATCTGGCCAAGGAGCGTAAGGATGCGTGGACGGTGGTGCATCACAGCGACGGTTACATTGCAATGTGCAGTACCTTTGACCCATTCAAATACAAACAACCGGATTTCGCCAGGAATGCGAATGCCATCATTAATGAAGACTTTTCGCACGGGGCGGTCGCCGTCAAGATTTGGAAGAATGTCGGCATGGAAATTAAAGACGGGAAAGGAAAATACATCATGCCCGACAATCCCGTCTTTGAGCCAATCTTCAAAAACATTCAAGCGCACAATAAAACGTTGATCGTACACCTGGCGGACCCGAATACGATCTGGGAAGCGCCCAATCCCAACGCAGCCGACTACGATTACTACACGCAGCATCCCGAACTCTACATGTATACCAAGCCCGGCGCACCATCGAAGGCGGCCATTCTAGTCGCACGCGATCATGTGCTGGATGCGAATCCGAATCTGCGGATGGTGGGTGCGCACCTGGGCAGCATGGAAGCCGATTTTCACCAGCTTGCACAGCACCTCGACAAATATCCGAACTTTGCCGTGGATCTGGCCGCGCGTATGCCTTATGTCGAGATGCAACCGCGGGCGTCCTTGATTGCATTCATCGCCAAGTATCAGGATCGGCTGATTTATGCGACCGACAACGAGTTGATGCCCGGCAACAATCCGCAGAGCACGATGACGGAGTGGGAAGACCGCTACGCGAATGACTGGCGCTTCTTTGCAACAAATGACATAGTCGAATACAACGGTCACAAGATCCAGGGATTGGCGCTTCCGCAGCCGATTCTTCGAAAGCTGTATCACGACAATGCGGTCAAGTGGTTTCCGGGGATTCTAGGAAGCTCACACTAAGCTGCCGCCCGACGAGGTGACTGTTGAAGTCTGCAGAGTCTGGCGTGCCCGCGTCGAAACCGTCCAAACATATCGGCAAGACCCGCTGGTGGATCGTCTGGACGCTTTTCTTCTCCACCGTCACCAATTACATCAGCCGGCAAAGTTTCTCCGTGCTGTCGCCGATGATCACGACGCAGTATCACCTGTCCCATACCGACTTGGCGAAAATCATTGGATCGTTTCAGATCTCGTATGCCATTACATGGTTGATCGGCGGCATCGTTCTCGATGCGGTCGGCAGTCGCGTGGGATTGGCTGCGGCTGCCCTGTGGTGGTCGGTGATGAATATTCTCACTGGTCTTGCCAGCTCTGTATTTGGGTTCGCGTTTTTCAGGTTCATGCTGGGGATTGGCGAAGGGTTCAATTGGCCCGGCGCCAGCAAAGTTGTCGCCGAGTGGTTTCCGCGCGAGGAGCGGAGCCTGGCGGTCGCGATTTTTGACAGCGGTTCCAGCGTGGGCGGAGCGCTGGCGGCATTGACCATTCCGCTGATCGCACTGGCCTTCGGCTGGCGCTGGGGATTCGCGATATCCGGCCTGCTTGGGTTTGTCTGGCTGGCCGTGTGGCTTCGTGTCTATCATCCGCTGAAGACGCATCCCCGCGTCAGCCCCGAAGAAGTGGCGCTGATCGAAGCAGGTCGAGATGCGGAACCGGTCTCGACCGACCACGGATGGGTCCGCTGGCAGCGACTGGCGAAGAATCGCAATGTTTGGGGAATTGTGCTGGGTCGCGCGCTGACCGATCCAATCTGGTGGTTCTATGTTTTCTGGTTGCCGCAATATCTCAGCGACGCGCGCGGTTTCACTCTGAAACGGATTGCGTTGTTCGCATGGATTCCGTTTATTGCGGCTGACATTGGTAACTTCACCGGCGGCTGGATTTCCGGCTACTGCATTCGCCACGGAATGTCGGTGGTGAAGGCTCGCACCTGGATCTGTCTTGCCAGCTGTGCGCCGATTCTTGCCGGCATTCCTGCCGCAAGCGTGCACAACGTGTATTTTGCGCTGGCGTTGATTTGTGTTGCGTTGTGGGGGTACGCCAGTTGGTCGACGATGGGACTGACGCTGCCGTCCGATCTTTTTCCGCAGGATATGGTCGGTTCGGTGACCGGCCTGAGCGGATTGGCTGCGGGTGTGGTCAGCACTGGCTTCACGCTGCTGGTCGGCGTGTTAGTGGACCGATTTTCGTATCGGCCTGCCTTTCTGGCAGCTGGACTACTGCCAGTGCTGGCGACTATCTTCGTCTTCCTGTTGATTCGTCCGCCGGCGCGGATAGGAGCCGCGTCAGACTAACCTGCCGTGCCAAGAGTGCGGATCAAACGCCTATTGCTATTTCCAATGGATCGGCGGATGCGAGGGGCCGAATAGAAACACAAAGTAGCGCGTCCATTCCTTGCTGGTGTTGCGGACCGCATAGGGCGTGTTGGACGCGACGTAGGCCACGCCGCCCGGCCCCACCTGGGAGCGCCTTCCTTCCATCTCCACCTCCAATGTTCCTTCGCGTACCAGAAATAGCTCATCGCCCGGATGACTGTACATTTCGTGGACCACTCCGCCGGGGGCTACTCCGGACTCATGCATCGTCATATGCTGGCCGTTGGAAGCATTCCCTTCAAATACGGGAATGTATTCGCGGCCTTTGCTTTTCTCCATCTTCAGATCTTTCAGGTTGTAAATCGCGGATGGCAAATTTTGATCGGTGCTTGAGGAATCTTCTGCTGCGTGGCTGGTTGCTGTTGCCATCAACGCCGGCAGCAGGATGCACATATCTCTTCTTGTTAGCGCCATTGTCGAGTCTCCTATTTAAATTTCATCCGCCTCAATGCGCTGGTACTCTCAGGCCGTCAATTGTGGAACCTTCGCCTCGCGACCCGCATACATAACATCCCTTCCAATTGCACAGGGAATGGCCGATCTGAATCCTACATCGACGTTGGCGAACGGCTGTTTCTTTTTGCGAACGCATTCCATAAACGACTTGCAAGCGTTGAGTGTTGCATCCTCGCCATGTTTCATACCCACGCGATAGCCGGGCCCGCGATACGGCAGCTCCGGATTCGCGTTGTAGGAGGCTCCGGTCTCGACTCCTTTTTGCACCACATCAGGATGAGACGCTTCGGTGATCATTTTCGAGGTCCGCTTATAAAACGTCGCGTCGGCAAGCGTAATCTGCAGACTGCCTTCGGTGCCGTACACCCACACCTGGTCCGCCATCAGGCCGTTATCGGTGATGGAACTGAAGAACATGCGGTGTCCCTTGGTGTATCCAAGCACCGCCTGCACATTGTCGCCGACCGTGCGGCCGTCGTGGTAAACCGCGATGCTGCTGCTGCCGAGAAGGGTCTGAGGCTGCTCGCCAAACACCCAGTTGGCAATGTCGATGTGATGCGAGCCCAGTTCTTCCAGCAGTCCTCCGCTCGATTCGCGATAGAGACGCCAGTTCATCAAGTGTTCCAGGCTGGGATTCGGCACCTCGCGGCGCCAGTTGTCGCTCCGATGCCAATAGCCGTAGACATGGGTGGGTTCGCCAATGTCTCCCTTGTGCACGCGATTTACTGATTCCACAATCCAGGAGGCGTACCGCATCTGGTGCCCAACCTGGTAGATTTGGCCGGTCTTTCGCGCCGTATCGACCACGTTCGCACAATCTTCCGTAGTAAAGCCAATCGTCTTCTCACAATAGACCGGGCGTCCGCCTTTCATGGCCGCGATGGAGTAGGAAGCATGAAACACCGGAGGAGTTGCGATGTAGATGACGTCCAGGTCTTTGCGGTCGAGGAGCTCACGGTAATCCTTATGAGCTGGAACATTCTTGCCGACAAGTTCGTTCACTTCCGCGAAGCGCGGCTCATACACGTCGCACTGCGCGGCAATGTCGACGCCCGGCGTGCGCAACAATTGCCGGATCAACTCCTGTCCCCGGCTTCCGGGCCCAATGAATCCAACCTGAATGCGATCGTTGGCCGATAGCTTACGCGCTGGCTGCGGCTGCGGTTCCTCGGTTTGGCCATAGAGAGACGAAGTGCCAGATAACTTGCCCGCTAGCATACTGAACGAAAGACCCTCGAGCAAACGTCTGCGGTTCATAGCTTTTCTTTCTCCTTTGTAGTCGGAAGTTCCGCGAGGCTCGGCTGGGTAACCTCAGAGGGCCAGCGAATCGCCTCAAATTGGGGTGCAACATCAGATCGCGGCTCTCGAAGCACTAATGCACAGTCCTGCTCGCCCAGCAACGATGCGCGGTCTTCTGGAGCAGAAACGAACAGTGCGTTCGATAACGCGTCGCTGTCGGTAGCGGATGGCGAAATCACCGTAACCTGCAGCACTCCCCGCACGGGCTGTAGCGATTGCGGATTCATAATAGCGCCGTAGAACTGGCCCTCATGAACGAAATTCTTTTCAGAAAGATTGGCGGTCGAGAGAGATGTGTCCCGCAGGATAACTGTTGAAATGGCGCCGCCTTCGGGATACGGAGAAGGCACTCGCACTTTCCAGCCCGCTTCTCCCGAAGGCGCACCGAGAGCATAGATGGTGCTGCTGCCGGCCGAGAGCAACGCCGCTGGAACGCCCCTCGCACGCAGAACTCTTACGGCGCGATCGACGGCATACCCTTTGCCGATGCCGCCAGGATCCAATTCAATACCAGCAGCAAGAAAGCGGACCGTGCGCTGCTCCGGATCCAGTCGAATGTTTTCCCAGCCGACATCCACGCGCGCGGCTGCCAACTCTTCCGGTGAAGGTAATGCACCGGAAGCGCCGAAAAATTTCCAGACCTTCATCAGCTTGCCGACCGAAACGTCGAAAGCGCCTCGCGATCGCTTACTCCAGGCCATGCAGGTCGTGAGGAAACGGAAAGTTTCCGGATCGGTCGTCACTTCGTGTTCAAACGCTTCGTGGTTGATTCGGGAGATCTCACTGTCCGGCCGATAATTGCTCAGCAACGCATCGACGCGATCCACCTCTTCAAAGACTGGCTTGGCGATCGCGGCAGCTTCTTCGCGCGAAGGGGCGTAGAGATAGAGCGAGTATTCCGTGCCCATCGACGGATGCGTCGTGCAGTAGAGTTGCGTGACCGGGTTGAGGCTTGTCGTGTCCATTACAAATGGACTCCGTGGACCAAGCGCCAGTAGTAGCGCGAATCGACTCCAAGACACAGGGTGGTCCGCATCGGCTTGAAAACATCGAAGATCATTCAGGCCCACCCTCTGAATATCTTGCGGACAGGGGTCTCGATGGTGCCGACACGGCATAAATGGCGGCCGCACCCAACAGACCCGCGCAGGCAAAGATCGCCCAAGCCAGTCGGTAGCTGTGGTAGGTGTCGAAGATCTTTCCGGCGATCCACGGCGCGATCCATTGGCCAATCGTGTATCCCATAATGATCAGCGCCAGCAACTTTCCCAGAGATGCCAGCCCGAAACGCTCCGCCGTCACCAGCGGAATCAGCATGTAGTCAGCGCCCATGCAGAATCCAAACGTGATCGCGAAAGCAAATGCCGCCAATGGTTGACGCGCCAGGTATAGCAAAGGAATGGAAGCGCCCAGGACCAGGTAAAACAGCGCCATTGTATTTTTCTTCCGGAAACGATCCGCAATATACCCGACCAGCACCCGTCCAGCGAGACTGGCAACCAACAGTGCCGAGAGAAAATGAGACGCGGTTCGAATGGAATAGCCTTGATCTTTCAAGAAAAGGATGAAGTGTTGAATAACCGCATTCACCGAACTTAAAATCAGCGTCGCGCCCGCCAGAATCAGCCAGAAATCCGCCGTGCGAACAGCCGCCGAAACACCGCCGCTGTTTTCGCCGGATGGTTTTGCAGGTGCGACCTCCGATCCATCGGGAAATAAGCCCATCTCGGCCGGAGTCGAGCGTGTCACCCACAAGCCCACCGGAAACAGCACCGCGAGCATCAGAATGCCGCCAATCTCTAACGCGGTTCGCCAGCCAAAATTGCGAATAAGATAATTCGCCGCCAGCGGAGAAACAACTCCACCCAGCCCCAGCCCCAGGTAGGCATATCCCATAGCTTGACCACGCCGCACGCGAAACCACTGCGCAATCAGGACCTGATTGGCGATTGGGCCGGCCAGCGTGTATCCGACGACTTCCGCGATGCATAGCAATTCATACTGCCAGAAGTGCGTCATTCGCCCCATCAAGACGAGTGGCAGCCCGATCAATCCGATTCCAGAAAGAATCACTCCGCGAGCGCCCACCCGATCGATCAGCGTACCCGCAAAAAGGCCGAATGGAAGTCCGACCAACAGCGCGCCGAGCAAAAATCCTTGCGTCACTTGCGCGCGTGTGAATCCCAGGGACGCGACGAATGCCGGATAAAACACAGGGAAGCCGTAGTAAATTACTCCGGTAGTGAAAAACAGGTTCAGAAACGCCGCGGCGACAATCCACCAGCCGTAGAAAAGCCGGGCCGGCTTGGTGACGAGGCGGGCTGGAGCGGGGTCTATCATCACGAGTGCAGGGACCGGAGGAATACAAAGCCGCGAAGCTGGCCTCCGCAGGAGCCTGCCGCGGGCTCAAGTTTCTGTGGACAATGCCATTCGTTGACACGGAACCGCTGGGTTTCAAGGTGATACTAATCTAAATTTCTCAGATGATGGAAAGTTTTCCTGAATACTTCTCATCATTGCTGGAAGGTGTACGATTGGGTTCGATTAGATGGAAGGGAACAGCGGAGACAATGCGATTCATGAGCCGAGTCAGATTTCTTGCTGCGGGTGCCTGCGCGGTGTTGCTAACGGCACCTGCAGCGCGCGCCAATGATGGACTTACAGTTGTCACCGACCGCGGAAGCGTTCGAGGATCCTTGAGCAGCGATGGACAGGTGCGGGCTTTTCTTGGCATACCCTACGCCGCGCCTCCAGTTGGACCGCTGCGGTGGAAGCCACCACAACCCGCCGCAGCATGGTCTGGAGTTCGCGCGGCCACCAGCTTTGGTCCGCGATGCATGCAGAGTCACATTTACCCCGATATGGTCTTTCGCGATCCTGGACCGAGCGAAGACTGCCTGACGCTGAACGTCTGGACGCCCGCGGGGAAGCAATCTTCTCCCCTGCCGGTGATGGTCTGGATTTACGGTGGCGGGTTCGTCACGGGAGGTACGTCGGAAGCTCGGCAGGATGGCGAACACCTGGCTCACAAAGGCGTCATCGTCGTCTCCATGAACTATCGCCTGGGAATCTTCGGATTCTTCGCCCTTCCAAGCCTGGCTGCGGAGGCGCCAAAACATGCCGCAGGCAATTACGGCCTGATGGATCAGGTGGCTGCGTTGGCCTGGGTGCGGCGCAACATCGCGGCATTCGGCGGTGATCCCGCCAATGTCACGATCTTTGGGGAGTCCGCGGGATCGATCTCCGTCAGCGCTCAGATGGCTTCTCCACTTTCGAAAGGTCTGTACGTCCGCGCCATCGGCGAAAGCGGTGGCGCGTTGACCGGTCCGCGCCTCACGTTTCTCTCACTTCCTGTCAGTGAACAACGCAGCCAGGCATTTGCCGAATCCGCGTTCAAGAACAGCAGTCTTGCATTTTTGCGATCTGTTAGCGCGGCCGACCTGTTAAAGGCCGCGAGCGCCGCTCCGAATGGCCACAGCATATTCTGGCCCAACGTGGACGGAGAATTTCTGCCTGAAAGCGTTCCGGCCATCTATGCAGCTGGAAACCAGGCGCATGTTCCTTTGCTCGCCGGGTGGAATAAAGATGAGGGCGACTTGGGCGATTTGGGTCAATCAGGAAAGCCGACTCCGGAAAGCCTGCGCGCACTGGCCATCGCCCGCTTTGGTGCCAAGGCTCCAGAGTTTCTCAAGGTGTACGCGGCTTCGAACGATGCTGAAGCGCTTAGGGCTGCCGAGGACTTTGCAGGTGATGACTTCATCGCGTATTCCACCTGGGAATGGCTGGAAGCGCAGGTGAAAACAGGCGACGCACCGGTCTATCGCTATCGCTTCGATCTGGGCTCACCCGGCGATCCGTTTCACCCGGCTGCAATTGGTGCCTTTCACTCTGACGATATTGAATATGTTTTCGGCACTCTGGATTCGCGTCGAGGCGCAAAGTGGAGACCCGAGGACTATAAACTATCCGAGCTGATGCAGACTTATTGGACGAATTTTGCCAAGACGGGCGATCCGAACAGTGCAGGCCTTCCTGCGTGGCCCACCTACAATCCGGCAGGAAAATGGCAGGTGATGCACTTGTCCCCGCATCCTGAGGCGAGACCGGATCAACACCGCGACAGGTATTTATTCCTCCAGCAGGTCTGGGGTCCGGATGCACCCCCGGAGCCACCGCCAG
>DATJUD010000104.1:0-4293 GCA_035502695.1 Acidobacteriaceae bacterium
TCGAATTGGAAGATGGCTCCGACTCCGCAGACGAAGCCGAGGAAACTCACGAGCCTGCGAATGCCGATGCAGCCCGCAATCGGCAAGGCGGAGGTCGCGGTGGACGCCGCGGAAATCGCGGACAACATCGCCACGCCGGCGGTCGCGGAGATAGCCGCATGCGTCGCTCCACCGCGCAAACCACCAACCTGCCGGCCATCACAGACCTGCTAAAACCCAATCAGGAAATTCTGGTTCAAATCGCCAAGGAGCCGATTGCTCGCAAAGGCGCGCGCATCACCAGTCATATCGCGCTGCCCGGTCGCTTCCTGGTCTTTATGCCCACGGTCAATCACGTCGGCGTCTCTCGCAAGATTTCCTCGGAAGAGGAACGTCAGCGCCTGAAGCATATTCTGCTCAGCGAAAAGGGAACAGCCTCAGGCGGCTTTATCGTTCGAACCGCCGCGGCCACCGCCAGCGAAGAAGATCTTCGCGCCGACATTCGTTTCCTGCTCACACTGTGGGCGGAGATTCGCCAGCGCACAGAAAACGCCAAGCCTCCGGCTCTGATCTACCACGATCTCAGCCTGGTGGAACGTGTGTTGCGCGATCAGGTCACCGACAATTTCTCGTCCATCTGGGTCGACGCCGAAGCCGACTACGAACGCGTGCTTCGCTTCCTCGGTCGCTTTGAGCCGGCGCTGGTTCGCCGCGTCAAGCTTTACACCAAGGAGACGCCGCTATTCGAGCAGTTCGGCATTCAGGAAGAAATCAATAACGCGCTGCACTCCAAGGTGTGGCTCAAATCCGGCGGTTCCATTGTCATCAACCAGACAGAAGCCCTGGTCGCCATCGACATCAACACCGGCAAATACGTCGGCAAGACCGCGCGCCTGGAAGACACCATCGTCAAGACCAATCTCGATGCTATTTCGGAGATTGTTCGCCAGATTCGTCTGCGCGATCTCGGCGGCATCATCGTCATCGACTTCATCGACATGGACGAGCGCAAGAACCGCAACAAGGTCATGCTCGCCCTGGAAGAGGCTCTCAAGTCCGATCGCGCGCCTTCGAAGGTCCTGCAATTTAACGATTTCGGCCTGGTCGCCATCACCCGCAAGCGCGTCAAGCAGTCGCTCGAACGTACCTTGTCCGTCCCCTGCTCGGTGTGCTCTGGAACTGGTATGGTCAAAGGTCCTTTGACGGTATGTAACGAGATCTATGTCGAGCTGCGCAAAATGTATCGCCAGATCGATCGCGGCGATGTTCTACTGCGAGTCAATCCGGAAGTCGTCAAGCAGCTGAAGCTGCAGAATGGACGCTGGTTGAGCGAGATGGAAGAAATGTCCGGCAAGACCGTCATCGTCAAGAGCGATGCCAGCCTGCATCCGGAACAGTTCGACATTCAGTAACCCGTCCTACCCTGGGGCCTTGCGGTTTCATCGCACTCCGTAAGGCCTTTTGCTGCAATCAAAGCGGCGTGTGGGAAAGGACACAGCGTCCGCAACAAATTTTGCGAATTCGCGTCTAATTCCATAAGACGGCGACAGTCCAGCAGGCAATTCCTGCTTTGGCTAGGAGGCCTGCACTGTACGCTTCGCAAGTTGGAACAGTACGTGCAAAATCGGCTTTGCTGCTCGCGCCCTGGTGACAGCAAATACTTCGGAGGTACAAATACATATGAGCATTGCGAAAACAGTTCTCTACACGACCCTGAAACGAGCGGCCGGCCTGGCGTTGGCGTGTGGACTTCCCTTTGCGGTCGCGCTGCAGGCTCAAACCTATTCCAGTTCGACGGTCAGTTACACGCCTCAATACAACCCCCAACCCCAATACAACAATCCGTACCCGTACAATCACAAGCCGCGCTATACCGGCGAAGGCTGGGGAAAGCACCTGGTGTTGGAAGGCGGCGGCGGTGTGACCCCCGCAGCGGACGGCACGCAGGACTATGCGAATGTCGGGTGGAATGCCCTGCTCGGCGGCGGATATCGGTTCAACGACCGGCTCAGTCTTCTGGCGGAATGGAATTTTAATCGCATGGGTGTTCCTCATAGCCTGGCTTACTCGGCCGCGCAGGTGCCCGATGGCAATGAACATATCTGGACCATTGATCTGAATCCCAAGTTCGACGTCATTCATCGTGATCGTACCGATGCATACGTCATCGGCGGCGGCGGATTCTCCCGTGCGCTCACATCGTTTACCTTTCCCGTCTATGTTCCCTGCGGCTACTACTTCTACGGCGGGTGCGTCGGCGATGTTACGGTTGCCAAAACCTCCACCAATCAGGGAAATATCGATATCGGAATCGGAGGCGAGTGGCGTGTGTCGCCCTACGACCGCGGCAAGATCTTTCTGGAAGCGCGCTATCTGCGTCTCTTCAGTCCCACCAGCAATCTGCCTCCTGGCGGCGGCGCCGGGCTGGTACCGGTAACCTTCGGCTATCGCTGGTAAAATTTCCAACTCCGCATGATTGGAAGCGCGCTCTTCGGAGCGCGTTTTCTTTTTCTCAAACGCCCACCGGAAATGGCTTCGCCGAAGATTCGTCCGCATTCGCAACTCCGCGGAAACGGTCGAACATGCCCTGCGTCACGCTTAGTACCGCCGTATAGCCGTAGCCGAACATGAAGAGAAATAGAAACGGAATGGTGATGTAGTTCGCGTTTGAAATCGCGTACCAGATGGTCAATGCAAAATAGCCGCTGATCAATATTTCCACCAGCGGCAGCAGTCCCAGGCGCTTGCGATATTTCGCCGCCTGCGATTTTTCCCCGCGCTTTTCCACCCGGTATTTTGGCGTCCGCTTGAAGGGGCTCTTGATTCCGAATAATGCCTCCATCACCGCACGCGCATTGGTCAGCGTTAACCCAATCCCGCCCAGCGCCAGCACAAACGGCAGGTACAGCAACGCCTTGTACCATTTCCCCGGATAGAGTTCCTTCTGCGAGATCAAGTAAAACGACGACACGGAAAACGTCGACGCCATAAACAGCGGCAGATCGATATACAGCATCTGGAACCATCCCTGATAGAAGCGGATGATCATCGCCGGCATCAGCAGAATCGACAGCAGCACCATCAGCGGATAACTGATGTTGGCGGTCAGGTGGTAGAACGTCTCCAGCTTTTTATGGAAGGAAACATCGGAGCGGCGAAATACCTGCGGCAAAATCTTCTTCGAGGTCTGGATCAGTCCCTTCGACCAACGTGCCTGCTGCGTTTTGAAGGCCGTCATCTCAATCGGCAGCTCCGCCGGACACTCCACATCCTGCAGGTATTTGAACTTCCAACCTACCAACTGCGCCCGATAGCTCAGGTCGGTGTCTTCCGTCAGCGTATCGTGCTGCCATCCGCCCGCCTCGTCAATTGCCTCGCGGCGCCACATGCCCGCCGTGCCGTTGAAGTTGAAAAACACTCCGCATCGCGAACGCCCGCCGTGCTCCAGCACAAAATGTCCGTCCAGCAGGATCGCTTCCACCTGGGTCAAAAAACTGTAGTCGCGATTCAGGTGCGTCCAACGCGTCTGCACCATGCCGATCTTCGGATCGGAAAAATGATGCACCACCTTCATCAACCAGTCCGGCGACGGCACAAAGTCCGCATCGAACATCGCGATCAGGTTGCCCTTCGCAGTCTTCAATCCATTGTCCAGCGCGCCCGCCTTGTACCCATGGCGATTGGTGCGATGGATATACACGATCGGCTGCGGCTCTCCATGCAGCCCGCTGCGATAGCGCTCCACCACCGCAGCCGCTACTTCCTGCGTCTCATCGGTCGAGTCGTCCAGCACCTGGATTTCCAGCCGGTCGCGCGGATACTCGAGCCGGCACACCGCATCTACCAGCCGGTCAATCACAAATTGTTCGTTGAAAATCGGTAGCTGCACGGTGATGAACGGGAGCTCCTCGAACTTCTCCGGAGCTTCGTGGGTCGCATTTTTTTTGTAGTAGTAGTACAGCCACACCAGTTGGTAGCGATGGATGCCATAGAACGCCAGGATCACCATCAGCACGAAATAGGGAATCAACAGCGATGCATCGAACCAGTTCCAGGTGTACAGGTGGCCGAAGGTCTGGTTCGCCACCTGTTGTTCGTGCAGGTAATGCATGAAGCCGTGATGCGGCGCGAACAGCATCGCGCAGAGCTCTCCACGACCGGCCAGCGCCGACCCAGAGATCAATCCATGGTTCCAGAATGAAGCAATGGAAGTGAACGACATCGCCCCGAAAAGGGCCTCCACAGAAGTAAGTTGTTCGATTTATTGTACGTGAGTGGAAAACTCTGGTTGAAAACTGACGTTCGGTTTTCCGT
>DATJUD010000105.1:0-27152 GCA_035502695.1 Acidobacteriaceae bacterium
CGGCGTTGAGTTCGCGGGCTCTGAAAGCTCTTGAGTACTGCCTCGGCGGGCGAGAGAATCGGAACGACCTTCGAATTCCCATAGAGCATTCGAAGGGAGAAGGCGCCATCGATGACGCTAAGTATCGCCGCCGCCGCCGCCGCCGCCGCCCTTTTGTCGATTGCGAAGGGCTTTAGCAGATCGGTTAGATAGTCAACAATTTTGTTTTGGTGTTGGATCGCCAGAAGATGGAACGGGTGGGCTGTATCCGGGAATTCCGACGCGATCCGCAGGAACGGGCAGCCGATTATTTCGGACCAGTTCGCCATTTGTTCGAATTTGGTCAGAGCCTCACGCAGATCCTTTGGGGGAGTGGGCTGAGAGAGATAGTCCCACAGAGCTTGATCGCGGTTTTCGAGGTACGCGAGCACGAGGGCATCCTTGCTTTCGAAATGCCGATAAAACGTCGCCTTTGCGACTTCGGCGATGGACATGATCTTCTCGGTGCCGGTCGCGCGGACCCCCTCTGCGTAGAAGAGCCGGTCAGCCACCGCTAGAATTCTCTTTCGCGGATCGGATTGTTTTTGAGTTTTCATCGAATTCATCTTGACAGTGGACAGACATATCTGTCTATACTCATTCTACATCAAGACAGACATGTCTGTCTTGAAATCAAACTTTATGAAAAGGAGCCGGATGATGAGCACGCTTTGCGGTTCACGCGGAAATGACTTCGCGCGTGGGGTCGACGATGAATAGGCGCCTCCGACGCACGGTTGAAGCGGACAACTGCGCGCGCAGCCTGAAAGTTCGCCTCCGCCTCCCGCAGCGTCTGGTTCGCAGGGTCGATCTCAGCTTCGAGTGCGTTGAGCTGGGGATCATCGAAGAGCGTCCACCAATCACCCTTCAGTTCTGCGTCGCTGGGCTGTGCCGGCTTCCATCCATCCACGGATTTGAAGTTTTCTGGCAGCGGTTCACTGAACGCAGGAGCAAGTGGCGTTGAGGGGCGCACGTACTTGGGCCCGACAGTGCAGCCTGAGAGCGCGAGGCTCAGAACTGCTGCGACAAGAAGAATTGCCATGATCCAGCTACGTCTGTGAATCGCCGCCACGGTCATGACTGCCCTCCCGCAGGCACCGTCCGCGTACGCACCTCAGCGCCGCTGGCCAATG
Organism: Acidobacteriaceae bacterium; assembly: GCA_035502695.1. Classification (GTDB taxonomy): domain Bacteria; phylum Acidobacteriota; class Terriglobia; order Terriglobales; family Acidobacteriaceae; genus JAKAAZ01. The sequence continues at coordinate 1,152 of DATJUD010000105.1, forward strand.
AATCGGAAGGATTCATGATGACCTCGTCGGCAGCCGTCAGGCCGGAGGTAACTTCAACAGAGCTGCCGAAATCGCGACCGATGGTGATTGGCACAAGCTGGACGCGGTCATGGCGGACGACACCGACACGAAGTCCCTCGGCGCGGAATAGCAGCGTGTTCGAGGGAATCGTGACTGTGTTCTCGATCGGCGGCAGATGAAAGTGGACGAAGACATAGGCTCCGGGAAGCAGCAGGTGCTTGGAGTTGTTGATGTCCACCTCGACGTTGAGGGTACGGAGATCTGCGCGGAGCCCTCAAGAATGGCTTCGCGCAATGCATAGCCTTGCTCGAGATAGCGTTCAATATTTTCAATCGTGACGGTGGCGTCGTCGACTAGAATCCCCACGGCCAGCGCCAGGCCCCCAAGCGTCATCGTGTTGATCGTTTCGCCGATCAGGCCAAGCACGATGATTGAAGTAAGGATCGAGAGCGGGATCGACACGGCGATAATCAGCGTGGATCGCCAACTTCCCAGGAAGATTAGAATCATGACCGCGGTAAGCCCGGCGGCAATGATCGCCTCGCGGATGACGCCCTCGACGGCGGCGCGCACGAAGATACTCTGGTCCGCCAGGGGTGTCATCTTCAGTTGCGGCGGCACCGTGCTGGCCACGCGCGGCAGGATCGCTCGAATGCCCTTCACGACATTCAGCGTCGAGGCATTGCCGCTCTTCAGAATCGAGATCAGCACTCCGCGGCGACCGTCCAGGCGCACGACGTTCGTCTGCACCTGAAATCCGTCGCTGACGCTGGAAACATCACGCAGGTAAATGGTGGTGCCGTTCACCTGTTTGATCGGAATGTTGGACAGCGCCTTCACAGTTCGCGGTGCGCCGTTGGTCCGAACGTCGTATTCCGTCTGGCCGATCTTGATCGTGCCCGAAGGCATGACCACGCTTTGCTGCGCCAGCGCATTCAGCACGTCGCTCGGAGCGATTCCCTTCGCCTGCATTGCCGCCTGATTCATGTTGACGGTGATCTGTCGTTGCTTGCCGCCGTAGGGCGACGGCACCACTGCGCCTGGCACGGTGATCAGCTGCGTGCGAATATAGTTGGTTGCGTAATCGTTTAGTTGAGTCTCGGAAAGCCCGTTGCCGGAAATCCCGAGTTGCAAAACGGGCGCGCTCGACGCCGAAAAATTGATGATCTCCGGAGGTAGCGTGCCTGGCGGCAGCTGGCGCAGCATGAACTGCGACGCGGCGGTCACCTGTGCGTTGGCCGTGGGCACACAACTCCCGTGTGGCGCCTGAAAGACCCTATGAAGGGTTTCCAGAGAATCGTGAATGAAAACCGCGCTCGGCAGATCGCGCGAACTGTCATTGACCAAGAACGGACATTTCCCAATGCAATCACATTAGCCTCGGATATCAAGAAACTTGAATTCGCTGATTGCGCCCTCAGTCTTCCCGAGGCCTCTAAGTTCCTTGTTGTAGACGGCCAGCATAGGCTAGCGGATGGCACGCTCCGGCGAGCGCTCCCTATCGAACTTGATTTACCGAAGGCCGATGACGAAGTCCATGTTCTACTCGAACGATATGGATTCGCCGTACCGAAGGGGCATTTGGATCAGGGCATTGCTGCGCACGCGCGCGGAGATTGGGCCGCTGCTAACGGGCAATTCCGGCCCTTTATGGAGAGCTTGTTCGACGTGATTGCGGAAAGACTCGCGCAAGGAATTCCATTGCCGGTACCGGGCGCACAAAGGCGAATTTGGCTGGCAAACCGCAATCCTTCATTCTTTTTCGCGGAACTGAACGAGTGGGACGGACAGGGCAAGGGTTTTATCGAGGCTTTTTTTCGGCGCCTGCATCCCGCTGGCGCGCATCCGGGACTTTCGGATGAAGACGATTCGACGTTTAGGTTGCACATTGTGCTTCTGGTGGCACGGAATCTTCTTCGGAGGTTATAGAAAAACGTGCCTCCTCATCCAACCGTCAATGACGGTCACACGCAAGCGAAAGCGGAATTTACATCTATAAGATGGCAGGCTTGGTCACATCTTGTCGCATGAACTCCGAGGCCATCAAGTATAGAAACTGCAACGGCTGTCCCGATACAAACTCCTGAATCCAAGCACCATAGGTCCCCTGAACCAAGGCATCATAGTGATGCGGTCTGTATCCCTGTCTTGCCGCAACCGAACATCATGCAAAGCAATGAATCGTTCACCCCGTCCTGCTGCCATGGCCCATACTCGATGCCCCGGCACGACCTGAGGAAGCAGCACCGGCATTTGATAATCGGCATTAGCCGCGAGACCTGTGCCTGTCAGAACTTCTTTGAATTCGGCGAAGTTGTTGCTGGGCGCATTGGGGACACTCGGAAAGGCGCGTAGATAAGCGGCAGTCAGCTCCTTGGTGTTGTTTAAGGACGGCAAGAGCGACCTGGATCCATTCAGCCCGTCTTGTGTTGGCAGGCACTGGACCCACCCGCCATCGAGAAGAAGGTCGGGCGCGCAACGACCTTACGCGCCATATCGCATAGAGGTTGCGCGTGCGCGCTCCTAAGAAGAAAAGAAGCAGACCGCTCTGCGACTCTTCCGTGATGACGCGACAGCCTCCGGGTGTCGCTTCTATATACCAAGCGTGAGAGCCACTCGTTCCTGCGGGCCCCCTGGCCGACCAAACAAGAGTATGGTGCGGTTCGAATGTTACGACTTCGGGCTCGAAGTAAAAGCCTAATGTTTTAAATCGAAACTTCGAATCGGAACTCAAGCACCAACCGCCACGAAGGATGGACACATCCGAACAATGCTTGTACCACTGCGGCCACGCCACGCAATCGATCAGTTGTGACCAGACAGCTTGAGGAGAGGCGGCAACATCAACGATATTCTGTGCAAAGACTCTCGCCGTTGCGGGTGCGTGCTCCGCGGGCCAAGGTATATGCGAATCTGGAATCCGCTTACTAGCTTTAGCCTCTCCTCGCAGATCCTTCCAAACGTCGAAAGCAGTGAGCAATGCGAGGAGGAGAACGAAGGCGGGAATCACAGGGGTCTTGATACCGAGAGGAAGAACGCTTGCAGGCACCTGAGGCTGCAGGTGGACATAGATCGCCATGCCCATCTGGGCAACAAGCATCGAAGACGCGAGCAGCAGGAGTAGATCTTTGCTTTTTGCGGTCAGCGATCTCCAAAGCCATGGCAGTAAGAAGAGGATGCCGGTGACCATTTCCCCCAGCTTGCCCGCGAGAATCGCCTCGTGAGGTAGATGACTCTGTTGAATCTGGACTTCAAACCATCCATGGAATGGCTGAAAGAATTTCAGGAATCCGAACAGGAACATCAGAACTCCCAGGAACAGCGATAAGGCCTTGCTTAGGCGGCTGGACATTTTCTTTCTCACTTTCGGAATTTTCGACTTCACAGCGCCAGCCCACGGGCATCTTTCGGAATTGGCGCTGATCCAGGGTTTAACGCTCGTACCAAAACACAGGGGCCGATGCAGTTATCTCCCACACAGCCCGAAACCTTATTTCTTCCAAGACCTAGACTTGACCAGCTTCCGCTTGCTTGCCGCGCAAATCTCGTAGGTGCTTGTAGGCCGCGGGGACATTGACAGAGTTGTGCGCCCACTCGAACAGGCTGTATTCGGCATAGTGGGACATATCGACCGCCTCAAGCGTGGCCTCGACTGATCGACCCTCTGCGATTGCTGCGCCAACCGCGGTATCAAGCTCGCGCAGATACCGAATCGGAAAGTCGATATCTGCCGGCCGCATCGGGCGCCCGTGTCCCGGAATGATCGTCGCGTCTTTGGGGAGGAAATCGCGCACCTTCGTCAGCGTTTCAACGGTTTCCCGGTGACGTCCTTCCAGAAGCCACGGGAGCGCCGGGGAAGGAGCCTGGATCATGTTGCCGACCCACAGAACCTTCGCGTCCGGCGTCCAAATCACCAAGTCACCTGGTGTCTGCGCAAATCCAAAATGACGAATCTCGACCGTGCGACCACCGAGATCGACGCTGATCATGTCCGAGACAGTAATATCGGCGCTGCGCGACTGCACACGCTCAATACCTTTACCTTTGCCCATGAGGCCGAGCATGAAGCGGCGATCGTCTTCAAACTTCTCGTCCATGTAGCGCTTGGTCGCGGGATGCTGGATGACCACCGTGCTGTCCGGAAACACGTAGTTCCCGTAGGCGTGGTCATCCGCGACTCGAACAACCAGCCATATGTGAACATCTCCGGGTCCAACACTGGTGAGGGCAACTTTGTTCTTCCTTTCGACCTTGACTACGAAATCGACCTGTGGGGGCGCATCCGGCGCACCGTGGCGCAGTCGCGTCAAGAGGCCCAGGCCTCGGCTGCGGACCTTGCGACTTCGCGACTTTCGCTGCATGCCGAACTGGCGATTGACTACTTCGATCTGCGCTCGGACGATGCCCAGCGCAGGCTCCTCGACGACACGGTCATGGCATATCAAAGCGCGCTGCAACTTACGGAGGACCGCTACAACGGCGGAGCTTCGCCGCTCTCCGACGTGACTCAGGCGCGCACGCAACTGCAGGCTGCGCAGGTACAGGACACGGATGTTGCCATCCAGCGCGCCATGTACGAACATGCAATCGCCGTACTCATCGGAAAGCCGCCGGCGCTGTTCACCCTGCCACCCGACCCGATCACCGTCGACTCCGCTGCGATTCCCGCTATCCCGGGAATGCTTCCATCGCAGTTGTTGGAGCGGCGTCCTGACATCGCCTCAGCGGAGCGCAACATGGCCGCGGCCAACGAGGAAATCGGCATCGCGCGCACGGCCTACTATCCCACATTGTCGCTGTCCGCAGTGGCCGGCTTTGCGGGTACTTCTGCGCTGAACTGGTTTTCCTGGCCGAGCCGCTTCTTCGCCGTCGGTCCCACCATGTCGCAGACGCTCTTCGATCACGGTCGCCGCAGAGCGGTTTCCGACATTGCCGTAGATCAGTACGATGCCACCGTTGCTTTTTACCGGCAGACCACGCTCACGGCATTTCAGCAGGTGGAGGACAATCTAAACGCGCTACATAATCTGGAGATCGAAGCGCGCCAGCAACGCGACGCCACCGCCTCGGCGCAACAATCGCTCGACCTGTTCAACACTCGCTACGAGGGTGGGGTCGATACCTATCTTCAGGTGATCACCTGGCAAACCGCGCTCCTTCAAAACCAGCGCAACGACATTTACATCGTGCAACGACGCTTCGAAGCCAGCGTTCTGCTGGTCAAGGCCCTCGGGGGCGGCTGGGATACATCTCAACTCCCGCAACACCCCTGATAACGGATTGCCTCTCATGAAACAACACCGTCGCAAATTACGTGAGGCATCAACCCCAACCATCAACCCTGTATTTGAGGAGAAATTTCTATGAGCGATACCCAAGTTATTACCGCGGTTGCCGCGGGCACAATCACCATTGGAGGCGATCTCACTGTCAATCGACTCGGCTTCGGATCCATGCGCATCACTGGCCCAGGCATCTGGGGACCTCCTGCGGACGAGGCTGCATCTCTTGCAACTTTAAGGCGAGCGATTGACCTTGACGTCAACCTCATCGACACAGCGGACTCTTATGGGCCCAGCATCTCCGAAGAATTGATCGCGGAGGCGCTCTATCCATACCCCGCCGACCTGGTTATCGCGACCAAAGGCGGATGGGAGCGGCCCGGCCCCAACCAATGGACACACAACGCCAGTCCTCACCATCTCACTGAAGCGCTCGAGGGCAGCCTCAAGCGTCTACGCCTGGACCGAATCGATATTTACCAACTGCACGCGCCCGACAATGCAGTCTCCTTCGAGGCATCAGTTGAGGCGTTGGCCACGCTGCGCGAGCAAGGCAAAATTCGTCATGTCGCGCTCTCCAACGTCACCCGCGAGCATATCGAACGCGCTCGCAAAATTGTGCCCATTGTCTCGGTGCAGAACCGCTACAGCTTTGCCGACCGCGAGTCCGACTTCATCGTCGATTATTGCGAACAGAATGACATCGCTTTCCTTCCATGGGCCCCGCTTGGTCAAGGAAGAAAGGCAGATGACGCGATAGAGAAAGTAGCCAAAGCACTCAAGGCCACTCCTCTCCAAGTCGCTTTGGCGTGGCTGCTCAGAAGGTCCAAGGTGATTCTGCCCATTCCCGGAACATCCTCAGTTGCGCATCTGGAAGAGAATGTTGCAGCCGCAGGGTTAGAGTTGCCACAGGCAGCGTATGACGAACTTTCCGCGGTGAGCCATCCACCGGCAAGCCTGCGCGGTTAGGGAACCCGGCAGTTGCAGATCGCATGCAATGCGTTTTAGGATTTGGAGCAAAACGTCAGGAACGATCGCGCAGCACCTGACTCCTCGCGTGCCGCTGTACATGGTATTGGGAACCGTAGCTGGCAGAATCAGACAGCAGGGAAGATGCCGCCATTGGTATGTAAAACCCATGGAACACGTAAACCTTCCGGGGCGCTTCGACTGTTCACTCGAAGCGCCCTTTCCTCCGCTCTCCTCATGCTGGCGCTCGTGACACTTTTTACGCCTCATGCGCATGCGCAGCAATCGCCGACTCTCCCGGCTGTGAACCTCGGCGATACTAGCTTCCTCGACGCCATTGCCTTTCCCGGCTGGCTTGTCGAGCTGATCGGTCAAGGCGTCCACGACAATAAGACCCTTAATAATGCCGGCCAGGTCGTCCCGCAAATCACCGACATCAACAGCGGAGCGTTGCTGCTCCACATCGCCTGGTTAGCCCATCATCCGCGCATTCTCGGCGCCTGGTACGGAACGGAGATTGTGCTAACCGGAGCCTATGTCGACACTGGCGGCCACGGCGTCGGGCAGGGGTTGGGCGATTTCACCTTCGCTCCCATCATTCTGCAGTGGCCCAAGCACACCGTTTTCGGCATGCCGATCTATCAGCGGGTCACGTTCGACATCGATGCTCCAATCGGGCGCTACTCGCCCGAGAGCACAGTCAACATCGGCAACAATGCCTGGGACATCCATCCCTATTACGCGGTCACGCTTTTTCCTGCCAAGCGGATTGAGACCAGCTGGCGCATCCACTATCTCTGGGACGCCACCAACCATGCGCCTCCGCTTAGCGAGAACGCCAAAACTTCGCAAGCTGGCCAGGCCATCCACTTCAACGCGACCGCTTCCTACGAGATCATCAAGAATGTCTACGTTGGTGCCAACGGCTACTACCTGAAGCAGATCACCGATGCCCGCATCAACGACACTCCTGTGCCCAACGCCTGTGAGCAAATAGGCGGAATCGGTCCTGGCGCCGTTGTGAATCGCGGCCAATGGTTCTTCTATGTCAACGCCTACCATGAGGTCGGCGCCGAGAACCTGCCGGAAGGCAACAAGCTCGTCCTGCGCGTAGAGAAAGTGTTCTGAACATCGGGTTCGCTCACCTGCTGAACCGTCAGCAAATCGACACGCGCCGTCGAGTTTTGGACAGAAATTCGCTTTCCGAATTGCGACTAGGTGTCGTATCCGCCTTCCTCTCAACATCAATTCCAAACTCCAAGACACAGGAAGTTGGTAAAGCGCGTGCATTCGCTTACATTGACGATGTCTTGACGTCTTCAGATGTCGAATGGAGCGTAGAGAGGAAATCTGAATGGATCGAATTGTCAGAAAGCTAGGAGTTTCCGCGCTGCTCGCCGCGTTTATTGGCGTCCTAACCATAGCCTGGGCGTATTCAGATGTGCCCGTACGCGCCGGGGCCATCGGCTCCTCACCTGCAATCAATGCGGCACCCGGCGCTCATACGCCCGGAACTGCCGCCCGCGCCGCGTCGGGCGTCTCGATCCAGCGGGAGTGGGTCAGTTCAGGTCAGAACAATCACAACACGCGAAGCGCCGCGGAGGAGCACACAATCAATGCCGGCAACGTGGGCAATCTGAAGACCGCATGGACATTCACCACCGCCGGCGACGTCTCGGCAACGGCGATCGTAGTCAACGGGGTCGCTTACTTTCCGGACTGGGGCGGTAAGCTTTGGGCGATCGACACCAAGACAGGCAAGGCCATCTGGTCGCACGATGTCAGCGACTACACAGGAACCGCCGGCTCTGCCTCGCGGACGAGCCCGGCATACTGGAATGGCGAGTTGGTTATCGGCACCGGCAACCTGATGACCGCCGGCCTCGGCCCGGCGTTCGAGATCGGTATCAACGCCCGTACCGGCGCGATGATCTGGCGTACCGAGACGGATGCCAACCAAGCCGCTATCGTGACTGGATCAGCAACGATCGACAACGGCGTCATTTATACAGGGGTGTCTTCCAAGACCGAGCACACGACGATTACGCCGACATTCCGCGGTTCCGTCGAGGCGCTGGACGCGCACACTGGCAAAATCCTATGGAAGACCTATATGGTGCCCGCGGGTTTTAACGGGGCCGCCGTGTGGAGCAGCCAGCCAGTCGTTGACCACAAAACAGGAATGCTATACGTGACCACCGGCAATAGCTACTCCGTCCCGCATGGATACTGCGTAAACCCGGGGCAGACGAATTGCAAGCGGCTGCCGCTCGACGCCTACATTGATAGCATCGTGGCTCTTCGCTTGACCACCGGCAAGATCGTGTGGGCCCATCACACCTTGACAGCGGATACGTGGACGATGGCCGACCCTAATGCCTCGCCGGATTTCGATTTCGGCGCCGACCCGAATCTCTTTACCACGACCATTAACGGCAAGCGCACCGATGTGCTTGGCGCGGGCCAGAAGAGCGGTATGTACTATGCGCTGGATCCCGCGACCGGCAAGGAAATTTGGGCGACGCAGGCTGGCCCGGGTGGAGTCCTCGGTGGCATCGAGTGGGGGACATCCACTGACGGCAAACGCATCTACACGGCAATCACCAACGGCAGCCACAAGACGTATACCTACACCACTTTCGATGGACAGAAGAAAACCACGAGCGGCGGTTTATGGACGGCGCTGGACCCGGCCACCGGAAAGATTCTCTGGCAGACCGCCGATCCGCAGGGTTCCCGGTACATTACAGATGGTTTTGTCTCTAGCGCGAATGGTGTGGTCTATGCCGGCTCGTCGGGTGGGAATTTCTACGCCATGGATGCAAGGACCGGTCAGATCAAGTGGACCTTTCCCAGCGGCGGAGCCGTATGGTCGGGTGCAGCAATTGTTGACGGCGTCGTTTACTGGGGCAGCGGATACGACACTCGAGAACGCAAGCTGCCGTACAACGGCAACAACAACAAGTTCTATGCGTTCTCGCTCAACGGCCGTTGACCGGTAGGGCAGGTGAATATGATCTGTCGATTGCCACAACGACGTGTGCTCCATGCGTTTCGAGCGCATGGACGGCACAGGGATCGAATCTGATCCAGAGGCTATTTCCAGTGTGCCGGCTTCAGCGCGTACCTTCCTTGAAGTTCAGCAGGTCCCACTCCGAGAGCAGGTCCTGCCCAAGTCATTGCCTTTCACGACAAGGCCGTTCCAACGGTTTTGTCGTAGATGGGTTGGTCACGCCGCAGCGTTAATGAGATTGTGAGGATCGATGACGAACTTCTTCGCTGCTCCCTTGTCGAATTCCTTGTATCCCTGCGGAGCGTCGTCGAGAGTGATGACGGTTGCGTTGACGATCTTCGCGATGGGCAAACGGTCGTGCAGAATGGCCTGCATGAGCTGACGGTTGTACTTGAGGACCGGAGTCTGGCCGGTGAAGAAGCGTTGTGACTTCGCCCACCCTAGGCCGAAGCGCATGCTCAGGTTTCCGGTCTGAGCGGCTTTGTCCTTGGCGCCGGGATCTTCGGTGACGTAGAGGCCGGGAATGCCGATGGAGCCGGCGGCACGCGTGATGGACATGAGCGAATTGAGAACAGCTGCGGGCGCTTCCGTTGCGTTCTGTCCATGTGACTTTGCCTCGAAGCCGACCGCGTCGATTGCTGCGTCGACCTCGGGCTTGCCGACGATCTGGGCGATCTGATCTTCAAGCGACGCGTCCTTTGTAAGGTCGATGGGTTCATAGCCGACAGCTTTAACGTGGGCGAGGCGCTCGGCATTCATATCGCCGACCAGGACGACCGCGGCGCCGAGGATATGGGCAGAGGCCGCTGCAGCCATGCCGACCGGGCCTGCGCCGGCAACATAGACGGTGGATCCAACACTGACGCCGGCGTTGATTGCGCCATGGAAGCCCGTGGGGAGGATGTCTGTGAGCATGGTGAGGTCCTTGATCTTCGCCATAGCCTGCGCCTTGTTGGGGAACGCTATCAGGTTGAAGTCGGCGTAGGGAACCATGACGTACTCGGCTTGGCCGCCGACCCATCCGCCCATATCGACGTAGCCGTAGGCTCCGCCGGCGCGGCCGGGGTTTACATTGAGGCAGACTCCGGTCTCCTCGGAGCGGCAGGTGCGACAGCGGCCGCAGGCGACGTTGAAAGGGACAGTGACGAGATCTCCTTTGTTGATGTATTCGACGTCAGAGCCGAGTTCGATGACTTCGCCGGTAATCTCGTGCCCGAGAACCATGCCGGCTGGCGCTGTAGTGCGGCCACGGACCATGTGCTGATCGGATCCGCAGATGTTAGTGGAGACGACCTTGAGGATGACGCCGTGATTGATCTTCTTTCCTGCCGGATTTTCGAGTTTAGGAAAGTCGATGGACTGGACTTCGACGTGATTGGGACCAAGAAAAACGACACCGCGATTGGACGCCATAAGATCTCCTTTTCTGTTGTGAAGGCGCGTTGATGTTTTGGCTGCATCAGGAACATCTGCAGCGGCGAATGGATCGAGATGTCCACCTATGAAGTACGGCACCGCGGTGTTCTCAGAGGGTCGAAGCGCCTTTAATTCTCCTGTCAACTTCACTCAATGCAATTCCGCTGCCAAATGGCTTCCTGCACATTCGACTGCAAGACCGAGAGCTTGTCTTGTAATGCAATACCATCGGCGCAAGCCGCTCTGCGAACGCTCGAAGGTGTCGAGTCCGGTGTCAAGAATTGGACAGTAGCTTTCAGATAATGTCCGATGATCGACGTGCTTTCCTGGCGAAGTATCTTGCTGCCGCAACCCGGTCCCCATCCGATGCGTGAGTCGGGCCTCTGTTCCCACTCAGTTGGCTGAAGTCGTGAAATTGCCGAAAAGCTTGTCAGTTGATCGAGGAGCCACAAGAATACGGAGCCAGGTGATCGTAGATTGTGGAGACAAAGAATTCGGAAGAACGCGGACACCCTTCGATATCGCCGGAAATCCATTGAGGAAAGCGTCGGGAACACAACTAGAGTCTGGTCGTCGCAGCTCCTTCAATCGCGCCTTGATGCTGCGTCTGAGCGAACAGAATCAGATGATGACCGGAACCACTGCCGAGGTGGAACCCGCTGGGGAACGCAACATGAACAGACTGTTGCCCGGCGCCCTTGACCGCCACCACGCGCGCCAGCGAACGCGCCACGGAGACGTGCTGAAGAAGGCTCCCACCGTTTTCACCCCGTAGCACATTGGATTGGTCCGCATCGTCCGTCAGAACCGCGATGATATCGAGCGGCCTCGAAATCTCTCCCGCTACAGAAAACTTCACGTCCAGTCCCGAGGATGAGGTGTCGTGGAACCGAAGTGTTACTGCACGATCTTCGCGCGGGCGCTTGTTTCGATACGCATGCGCCGCAGTTGCGCACTGCCGGTGCGAACTGCCATGCCGGCTTCCGAGTGCGCGAATTCGAGGACATCCTAATATTGCAGGTTGGGGTAGGCTGCGGTCTCTCCCCGTCCCTCGCGGGTCAAATCGAGGATGGCGAAGATTGGCCAGATCGGGTCGAGGGGGCTGGTGTCGCCGCGCTTGAACGCCAACTCGCTCGCCCAGGTTGGTCCGCTCGGCGAGGCGAGCCGGAAAACAACAACTCCGGCGGATAAATCTTCTGAAACGCACTTGTGATTAATGGACGGCTGGTTTGTCGGCGATAGGAACGTCACTCGGAATGCCATTGAAAGTTTGGGCGGACAAAGTAGGCCTCTCGAGAGAGCACAGGCAAGTGATTTTGCGCTACCACACTCTCCGGTCACGATTTGCCCGGTTCGCATGGCGTCCAGCAGCCTGCGCGAGGAATTCAACATTAACGATGTAGAGCTGCGGCCGGCCTTCGTTCATCCTGGCCAAGACCGAGCAGGTGTTCCGCATTAAGGTGCGCGATCTTCTCCTTCTCATTCACGTTGATGGGCATCTGATCAAAGCATTGCCGGGCGGCTTTCATGCTTCCGTATGGAGTGTCCGTGGTGAAAACGACGCGATCACTACCGATCGTGTTCGCCATGCCAAGATAGGCCTGATACGACGCGCTCCAACTCCTATCGATCGCGCCGGGCACCTGGTCTGCGAACTCTCCCGCCAGTATTCCGCCATAAAAATTCTCGCGGAGATAATCAATTACATGGCGCCTGAGACCTGTATCTTTCGGCGGGAACGCGTATGTCGCGCGCCATCCGGTCCAGCTGAGGATCTCGAAATTGTGCCCGACGATAATCTGCAAACCAGGAAATTCGTCGAATACCCCGCCAAGAATCAGTCGCATGGCGTGAATGCCCGGTGTCGATATGCCAACCAAGGCCTGCTAACGCCAGAAAGCCGGACACAATAGGATTGAAGCCGTCGTAGCAAGCACTCACCACGGGTTGAGGCGGTCGGTTGGGGTGGAGATAGATGGGAACGTTTAATTTTTCGGCGCACTCAAATACCGGCCAGAAAAACTTGTCATCCAAATACCGTCCGTTCACGTGTCCGTTGATCAAAGCGCCGACGAAGCCCAATTTGTGGACAGTGCGCTCAAGTTCATCAGCCGCCGCTTTGGGATCGAGCATCGGTAATGCTGCAAAAGCTCGAAATCTGTCCGGGAATCGGGTGACAGTCGCATGCGCCGCTTCATTCGCTTTTCTAGCTAACTCAATCGCGAGCTTCGGTTCCAACTCTTCCGGACCCGGTACCGTGTGGGAGAGGATCTGAACATCGATTCCAGCCGCGTCCATCGCAGCAATTCGTTTTTCGTCGAGATCGTAGATATCGGGTGGCACGCCTTTCGATGGGTCGCCGGGGAATCGACCCAACTTATTCCACGTGTCATAGATTTGCTCAATCGGATTAGCTTTGTTGGCCTGCGCAATCGCAGGTATCTTGTAATGCTCTTCAAAGGCGATGACCTTCATGACTTGTTTCTCCTTAGCAAGGTGAGGATGTGGGAGATGTTCGTTGCGCATCAGAGAACGTCCACGCTCTTTACCGATGCATGTTGAGGGCCAGAAAAAGGCGTCGCAACATCGCCTGAATGTAAAAGGGATGTGAAACGACGACTCTCGCAGGTAGTGGTGGCGTGGCGAATCTCTGACGTCAAGATCGCTCTTGGCTCGCAGCGGTCAGGAATCGTGCGTCTGGTTTTGCAATCCGGTATCAAGCTCGCCCTGATTGGCTGCGCTTTTGGGTTGGCAGGAGCGGCCGCGGCTTCCGCCCTACTGCGCTCCTTCCTATTTAGAGTCAGCCCTTTCGATCCTCTCGTCCTGGTTCCGGCTACTGTGGTCATCTTCGTGTTGGCCTTGGTCGCCTCAGCACTTCCTGCTCGCCGGGCAGCTTCTGCCAATCCCATCCACGCGTTGCGCGGTGAATAGATATCCTTACAATTAGTCGTTAACTTTCTGTTGCAATCTGACAGTGTCGAGTCTCGAATTGATGCGTGCGGGCGGCGAGTAGGCTGGCCGGGAAGCTTCGCATCGCTTGGCGAAATGATTCATCCAATGGGCATGGAGACAAAGTTGGCCATTTCGGTGCTGGATCTGGTGGGCATGCGCCCCGGCGAGTCGGCGGGCAGCGCAATCGCGCGCTCTGTGGAGTTGGCCGAGCATGTGGAGAAGTTGGGGTACAGGCGCTATTGGCTGGCCGAACATCATTCGATTGCCGGACTGGCGTGCTCCGCCACATCGATCTTGATTGGACACGTGGCGGCGGCGACAGAAACGATTCGCGTCGGCAGCGGGGGAATCATGCTGCCCAATCATGCGCCGCTGGTGGTCGCCGAAGAGTTTGGCACCCTGGAGGCGCTCTACCCAGGAAGGATTGATCTGGGACTGGGCCGCGCCCCTGGTGGCGATTTCGCTACGATGCGGGCATTGCGGAGAGACAAAGCGCAGAGCGGCGAGGATTTTCCAGCGCTGCTGCAGGAGTTGCAAACCTATCTAGGGCCGGAGCAGCGGCAGCAAATCGTGAAAGCGATTCCCGGACAAGGCAGCAAGGTGCCGATTACGCTGTTGGGGTCGGGACTGTACAGCGCACAGTTGGCGGCGCAGCTGGGGTTGCCGTTCGCCTTTGCGGCACACTTTGCGCCGGCGCATATCTTTCGAGCGACAGAACTGTATCGACGTGAATTTCGCCGCAGCGAGACACTGCAGGAACCGTACCTGATGGTGGCGGTGCAGGTGATTGCGGCGGAAACCGATGCCGCTGCGCAGCGATTGTTCACTACGCCGCAGCAGCGCTTTCTGCAATTGATTCGCAATGGGCCGGTGGAATTGCTGCCTCCCGTGGATTCCATGGAGCCGCTATGGCAAGATTGGGAACGAAATGCGGTTGAGGAGAAGTTAGCGGCGGCCATTGTGGGGTCGGATGCGACCGTGCGCGCCGGCCTCGAAAGATTGGTGCAGGGAACTGGCGCCAATGAGGTGATTGCGGTGACAGACACTTACGACCCGCAAGCTCGGCTGGAGTCGTACCGGCGATTGGCAGGGTTACTCGCGAATTAATGCGCTGGTTCAGCGGCGACCGCGGAGTTGGGCAATCACACGGCGGTCACGCTTCGATGGCCGGCCAGCTTGCGAGGCGTCGAACTGAGGCATTGCCTTCCGTTCTTCTGCGATTTTCTTGCGTAATTCGCGGCTCGCTTCTGTCTCGCGATACAACGTCTGAGCTACCGACGCGGGCCCGCGAACTTCGTTCAGCTGAAGGACCTCAATCTCAAAGTCGCCACTGTCGTTTCTCACCTGTAAGAAGTCGCCGACGCGCACATCACGCGCCGCCTTGGCCAGCTGCTGATTACTAATAATTCGGCCCAGTCCGCAGGCACGCGCTGCCAGCGCACGAGTTTTGAAGAACCGTGCGGCCCACAGCCATTTGTCCATCCGTACAGAGTCCACGCTTCATTCTCCCACCGCTTGATGGATTGCGGAAAACCTCAGGTGGTCGCGCGAAAACCCGGACATTTTTGCCCTTGGCAGACTATTATGGGGAGTCCGGCAGGATGCCCTCCAACGACTCAGGCGCGCCTATGATGACACTTTTTCAACCCGACTATCTATATGCCGGTGGATGCATGCAGGCAGGGGTGGGGTTGTTGGTCGACGCTCAGGGAAAAATTGTACGGGTGACGACTGCAGAGGAATCCGCTCGAACTTCATCGATCGCAGCTGATGTTGAAGTGGTGACGCTGCGGGGAAAAGCACTGCTGCCGGGATTTGTAAATGTACATTCGCATGCGTTCCAGAGATTGATTCGCGGACGAACAGAATCGAAACGCGCGGGAGGGCGTGATTTCTGGTCGTGGCGCGCGGCCATGTATTATGCGGCTGCCTCGCTGTCGCCGGAGCAGATGTATGTGGTTGCGCGCGCTGCATTTCTTGAAATGTTGCTGGCGGGAACGACGACCGTGGGTGAGTTTCATTATGTTCATCGGAAGCCAGATGGCAAGCCGTATCCGAATCCGAACATAATGGCGCAGCAAATCTTTGCGGCTGCAGAGTCAGTCGGCATTCGTATTTGCCTGCTGCGGGCGGCGTATCAGCGCGCCGGTTTCGAGCTGCCAGAGGATCCCGGGCAGATTCGTTTTCTGGAGACGACAGAGGAATTTCTCGCGAATGTGGCCGACCTGCATCGCGAGTATGACTCGCAGGATGCGTGGGTTGGCGTGGCGCCACATAGTGTGCGTGCCGAACCGCTGGAGGCGATCGAAGCGATCGCGGCCTGGGCACGCGAACATCACCGACCGCTGCACATGCATGTTTCGGAGCAGATGGCGGAAATTGAAGCGTGCCAACGCGAATATGGAACCACTCCGGTTCGGCTGCTGGAGAGGCACGGATTGCTGCGCGATCAATTTACTGCCGTGCATGCGATCCACATCGATCATGAGGAAATGGATTTGCTGGCGGCTAACCGCGCGGCGATCTGCGCCTGTCCAACTACGGAGCGCAACCTGGGCGACGGCATTTTTGCTGCGCGCGATGTGATGGAGCGGGGCATTCCGGTTTGCCTGGGCTCCGACAGCCAGGCGCAGATCGAGCCGCTAGAAGATGCTCGTGAGTTGGAATACCATCTGCGTCTGCAGCAACGGCAGCGAAGCCTTCTCGACGGAATCGATGGTCAGGAATTGTCGGCGCGTCTATTCCGCTGTGCAACAGCGAACGGTGCGAGTGCGCTGGGTTGCGAAACTGGGGATATCGAGTCCAGCAAGCTGGCAGACTTCTTCACGGTGGACTTGAATGACATTTCGATTGCGGGGGATGTGCGCGAGGATCTGCTGCCGGCAATTGTGTTTGGCATGCGGACCGCTGCCGTCGCTGATGTATGCGTAGGTGGCAGATTTGTCGTGCGCGATCATCGTCATCCGCAGCAGCAGGAAATTCTGAACGAATACAAGGAGGTCGCTCGCAAGGTGTGGTCTGCGCCGCAGCTTGCGACGAATTAAAGTATGTCAACGACGACGGCAAGTTCCGCTCCCGTGATCCGCGCGCCCCGCGGCACTGCATTGCGTTGTAAAGGCTGGCAGCAGGAAGCCGCGCTGCGCTGCCTGATGAATAATCTTGATCCCGAGGTCGCCGAAGCGCCGGAAAAGCTGGTGGTCTATGGAGGAATCGGCAAGGCAGCGCGCAACTGGGAATGCTATCACGCCATTGTTCGCGAACTTGAGCGACTAGGCAATGAGGACACGTTGCTTGTGCAATCGGGCAAGCCTGTCGGCATATTTCCCACACATGAAGGTGCACCGCGGGTGTTGATTGCGAACTCCAACCTGGTGGGTGCATGGGCCAACTGGGATGAGTTTCATAAACTCGATCGAGCCGGTCTTATCATGTTCGGGCAAATGACGGCGGGAAGTTGGATTTATATCGGCACGCAAGGAATTCTGCAGGGAACTTATCAGACATTTTCCTCGATGGCGGATCGTCACTTTGGAGGAAACCTCGCGGGAAAGCTGATTGTGTCGGGTGGCATTGGCGGCATGGGTGGGGCGCAGCCATTGGCCGCAACCATGAACGGCGCGGTCTTTCTCGGCATTGACCCGGACCGAACTCGCATTGAGCGTCGACTTGAAACTGGATACTGCGACGGGATGACTGAGTCGCTGGACGAAGCGCTCAAGCTTTGTGAAGATGCGCGACGGAAAAAGCAAGCGCTCTCCGTGTGCCTTGTCGGCAATTGCGCGGAGGTGCTGCCGGAACTGGTGCGGCGAGAGGTGGAGATCGACGTCATCACCGATCAGACCAGCGCGCACGATCCGCTGAATGGATATATTCCGGCAGGGTATTCGCTGGCGGCTGCGTCGACGTTGCGACAGGCGGATCCCGTGGAATACGTCAAGCTGTCGATGGCGAGCATGGTCGTTCATGTGGACGCGATGCTGGCCATGCAGCGGCGCGGAGCGGTCGCATTCGATTACGGCAACAACATTCGCAAGCGCGCGTTCGATGCCGGATGCAAACAGGCCTTCGATATTCCCGGATTTACGCCGGAATATATTCGTCCTTTGTTCTGCGAAGGCGCCGGACCGTTTCGCTGGGTCGCCTTGTCGGGAGATCCAGCGGATATCTACCGTACCGACGAGCTGGCGATCAAACTATTTCCAGATAATGAAATCCTTACCCGGTGGATTCACCTGGCGAGGGAGCGAGTGCATTTTCAGGGGCTGCCGGCTCGCATTTGCTGGTTGCGCTATGGAGAGCGGGCGCGCATGGGCGAGGCAATGAACGATCTAGTTCGCAGCGGGGAACTGAAGGCGCCCATTGCGATTGGCCGCGATCATCTGGACACCGGTTCTGTCGCTTCGCCCTACCGCGAGACCGAGCAAATGAAGGATGGCTCGGACGCGATTGCGGATTGGCCAATTCTGAATGCGTTGTTGAATACCGCTAGCGGCGCGAGTTGGGTGTCGTTTCATCATGGTGGTGGAGTCGGCATGGGGTATTCGCTGCATGCTGGTCAGGTGTGCGTCGCTGATGGAACCAAGCTTGCCCAAGAGCGCTTGCATCGCGTGCTGAATAACGACCCCGGAATCGGAGTGGCGCGTCATGCTGATGCCGGGTATGAGCAGGCCATCGAAACAGCCGAAAGCAAAAGCATCGCGATTCCGATGCGTCGCGCATGAACGATTCAACGCCGAAAAGGTTCGCGGTGATCCACTGCGGACAGCTTGTCACGCTGGCGGGGAAGGGTGGTCCTCGTCGAGGCGCGGTCGAAATGTGCGAATTGGCCATCATCAAAGATGGCGCGATGCTGGTTGCCGACGGAAAAGTCGAACGCACGGGCACAACGGACGAAGTAGGAGCGGCGGTAGCGCAGGAGAAACATCTTCCCGTGATCGATGCGCGCGGTTGCGTGGTGACGCCTGGATTTGTGGATGCACACACGCACATGGTGTTTGCGGGTTCTCGCGCTGCGGAGTTTGAACAGCGCATTGCGGGCAAGACCTACCAGCAGATTGCGGCGGCCGGCGGAGGCATTGCCACCACAGTGGGTGCCACGCGCAGCGCGACCGCGCAAGAACTATTGACGCTGGCGGGTCGCCATGCGGAATGGTTTCTGCGCAATGGCACGACGACGGTCGAGGTGAAGTCGGGCTACGGATTGTCGCTCGATGCGGAGTTGAAGATTCTCGGCGTGATTCGATCTTTGGCGAAAGAAACGCCGCTGCGGATTGTGGCAACGCTACTTGCCGCTCATGCTATCCCTCCCGAGTTTCAGCGAGATCGGGCAGGTTATATCGCGCTGGTGGTGCTAGAGATATTGTCGCGCGTGCGGCAGGAGAAGCTGGCACAGTTTTGCGATGTGTTCTGCGACGAACACGCGTTCACGATTGAGGAGAGCCGCGAGATTTTGTCGGCGGCGAAGGATGCTGGATTCGGGCTGCGCATGCACGTGGAACAGTTTGCAGCCGATGGCGGAGCAGCGCTCGCGGCAGATCTCGGTGCAACAACAGCAGATCATCTGGAGTACACGGATGAGGATGGAATCGCTGCGCTGGCGAGGGCATCGGTACAGCCGGTGCTGGTGCCCGCGTCTGTTTTTTGCCTGGGGCGCGATCGCTATCCCAATGCTCGCGCCATGATGGATGCTGGGCTTGCTGTTGTGCTGGCGACGGACTTCAATCCGGGCTCATCACCGACCACTTCAATGCCGTTTGTCATGTCACTGGCGTGCCAGCAGATGAAGATGCTTCCCTCGGAGGCTCTGACGGCTGCGACGATCAACGCCGCATGGAGTCTCGGTCTCGGGGATATGATCGGCTCGCTCCAAGCAGGCAAGTCGGCGGACTTTCTAATCCACGAATTTCGCGATTATCGTGAATTGGCGTACTTTGCGGCGGTGCCGAATTTGCCGCAGGTTTTCGTCGTGGGCAAGCGGGTTTCAACATGTTCGCCATCAGGCGCGATGATCGCGGATGGAGCGATGTAATGGATAAGCTGTCACCCGCTTTGTTGCTCGATGCGTTGATTCGTATCCCGTCTGTTTCATCGATGACAAATCGTCCGCTGATTGAATTTGTCGAGGATGCGCTGCGCGAACGCGCCTGGAATATTCGAGAGCTGGCGTATCACGATGCCAGTGGGGTAGAGAAAATTAATCTGCTGGCAACGCCGTCCTGGCAAAAGGCGGATGACTTCGCCGTCGACCTTGCGTTTGTCTGTCATACGGATACCGTGCCATACAGTGCGGAATGGAACGAGGCTATTCACTCGCAGGTGGCCGGCGGTGTATTGCATGGATGCGGTGCCTGCGATGTAAAAGGCTTTTTGGCCTGTCTGCTGGCGGCTCTTCTCACTGCGGACGAGCCTCATGTCGCGTCGACGGTTGCGCTTGTCCTAACGGCGGAGGAAGAGGTTGGCTGCGTGGGGTTGCGGCATCTACTGAAGGCCGGCTTATTGCGGCCTCGGCATGTGGTTGTGGGCGAGCCAACATCGCTGCGTCCTGCACGCGCCGGAAAAGGGTATGGTTTGGCGGAAATTCGCGTGTTTGGAAGAGAGGCGCACAGTGCCCATCCTGCAGAGGGAATTTCTGCCATTTATCGCGCCGCGAAGTTGATTGGAAAGATCGAGCAATATGCGCTGTCGCTCCAAGAAGCGGCGGTTCGGGAGGAGACGAGTATTTTTGATCCGCCGTATACGACGTTCAACGTCGGAACCATCGAGGGAGGGACAGCGAAGAACATCATCCCAGGGGAATGCAAGTTCCTGCTGGAATGGAGACCGCTGCCCGGAGATCCGATAGGAGAGATTCCTGACATTGTGCTGCGGATGGTTCACGATTTACGGATGCATGATCCCGGCTTTCGCTACGAGTTGATCGTGCTGCGGGAGCAACCTGGATTTGAGACCGCTGCCCACTCGCCATTGGTTCGACGATGGATGGAGATCAGCGGGCGCGATCCGATTGGCGTGCCTTTCGGTACGGAGGCTCCGCTGATGTCGACAGTGGCGGACGATACGATTGTGCTGGGGCCGGGGGATATGCGTACGGCGCACAGTCCGAGGGAATGTGTTCCGCTGGCGGAGCTCGAGTTGTGTGTTGAATATCTAACGGCGCTGATAGAGAATCCGCTGGAGCCTGCCCGATGACGGAAAACCACGATGGGTCGCTCTGGGAAAATTCACTGCTGGAATTTCGGAACCGTGTTGCCGCGGGTTCTGCTACACCTGGCGGTGGCGCGGTCGCAGCGGTTACGGCGAGCTTTGCAGCAGCGCTGTTGCAGATGGTGTGCGCCATCAGCTCTACGCGGAAATCAGGTGTGGGAATGAAGGCAATCGCCGCCAAGGTAAAAATCTGTGAAGAGAAATTGGCGCGTTATGCAGAGGAAGACATTCGGGCGTTCGACCGATACATGGCTGCAAGAAAGACCCGAAGTGCGTCCGCCGATGCTGACGCACAGCGAAGCCTCGTGGTCTGTACGGAGGTGCCGTTGGCCGCGGCGGAGGTAACTGCCAAGCTGGAAGCGTATGCGGCGGAGATAGCCCTCAATTCACCGGATTTTCTGTCAAGCGATCTGGCGACGGCCCGACATTTACTGGACGCTAGCCGAAAGGCATTGCTGGCAAATGTCACCATCAACCTCGTGGATCTAGAGGATGGGGAAGCAAAGCGCGCGCTCGTACGTCGTCTCGAGACATTGCAGAGCGACACACCTTTAGTTGGATAATGGAGGCGCAGGCGCACAGAAGAAAAGCAGCAGAATCGACGGACCGGAAATTTGCTTGCGGTAGAAATATCATGGCATGGGATGCGTGGAAGTCATCCTATGAAAGTGAAATGTCACACGGTCCCCTGGAGTGGACGATTAAGGTTGCCTAACGAGAGCAGGCAAGCTATTCTTCCTGAGAAAACCGCTCCTGAAGAGGTGCTTCGGTCGACGTGTACGGAAAGCCGAACGCGGGCACTACGGTAACCCACCGAGTCTCAGCCATGGCAAAGTTTTTGGAGAGATTACGAATGCGTGGATTCAAATCGATCGTTATTGCAGCAGCGCTACTTGTGCCGGTCGTGCTGCTTCCAAAAGCCTCCGCACAGGTATCGATCACGTTCGGCGCGCCACCCCCTTGTCGGTATGGCTACTATAACTACGCGCCCTATGCCTGCGCTCCGCCGGGGTATTACGGCCCGGGATATTTTTACAATGGAATCTTCCTGGGTGTAGGGCCGTGGGCCTACTGGGGCTACAGTCACGGATGGGGTAGCTATCGCTTCCGCGGACCGGGCGGCGGCCACTATTACCCTCATTCAGGTTACTATCCGGGACATCCACCGAAAGGCGGATATCCACCGTATCACCGTCCACCGGCTTCCAGCAAACCTCCATATCACGGCGGGCACCCGCCGAATAATGGCGGTAAGCCTCCCTATCACGGGGGAAAGCCACCGAACAATGGCAAGCCACCCAACAATGGGGGCGGTAAACCACCCCACAACGGTGGCGGCGGTGGTGGCAAGCCTCCAAGTGGGGGAGGTGGTAAGCCGCCAAGCGGCGGGCACGGCGGAGGTGGCGGCGGAAAACCACCCAGCGGCGGCGGTGGCAGACCATAGCCATTCGCTAGTGGCTGAAACATGAATCGAAGGTGGCGGAGCGAAAGTGCTCCGCCACTTTCATTTGGCCGCATCGAGCTTCGGCATAATCAAACTTGTGGCGTGGCGCGATGGTTTTTGTGACGCAGACCGCTTGCTGGCAGCGACTGATCCGGCTTTATGGTTAGCGTGACGTTCCGACGGCTCCTGTTATGTTTTCGGATGCGGCGGCGATGTTCCAGCCGCGCACGTGCAGGCTCAGGTTGTGGGTGTCGTTAGTCGCGGGAATGTCGATGACGATAGATCGTTCCTCGCCCGGCAACAGAGAGATATAGTTGTCGCTGAAATATGCGGGTAATACTTCCGATCCATCGGCAGCGAATACACCCAGCTTGGTGTTGAGCGCGACGACATCGCCAGCATTTTTTAGATCGACATCAATGCGGCGTCCTCCTTTAGAAGCTTTGCTGGCGCCAGGCTGCAGATGAGCGGTAATAAAAAGTTTCGCTGGCGATAATTGATTGAGCGCACGATAGCCGGCGTCAGAGTCTGCGCGCCAATAGAAGTTTTGCGAGAGTGTCTGACCATCGGATCCGAGCAGCGCCAGCCGCACAAAGACCAATTTTCCATCGCTCATCAAGGGGACGATATTGAGATTCAGCGCATGGGTGACATCGTCCGGTGCCGCGTCGAGCATGGTTTCGCGGTGCAGCAGCAGCTTGCTGTCGAGACTGTATACATCCGCAGCGACTTTCAATCCGTGAAGCTGTTCTCTGGTTGTATTGACGACTGCGACATCGTTGTTAGAAAGATCGAGTTGAACGTGGACGGGTTCGCACGCTTTCTTCGTTCCGTAATACGAGGCCTGTGTGTCGTAGTCGGAGCTGAGAATACCCCATAAAGTGCTCGGCCAAGCGGGCTGCGTCATCCACAACAGGCGACCGCCGTTTGGAGCCCACAGGTGTGCATTGAAACCTTCGAAGATGGCGCGATAGTCGACGTAATTCATCATCTGCGCCTTGCGCTCATAATCTTCGAGGCTGTTGCCGATTCCAAATTGAGTTTGCAGGTGTTGATTGAAGGCATCATGGGGATGCCAGTTGTGATAGGCCCAATCATCGGTGATGGGCCAGCGATCGACTTTGGGAATCCAGCGAGAGAACCATTCCAGCGTGGGCAAGGATGGAGTGCCGATTTCAACGGCAAAGCCTTGATCAATCGTCGTGTAATAGCCGGCGGGATTCTCGTAGGAATAGGGCCCACTGTTCAGCAGATTCACTCGGTTCGAACTCGGAGAGTAATAGCGCGTGCCGTCCAGTGAGTGGGTTAGTTGGATCAAGCCCTTGTTGATGATCGGCTGTGGAACGCCTTCGTTGCGCCCGCACCACATCACGATCGAAGGGTGATTCCTGTAGCGAAGGATTGTGTCGCGAGCATTGTTCAGAAAAAGTTGCGGGTCTTCGGCTTCCGCATTTGAATCCTGGGTCACCTCCCAGAAATCATTCCAGACCATCAGACCGTATTTGTCGGCCAGGTCGTAAAAGTTTTCTTCTGTGTTTTGTCCCTGCCAGTTGCGAATAATGTTGAGATTGGCGTCGCGGTCGTAGCGGAAGAATGGTTCCAGGTGAGCGCGCGAGATTCGTTTCCGGGAGTCGTCCATGCCCCAGCTGCCGCCGCGAACTGCGATGCGGACGCCGTTGACTTTCAGAATGAGATACGGAGTGGCGCGGGTATCCGCGACGGTTCGCAACGCGGGAGAAGCATCGTCGCCTGCGTTGATCGAAGAAGCCCAGCCACCGGGGACCTGGCGCATGCCTTCGTGAGTGACATCCACCTGCGGTTCGATTGCGGTGCGACCGACCGTTGGATCATAATCCATCCGACGCAACACGCCGGAGTGATTGAGCAGGCTCAACTCGTAGGTGACTTCGCGAACACCAAATTGCAATTTCTTTTCGCTGGAGGTCCCGTTGTTTGTGGCGAAACGAAGTTGCAGATGGTACAGTTCCGGCTTGCCGTACCCGTTTGGCCACCATAGCCGTGGATGATTCAGATGGAGCTGAGGAAACTCTGTCGGCGAAAGGGAAATCGTGTGCTCGCCTGGAGGGAGCGTTAATTCCTTGTTGACTTCGACGCCTTCAAATAAAGCTGTGAGAGTTCCGTGCACCGCCTGCTGGGAGACATTTTTCAGTGGCACATTGACCGTGATGTCAGCCTGTGTGATATCCGGCAGCGGCAAATGCGTGATGACCTGGGGATCTTCAATCGCGACCGGACCGGTCGCCACCAGATGCACATTCTGCCACAGTCCGGTATCGCGGTCGTGCATGGGAGGAACCCAGTCCCATCCCTCTGTCGCCATAAATGTAGGACCGTCGAGTTCCATTGCGCCGCCATTCAGTCCTGCTCCAAAGGCGATCGATTGAACGTTTGGAATTCCTGGATGCGGGGCTGGCGAGACCAGGATGGCGAGCGCGTTTTCACCGTCGGCGCGGAGCAGGTGGCTCACGTCGAAAACGCCACGGATGAAGGCGCCTTTGATAGATCCGAGGTGCTGACCGTTGAGCCACACTTCAGCTTGATAATTGATCCCATCAAGAATCAGCGAGACGTGTGAATCGTGGTCGGAATGTGGCGATGTGAATTCCGCGCGATACCAGTATTTCTGCCGGTTCAGACTTTCCGGGATGTCGAGGTTGTTCAATCCATAATCTGGATCAGGATAGATGCCGCGCGCAATCATCGTTGTCAGCACGGTGCCCGGGACAGTTGCCGCCAGCCAATCGCTAGTATTGAAACCGGGTGTTGAGATGCTCTCGGGTGTTGCGGAAACCTTGGGCGCCGCAGCAAGTTTCCACCCTCCCTCGAGTACCCAATCGGCACTGCCCGCGGCTTGCAGGGTAGTCTTTGAGGGCGGTAGAGTTTCCGCAACAGGCTTGCTGAAGGGTGCATTGCGATGGGGAAGTGTTGCCGGATTCTGCGGTGCAAGATTGCCGACATACTGGAGTACCTGCAGCGCCCAGGGCTTGGACCCTTCTTCAAATGCAATCAGCGAGAAGTCGGGCTTTTTTGCAGCCAACGCTGCGACGGCTTGCGCGGAAAGTGCTTCGCGACTCAGCGAAAATAAAGCGATGCGTCCGCCGAAATGTTCGCAGAAAGTTGCGATGCACGGCGACTCTACCGGAGCCATCAGCATTTGCGGCTGGATGGGTCCGCCCTGGAGTGGGCCGCGAGCGACTACAGCTCCATCCACATAGAGGCGAGCCTCGCTTCCATCGAAACTCGCTGTCAGCAGGTGCCATCCGGACATGTCGAGCGGGCCGGACGCGCGGAGAGAATAACCACGTCCGAAGCGGAGCTCAGGCCGTCCATCGGCGATCACAAAGAAACGAGAATCTTCATCGCGTGGATCGCCTGCTCCAGCAATCAATACTGAGCCTGTCGGCGGCGGAGAAAACTCAACCCATGCAGAGAGTGTCCATGGAGCATTCGCTTTCAAGACAGGGTCAGTGGCCGGCAGCGGCTTGGTCAATCCGATGCCGCCTTGCAGAAAGTGTCCGCTATAGGGTCCGTAACTCTGCGGAAGCACTGTCAATCCAGGCACTTTGATTGTTTGTGCGCAAAGGCAGTGAGCCGTGACGAGAAATGAGGCGACAATCATGAGTGCGACCGGCCACATTTTCTGTCGATCGTAGAAGCAATTCATTGAGCGAATGCAGATT
>DATJUD010000106.1:0-9119 GCA_035502695.1 Acidobacteriaceae bacterium
TTTCCGAGCGCTTCGCCCGCTTCCAACTCGTCCTCAATCCTTCGCAATTCGTCCGCAGAATGAGGGTGGAGCATCTCAGCGATCATCGAACTGCTCCCCATCTGTCTGAGGTTGTCTTCGGCGATGACCCGCGCTTGGGCCACAAAGTAATGAAGTTCGTTCCTGCTTGCGAAGACAGACGGGTCAGGCCCGCGCCCATAAAGGTGTTCCGGCCAGAAGTGGATAATCGCCTCCCGCATGGTGTAGCGCTTCCAATTGTTCTTGTCGAGGTCGATCTCGACATCGTTGAAGACTGTCTTCGTCGTCCCATTCACTTCCATCGCGACAAACTGGATCAGCTCCTCGGTCAGATCCATCAGGTCGTGGTAATTCGCGTAGGCCTGGTAGAACTCCAGCATGGTGAACTCAGGATTGTGCTGGGTGGAGATGCCTTCATTGCGAAAATTGCGGTTGATCTCATACACCCGGTCGAGTCCGCCGACCACCAGCCGCTTCAGATACAGCTCCGGCGCGATGCGCAGAAACAGATTAATGTCGAGCGCGTTGTGATGCGTGGTAAAAGGCTTGGCCGCAGCGCCACCGGCGATCGGCTGCATCATCGGCGTTTCCACTTCCAGAAATCCTCGCGTATCGAAAAACTTGCGCATGGCGCGCAACACCGCGGCGCGCTTGACGAAAACCTCGCGCACATCGGCATTCATAAACAGATCGACGTAGCGCTGGCGATAGCGCAGCTCGACATCGGCTAGGCCATGATATTTTTCCGGCAACGGCAGCATGGCCTTTGATAAAAAAGTCAGCGAGTCGACGTGGATGGTCAGCTCCCCGGTGCGAGTACGGAACAGGTAGCCGCTGACGCCAATGTGGTCGCCCATGTCGAGCAGCTTGTAGAGCTGGAATGCGTTCTCGCCGACGGCATCCATGCGCACGTAGATCTGCAGCCGCGCGCCGTTCTGCTGCAGCACTGCGAATCCAGCCTTGCCCTGAGCGCGAATCGCCATGATGCGTCCGGCCACGGCAACGGTGACGCGATTCTGCTCCAGCGTTTCGCTGGTCGCAGCATCGTATTCGCTGCGAATGTCTGCCAGGGTGTGAGACGCGGAGAAGCTGTTGGGGTACACCGGATGGCCGAGAGCCTCAATCTGCCGCAGTTTGTCGCGGCGAAGATCGAAGACACTTTGTTCAAATTCGGATTCGTACACGCAATTTTCCTTGATGGTCCGCTTCTAGATTTATTGCCAGTATAGATGTAGCGTGCGTTAGTCTCAGGATCAAAGGTCCGCGCGCCGGTTCGACGAAGCTACGAACGCGAAAAAGACATGGCACGCAGGGATGTTCATTGGCGTCGATCAACCAGAGTCGATTGATATCTACTGTTGGAGAGAGATTTGATGAAGTTGTGGATGAAAATCCTCGCGGGATTGCTGGTGATTGTAATTGCCGCGATTGTCGCCATTCCATTCTTCGTCAACGCCAATACGTTTCGCCCCACGCTGGAGACGCGGCTATCTGCAGGTCTGGGACGCCCAGTGACCTTGGGCAACCTGCGGCTGTCGCTGGTATCGGGCAGCCTGGTCGCCGACCATTTGAGCATTGCGGACGATCCTGCGTTTAGCTCGATTCCGCTGTTGTCCGCGCGAGAGGTGCGCATCGGAGTAGACATGAAACCGCTGATCTTCCATCGGCAATTGCATATCCGCAGCATTGAAATCGAGGCGCCGCAGATTCATTTGGTGGAGGGACCGAATGGCCAGTGGAACTTCTCCAGCCTGAGCCGGAATGCGGCGAGCCTGACTTCGAATTCGAAATCGAAGGCGGCGTTGTTTCGGTCGGTGGTGGACTTCATCGGGATTCAAGACGGTCGTGCGGTGGTGGAAACCGCGCCTGCGAACGGGTCGCCGCTGGTCTACGATCACGTCCGTCTCACCGTGCAGAATTTCGGACTGACGCAGCGTTTTCCATTTGAGCTGGGAGCAACGCTGCCCGGCGATGGCGCGGTGTTGGTCAAGGGAAATATCGGCCCGGTGAATGTCGAGAACGCAGCCAAAACGCCAGCGGATGTTGACATTGCTGTTCAACACCTGAACCCGGTGGCGGTCGGATTTCTCGATGCCAATGCGGGAATTTCCGTGGTCGCAAACATCACTGCGCATGCGACCTCCGATGGAAGCACGGTGCACAGTCGTGGAGCCCTTCACATGCAGGGGCTGCAGCTGACAAAAACCGGCGCGCCCTCACCGCAGCCGATCGATCTGACCTACGACATCAAGCATCGAATGGATGACAACACCGGACAACTGCAGCAGGCTTCCATCGGCCTGGGAACGGGCACGATTCAGTTGAGCGGCAGCTATCGGCTCGCGGGCGACAATCCGTGGGTCGATTTGAAAGTGGCCGCTGCAGCTGTGCCGATTGACGAGTTGCAACCGCTGATGACCGCAGCCGGAGTGAAGTTGCCGAATGGATCGCAACTGAAGGATGGGACATTGACCCTGACGCTCGAAATCACAGGAACGGCAAACGATCTGGCGATCACGGGGCCGGTGGAACTGGAGAATGCACGGCTGGTGGGGTATGACCTTGGATCGAAAATTCAGGGGATCGCGGCACTGGGAGGCGTGAAAACCGGAAGCACTACGACGATCCAAAATATGAAATTTGATCTGCAGGCCAGTAATGCTGGCATTCAGGTAAAAGACATTGACGGCACAATTCTAGGGATGGGACGATCCACGGGCAGCGGCACAATATCGCCGACCGGTGCGCTGTCGTTTCGCCTTGTTGCGCACGTGAGCAACGCTCGCGGAGCAGGAAAAGTGGGTGTGGGGTTGATGACCAAGATGAATCAGTTCGGGAAGTCCGGTTCAGAAAAAGAAGCCGCCCAGGGAGTTCCCATGCTGGTGACAGGCACGGCGAATGCTCCAGTGATCACCGCGGATGTGAGTGGACTGATGCACCGCAATGCTTCCACTGTTGTGGGTAAGATGAAACATTTGTTCGGTAAGAAAAATACGCCACCCGCCAACCCGAACTAAGTAGCGGGTGGAGTCTTTTTTGACGCAGTGTCAAAATTTGACCTCCAGGTTTTCACAACTTCAACTCCTTGTTGTTTGCGGTGACCCATGGGCTATTCCGGGTTAGGATAAAAACAATTACCCAAAGAACTTGCCGCATCTTAACCCCCAAAGGTGTCGAAGGAGGAGCCGATGGCCCGTACTGCTTCTACTATGCTTGCGCTGGGAACAACAGCGCCGAACTTCTCTCTTCCTGATGTTGTCTCCGGCAAGACGATGACGCGCGATCAGGCCGCGGGTCCGCGGGGGCTGCTGGTGATGTTTCTTTGCGCGCATTGCCCGTTTGTGCAGCATGTCAACAAGGAGCTCGGACGGTTGGGCCGCGATTTCGCGGGGCGTGGCCTTGGAATTGTTGCGATCAGCAGCAATGATGCGGAGACCTATCCGGACGATGGTCCCGACGGGTTGCGTCGACAGGCCAGGGAGCACGGTTTTCAGTTTCCATATCTTTTCGATGAATCGCAGGACGTGGCCCGCTCCTTCGAAGCCGCTTGCACTCCTGATTTCTTTCTTTTCGATGCCGACAAGAAGCTTGTCTATCGAGGTCAACTCGACGGCAGCCGACCCGGCAATCAAGTTGCCGTTGACGGTCGCGATCTGCGCGCTGCGATGGAGCAGGTGCTGGCCGGCAAGCCGGTGGCGACCGAGCAGAAGCCCAGCATTGGATGCAACATCAAGTGGAAGCAGAAAAGCTAACGAAAGTCCACGGCGCAGGCAGGAACGATGACGGCGAAGGCGATCCAGTTCGACATCATTACGGTGTTTCCGCAGTTTTTTGAAAGCCCGTTCGGCTTTGGAATTCTGGGTCGCGCCATCGCGGAGGATCGAGTGCGTGTTCGAGTGCACAATCTGCGCGACTTTACGACGGATCGGCATAAGACGGTCGACGACCGTCCATTTGGTGGTGGCGAGGGGATGGTGCTGAAGCCGGAGCCGCTGTTCCGCGCTGTCGAGTCGCTCGGGATTGCGGAAAAAACTTTGCGGGATTCGGCGCGTGAGCGCGTGGTGCTGCTGTCCGCGCAAGGAAAATCATTTACGCAAGCCGTGGCTCGGGACCTGGCGCAGGTGGAGAGAATTGTTTTTTTGTGCGGACGTTATGAAGGTGTGGACGAACGAGTCAACGAACTGCTGGCAGATATGGAAATTTCGATTGGGGACTATGTGATCTCCGGTGGAGAGTTAGCGGCTGCGGTGATTGTCGACGCGGTCAGCCGACTTTTGCCAGGCGTACTCGGCAACGAAGATTCCAGCCGCTACGAGAGTTTCTCCGCCGATCCCGCAGCGCCGGAGGGAGATGTCACATCCGAGAGGCCTCATCCGCGATCGACATGCGATTCCGGAGGGTTGCTCGATTATCCTCATTACACTCGTCCGCCGGAGTTTCGTGGAGCCGAGGTGCCCGCGGTATTGAGCTCCGGCAACCACGAAGACATTCGCCGCTGGCGTCGCAGGCAATCGCTGTCGAAGACGTTGCGGAACCGCCCCGATTTACTAGCGAATGCACCGTTGACGGAAGAGGACCGCTCTCTGTTGGACGAGTTGCGCCATGAAGCCTGACGATTCCGGGGGGAGCCCGGAGAAACAAACGCCAGTAGTGCTCGACTTTCTTGCCGGCGGCGGTGAGTTGGGTGCAAGGGTGCGAGCGTTGGACTGGGCAAAGACCCCGCTGGGTCCAATTTCAAAATGGCCGCAAAGCCTGAAAACTTCCGTCAGTACATGTTTAAACTCGCGCTTTCCCATGCTGATCTGGTGGGGACCCGACCTGGTCAAGATTTACAACGATGCGTATCGGCCGCTGATCGGCAGCAAGCATCCTTGGGCTTTAGGAATTCCTGGACGTGAGGTCTGGCCAGAGATCTGGAACGTCATCGGGCCAATGTTGAATCAGGTGATGGAGCGAGGCGAGGCAACAGTCTCCGAAGATTTGCTGCTTTTGCTGGAGCGCGATGGATACGGGGAAGAGTGCTATTTCAGTTTTTCCTACAGCCCGATCCGGGACGAGTCAGGTCGCGTCGAAGGAGTGTTCACGCCCGTTATCGAAACGACCGATCGGGTCATCAGCGCACGTCGGCTGCACACATTGCGTGACCTCGCATCCGTGTTCGGAACGCAAACTCGTAACGCCAATGATGCTTGTGTCGAGGCCGTGAAGGTGCTTGCAGCCAATCCTTACGATCTTCCCTTTGCCGTCATTTATCTCTTTGACGCGAAGCGAACAAAAGCGAACCTCATCGCGCACACGGGACCGCCAAATTTTCCTGGCAAAATTGACCTTCGAGCGGAAGGATGGCGGCGACTTCTGGCCTGTACAAACAGCGAGAGTTGTGTGCTGGATCTAAGCGCCATGAAGCTGGACCCTTTGCCGCAGGCGCCGTGGGGACATGCTCCGGAGCAGGCCATCGCCGTGCCGATTGTGCCCGCCAACATCGGTGAGCCCATCGGTTTTCTATTAGCAGGTATCAGTATTCGAAAGCGTCTGGATGAGTCCTATCGATCGTTCTATGCGCAAGTTGCAGACCAGATTGCAAGCACCATCTGGGAGGCCGACGCCGTCGAGCGGGAAAGGGAATTGCGCGAAACCGCAGAAGCCGAGCGCAGCCAGATTCGCGAACTCTTCTTGAACGCTCCAGCGGGGATTATGGTCACAACCGGCCCGGAACATCATATTACGCTGGCAAACCGTCAGTATGTCGAACTGATTGGTCGATCCTTAGCGGGGGAGATTGTCGGCAAGCCGATTCGGCAGGCGCTTCCGGAATTGGAGGATCAACCATTTTTCGGCTGGATGGATGAGGTCTATCGGACCGGAGTTCCTTTCGTAGGGAGAGAAGTGATGGCGCGATTGCGGCGCAGACCTTCCGGCAAGCAAGAAGATGCGTATTTCAATTTTGTCTATCAGCCGCATCGAAGCGCGGATGGCCGTATCGACGGACTCCTCATTCATGCTGTCGACATCACGGATCAGGTGCGTGCGCGACAGGAGATCGAAACCCGCGAAGAGCAATTTCGTGTACTGGCCGACTCCATTCCGCAACTGGCGTGGATGGCTAATCCAGATGGAAGCATCAGTTGGTACAACCGGCGCTGGTATGAGTACACCGGCACAACCTTTGACCAGATGCAAGGTTGGGGATGGCAGTCCGTGCATAATCCGGATTTGCTGCCGGTTGTTCTGGAAAAGTACGAGCATTGCCTCAAATCTGGTGAACCGTTTGAAATGACGTTTCCGTTGCGCGGAGCTGATGGCGAATTTCGCATGTTTCTAACTCTGGCATCGCCGGTGCGCGATAAGGCGGGTACGATTGTGCGCTGGTTCGGAACGAATACCGATATCGACGCGCAACGAAAGGCAGAAACGGGTTTGCGGCAAGCGGAGAAACTGGCGGTTGTCGGCAGGCTGGCCGCTTCCATCGCGCACGAGATTAACAATCCATTGGAAGCGGTAATGAACCTGATTTTCCTGGCGCGCCTGACCGTCGTGAATGAGGAGACGGCTGGATATCTGAAGGCGGCCGAGGAAGAACTTTCGCGTGTCTCCCAAATCGCCAGTCAGGCACTCCGATTTCACAAGCAACAGTCATCCGCTATGGCCACAGACATGGTGGAATTGCTGGATTCTGTGCTGACGCTCTATCGGGGCAAACTTACGCGCAACAAGATCCAGGTCAATCTGGAAACCTCAGATTGTCCCCACCTGGTTTGTTACGCCGGAGAGATTCGTCAGTTGCTCGCAAACCTGGTTGGGAATGCAGCGGATGCGATGTCAAACGGAGGAACGTTACGGCTTCGCGTGCGTCCCGTCACCGATTGGCGACACGGGGAACCGGGAGTGAGAGTCACAATTTCAGACACGGGACATGGTATGCCGCCTGATGTTCGACGAAGGATTTACGAACCCTTTTTCACTACGAAAGGGGAAATCGGCACGGGGCTGGGACTATGGGTATCGGCTGGCATCGTTGACAAACACAGAGGCAGCATACACGTGCGCAGTCGACCGGAGCAGGGAAGAAGTGGGACGACCTTCACTGTAATTCTGCCGCTTTCCGGGCCACCGACCCGCAGTGCCGAAGAGACATCAGTGGAGGCGATCGAGCTATGAAAACGAGACGAAATCGCTGATTCCATGTACACTAGTGTTTTGCGTCATATTCCATTTTCTCACTAGAGCAGGAATCATTTTATGTCGATTCATCCCGTCATGCAGCGTTTGGCTGCCAAGCTTCAGCGCACCGATCTCCCCAAATTTGGCCCGGGTGATACGGTCCGCGTCCAGGTAAAGATTAAAGAGGGCGATAAAGAGCGAGTGCAGGCCTTTGAAGGCATTGTGATCGCGCGCAAGAACGGCGCCGAAGGGAGCTTCACGGTTCGCAAGATGAGCTTCGGCCAGGGCGTCGAGCGCATTTTCCCCTTGCACTGCAAAGTGGTGGAAAGGGTGGAGAAAGTCCGCTCGGCTCGTGTGCGCCGCTCCAAGCTGTTCTATCTGCGCGCACTGCGCGGCAAGGCAGCTCGTCTGCGCGAAGCCGATACCAGTCACGCCAAGTAAACGTTCCATCGAATCCGAAATTTCAAAAGCCGCATCCTGACGAGGGACGCGGCTTTTGTGTGTTTGTAGCCTCTGGAATCGCTTGCCGAACCTAACTACTGCGTCGGTGACATGGGTTGCATCATGGTGTCTTCCGCCTGCTGAAACGCGGTTGAGGAGACGTGGACGGAACCCTGAAATGGACGATCGATATCGCCGATTGCCACCAACGCCAACGATACCAGCAGGCTCAGCGAAATAATCAATACAAAATGCAACGGCACATTTTCGCTTCCAATCAGGCAGGAGGAAGCAATCGTGATCATGCCGCCCATGACCAGCACGCCCCACAAAATGTTGGGCATCTTGGTTCGGCTTTCCAACAGGCGAATACGCCGATGTTCGGTCATGCTGCTGAGCTCAATCATTACCTGACGAAGGCTGGCCTGCTGCTGCAGGTTCGCCGTAGGAGTTTGTGTGGTCGCGGCCCAAAGCTTCATCACGTACTGGTGGCCCCCGAATCTCTCTTCGCCTTTGCCCGGCTCGTCTGTGTGCATGGTTGGCCACTCTTGCGTAATCACCTGGGTAGCATAGGCACGTGCAGTTTGCTGGATCAAATCCCGCTGCGGTTCCTGCAATCCATCCGCGGCACGATATAAATTCACCAGATTATTCGCCTCGTTATTGGCGTTGGTCTCCGCAGTCTGGAAGTTGTTCCACACCGCGTACAGCATAAAGCCGATCATCACTGCATAAATGGTTCCCAGAATCGCGATTTGCCAGCCGATGACGTCGTTGTGAACACTGCGCCGGCTCGGCTCCCAAAACGTGTTCAGCATGACCAGGCAAGTAATCGACAGCGTGATCCACAGCACGACGAGGTAAATATTTTGGCCGGTGTTTAACAACATAGACTCCTTCGAACTTGCGCAATCTAGAGAAAATCCTAACCCGAAGAGTGCCAATTCACCACGTCAAATTTTTCGAAGTGGGCGCGCAGGCAACAACGGTGCAGCCGGTCGGAATTGATGGATGTCGGATGCATGTAAAGCGCCGATCGCTTGCGCTACACTACCCACGACGGCGCAAGGCGCCGATCTCTTCCAGCCCAGACAGCGATGGAGGTCGCGACGATTTGAAAAGGGGTTCATGAACAGCTGGGGAGCCTGCTCCATCGTTCAAATGAGCCCATTGCAGCACATTCGATCTCCACTCCTCGGCAGCTCCGCCAAAACATGAATGCACATACGGCACCAGCTGTATTTGTGGGCCTGGAAGGTGGATCGATAAGCTTGCGTGGACAAGCTCCTCCCTGAGTTTGGCAATTGCCCCGGTAGAACTTGGCATAATGATAGAAATAGTGCTTATGGATTTTCACAGAGAACGAGGCTGAAAACAACCGCACGGGGCGGAGCTTGCGATATTACCGATTGCCCACACGGGCTCTAAAGGAACGCTTATACAGACGTTTCGAAGATGGCCCCGGAAATGGATAGAAATGAAGTTCATCTTGGAAGAAA
>DATJUD010000107.1:0-79534 GCA_035502695.1 Acidobacteriaceae bacterium
GTTCGAATTCATTTCTGTATTTTTTCACAACCATCCTTTTATAGTGGACTATGCCGAAGGTCGATGCCCATAGTAAGTCAACTTTCCCGACCGAAGATAGCCCGGGTCGTCCGGATCCCAGGGTTATCAGCAACTCTTCCATGTGGCAGTCGGAGCGCTGGAATCTTGCAGTAAAAAAAGTTTCCGCTGGAGACAGTTTTGCCGGGGCCATCCGACTCGCATGGCAGTTGGTTCGCGAACGTCGTCATTATGATGCCGTATATACCGTCGGAGTTCGTCAAGCCCAGATGTACGGTCTTTTGTGCGCTATTGTTGGAACAGGAAACAAACCTCATATTGCAGCAGAGATTCTTCTGGATGAAGTGCAGCCCAATCGGCTTGCATGGAAAATCAAGCGTACATTTCGGCGTGCGGTCTCTCGTAACATTGCAAGGATGATTGTTTTTTCCGATGGCGAGCGTGAGCTGTACAGTCGAGAGCTCCACCTGCCACTGGAGCGAGTGGTATTTGTACCTTTCCATACAAATATTTTGGAGAGTCAACTGACCTCTTTGGGCGCCTACGGGTTTGCCGCCGGACGCTCGCTGCGCGACTACGAGACATTGTTTGCGGCGGTGGAAAACCTCGACTTCCCGTTTGTTGTGGTGGCCGACTCTGCCAGTGTGGCGCATTTGTGCAGGCCCAGCAATGTCGAGTTGCATTGTGATATTCCGCGTGCTCAGTATCTTAAGCTGCTCGAGGGCGCGCGCTTCGTCGTCGTCCCCTTAAAGGCGGACTATCGTTCTACTGGACAAGTCGTAGTGCTGGAAGCAGAATCTTTTGGCAAACCAGTAGTTGCCAGCGATGTGGTCGGGACCCGCGATTATCTGAGTCACGATGTGAATGGATTGTTAGTTGCGCCGGGAAACCCGGAAGCGCTTCGGGCAGCCATCCAGGCACTGATGACAGACGACGCAATGTGCCGCAGGCTCGCTGCGGCCGGTATCGAGCGAGTGAAAAAAAATCACACTTTCTCCGTGTTCGCCGCCAAGTGTCTGGACATCATCGCTGAGGCCTGATGGCGTTCCCGAGGGGAACGACCGCGACGAATGCCCCGTCAGCTGGCAAGGTTCGACCGCTCTTGGGT
This sequence comes from Acidobacteriaceae bacterium, assembly GCA_035502695.1. GTDB lineage: Bacteria > Acidobacteriota > Terriglobia > Terriglobales > Acidobacteriaceae > JAKAAZ01. The sequence continues at coordinate 1,127 of DATJUD010000107.1, forward strand.
CAACGGCTCCCTATTGCTGCGGAATCGATGGCTCTGGATGCTGCGGAGTCAGTAAAGTTTTGGCGAGCATCGAATCGGGCGGAGGGATTTCCGACACGCACAGGCGAATCTTGCCGGAGCGCTCGCGCGGAATATCGGGCACCTGTTCGAGCGACCAGTTCATGGGTTGATTCATTAACGCGTCGATGGCGGTACAGATCGAAGAAAGTTCTGACTGCCTGGAAGTCTCATTTCCCTTGACTGCATACCGCAGATGAATGTGTTCCAGGCTTTTCTGCACGAACTGGACTTGTGCGATGGAGCGGAATGTTTGTCCCATCTGGGCCATCTGAGTGCCGAGAGTGATGCCGGGAATGATGCCGCCATCCGGCAGAATAATGCCTTCGCAGACTCGGCCGAGAATCTTGCTGACCAGAGGAAATCGACGACCGCAGGCGCATTGCTGCGAACCTAAGGTGACGCAATCTCCAGTGTCATAGCGGATGAAGGGCTGGCCGTAATTCAGCAGATCGGTGACCAGCAGGCGATAGGCGGGCCCGTCCGGCGTATCGCCAATGGGATCGAATTCGACATACGAGCACCAGGGATGGAAGTGCAGGCCTTGATGCTGCGAACATTCGGCGGCAATCATGGCGACTTCGCGGCTTCCATAGTGCATGGTTACAGGGACGCCAAAGACGGATTCGGCGAGCTTGCGGTTCTCATCGTTCATCACTTCGGCAGTAGCAATCACGGTGGTGGGCCGATGCTTCATTCCGTGTTTTTGCATGTAGGCCGCAAATGCGCCCAGCACGGTGGAGTAGGCATAGAGGACAGATGGGCGGCGAGTCTCATAGCGCTCTCGGAAGCGCTCCAGGATTTCGTCGTTGATGATTCCGCTGGGAGCGGGAATGCAGCGCATCAGCCGCTCTTCGTATAAGCGCCAGCGCCAGCTGGGCTGCATCGCCAGATCGCGATGAGCACCCCACAGCATCAGGACAGAATCACCCGGGTTGTAGCCTGCCCAGGAATTCAACTGCCACTGAATCGCGGTTTTGTTGCGTAACGCTTCAATGTCGCGATAGAACTGGATCGGCGTACTGGTGGTGCCACTGCTGCCGGCCTGGCGCAGATCCTGGAGTTGATAGACGTTGGAGCGAAGAGATTCTCCCCCTTCGCGCAGATCATCGCGGCACAGCGCGGGTAAAGGCAGGGGGCGATCGATGCGCGCGTCGGTGGGGCGGAAACCGGCATCGTCAAATCGTTTGCGATACAGCGGCACGGTGTCGTAGGCATGTTGCAGGATGCGTTGCAGCCGTTGCTGCTGAATCGTTCGCTGGTCCTTTTCTGACATCCGCTCATAGCGGCGAATCTCGCGTAGGCGGCGGGCAAGGCCGGCATTCCGTTCGCGTTCGGCCAGTGGTAACAGCAGGTTCGTGTGAAAAAAACTCATCCTTACTCCTCAAAATCAACTTGCTGCGAAGCATTCAAATCGCGGATCGGCATTGGCGCTGAGAGGCGCCATCGGAAGCACTGTGCAGGACCGGCTCACAATTTCAATCTCAGGCAGACATGGCGTTTTTTTTCGGGCGCGGCCGGCTGACGGCGCGTTTCCGTCTCGCAGGCAACGCCAGGACTGGCTGAACGGGAACCTTCATCGGGTTCAGCGGGTCATGGAACGTAATGTTGGGAACGACAGTGCCGTTGGCAACGATCGTGCCTTGCTCGAGTCGTCCAAGAATCTTGCCGACTAAGGGAAACCATCGTCCACAGCTACAACTTTGTTCCGTGAGGGTGACACAGTCGCCGGTGTCGAAGCGAATAAACGGCTGACCATAATTGAGCAGGTCCGTTACCAGCAGGCGATAGACAGGTCCATCCGGGGATTGGGCGATCGGGTCGAATTCGACAAACGAACCCCAGGGATGAAAATGCAGTCCCTCGTGCTCTGAACATTCGGCGGCAATCATTCCGACATCTCGGCGGCCATAGTAGTTGAACGGCGCGCTTTTAAAGACGGATGCGAGAAGCCTGCGATGCGGCAGGCTCAAAACTTCCGCGGTGGAGATGACAGCATGGGGCCGATGGGTGATGCCGCGTTCCCGCAGATAGCCTGCGAATGCGGCGAGAACGGTGGCGCGGCCATACAGAATTTTGGGACGTTGTTTCTCGTACCGCCAACGCCATTTTTCCAGTACATCAATGCCGACAACTCCGGGAGGCGGCGGGGTCTGGCGCATGAAGACGCCTTCATAGACGCGCCATCTCCAATTGAATTCTCTGGCGGCGTCGGAGACCGCTCCCCAAAGCATCATGGCGCTGTCGCCGGCACGGAATCCGGCCCACTCATCGAGCTTCATTTTGAGGGCAACCTTGTCGCGGACGCCTTCAATGTCGCGGTGAAAACGTGTTGGCACGCGATGGGTTGCGCCGCTGAGCGCGACCCGAAGTTTATCGGCAGGGAAGGCCGAAGAGACGAGCCAGGTAGCGGCGGTGCGAAGATCCTCGCGTGTCAAAACCGGCAACGGCAGCGGATGATCAACGCGGGCTTCACGCGGATGGAAGCCGGCGCTATCAAATTGCCTGCGGTAGAAAGGCACTGTGGTGTACGCGTGCTCTAGCAATTTCCGCAGACGATCCTGCTGGACTTTGCGCTGTTGTCTTTCAGACATCCGGTCAAATTTCTTAATCTGGCGCAGGCGGCCAGGCAGACCGGCATGTCGCTCCGGTTCAGTCAAAGGCAAAATGAAATGAGTATGCAGTATTCCCATCCGTGCTTTTCCTTTAGCGGCTCATGGCCGTCGGGATTTCACTTTCTTCAGTCGTTTTTACGAATCTGTATTTCCCGGAAGGTTCGGAGGGAATCGAGTCAGCGATCACAATCGTGAGGCAGCTCTCTTGTTCCAGGTAAGGTTGCATGCGTCGTCGCAGTTCTTCTTCAGTACGTTGGCAGTAACCGTTGCCGGCGACGACTTTTAAAGTGACATGAGATGGATCGGCCTGAATGAACTGGACCTGCCGGACATCGTTCATATCCGCGGCCAACAGGGCCAGCGATGGCCCGGCGATCATGCGACCGCTGGGAAGGCGTAGAAAGTCCGAGGTGCGGCCCTGAATATTTCCAATCAACGGCAGCGAACGTCCGCAGGGGCAACGCATTTCGGAGTCGAGGCTGGCAAGATCGCCGATTTCATAGCGAATCAGGGGCATCGAACGATTTAGCAAATCCGTGACCAGTACCCGGCCCATTCCGGCAGGAAGATTGGGATCGGGCTCGACTTCAACAATCAGAGCGTCGGCATTGACGTGCAGGCCGCTGTGATATTCGCATTCGCTGGCGATGACGCTGACTTCGCGACAGCCATAGCGATCGAACACTTTGCCGCGGAAGGTTTCTTCCAGGATTTGCCGTTTGCCGGGAAGCAACATTTCGGCGCTGACGATCATGGATTCGAACGTAATATCGTGAATGTTGTTAGCGGTGCAGAATTCTGCGAACAGAACCGCCGATTGGGCATAGGCCACCATGTATTTCGGCCGATATTTACGGAGAACCTGGACGAAGCGCATCATGGCTTCTTCAGTGACTGCAGCGGTATGCAGCGAAAGATTTCGATAGAGGAATTTCTGCCGCCAGGCCGGACTCGGGTCTGGGGTGTCGCCGACATCGAATCGCGAGCCCCAAGGGTGGGCATACCAGTCGCCAATTCGTAATCCAGCCCACTCATTGTGCCGGGCAACGCTGGCCATGCGTGAATCCGAGCGTTCGAGGTCGACAAAAAATTGCAGCGGACTGCCGGTGGATCCTCCGGTCTGATTCTGTTGCCGCTTGCTGGGTGGAACATTGCTGGAGACAAGCAGATCCTGGTGATCCTGGATATCGCGTTTGGTCAAGACAGGCAGGAGGCGCAGATCTTCATGGGTGCGAATGTCGAGCGGGGTCAAGCCGGCTTGCGTCATGCGAAGACGATAAAAAGGGACGTAGCGGTAGGCATCGATCAATTGTTGCCGCAGGCGGCGCATCTGCAGTTTGCGCAAATCGTCCGGGTGCAGATACTGATTCCGCTCAAACTCCCGCATGTAGCTGGAAAAGGTGGGGTGGTTGAACTTCGCCCACAAGGGGTGAATGACGTGACGGATGGCCGCGCCGGTAAAGTCGAACGAGTTCGACGTTGTCGATGCCTTGATTACGTCGTTCATCCGGCCACCTGCGCGACTGCTTCTTCCAACTGAAATGTGGATTGCAGGGGCGAGTACCCTTTGCCGTCAAGAACGCCTTTATGGGTGTCGCGAACGGGAGCAAATTGAAACTGGTTGAGCAAGCGCTGCAGTTTGTCCTCCATCATGGTCGTTCCCCAGGTTTGGCGAACTTTGGACTGAAACGACAGCGGAATGTGGGGCTGGTAGGGATCAATTTCCCACGGGTGCAGGTAGAGCATGGCGGGCGATTGCATATCTTTTTCCCAGGCCTCGAGACCGCGCTGAATGTATTGGTAGGGAAGCAGGCGCAGGTATGCGCCGCCGCCGACGGATAGATTGCGTCCAGCGACTCTCCACGTGGCAATGGGGAACTCCATCAGTTGACCGTGAGCGACTGGATACGCGCTGCGAGGCGCGGTGGGATTGCCATACGTTGGATGGTTGACGGGGTGAACGCTGGAGTCATAGCTGAAGCCGAGCTTGGCGAGCGCGTCAAACGCCCACTCACAACCAGGAGTGATGGAGAAGCACGGTGCGCGATAGCCGAAGATGGGCTCCTGTACTACCGACTCAATCAAATCCTTCGCGGTTGCGGTGGACTCATAAAACGCGGTCGGACTCATGCGACAGACCAGTTGATGGTCGAGGCTGTGGCAGCCGATTTCGTGGCCGCGCTGATGGATCTCGCGAATGAGTCGTGGATAACGCCGGGCCACCCAGCCGAGCACAAAAAATGTTGCGTTGGTATGATTGCGATCCAGCAGGTCGAGCAAGCGATGGGTGCTGGGCTCAATTCTGGAAGGCTGGTGTTCCCAGTCGGAAAACGAAACGCCCTGGGACGCGACTTCGGTGTGGAAATAATCTTCAAGATCGATGGTGAGTGCATGGCAGGGGCGGGCGCCGCGATCGAAGACGCGCCTGGAGGCTAACGGCTGGCGGGCGAGAATCGACGGTCCGATGACTGCCTTGTGCGTCGACGGCGACGAAACAGATTCGTCGTGGGTGCGGGTACGTTTGGAAAGCAAAGGAATCAGTCCGGCATACCCAAGACAGAAAATACCAAACCCAAGCAGACCGAATGGTTCAAAGTGAAGCGAATGCGCGAAAGCGAGATTCAGTACGATGGCGGCGATCGCGACAATCACCAGAATGACGGTGGATTTGCCCAGCACGGACGACCCTGCGTGATTCATGAATATCCCTTCAACGGTGAGCGTGGGAGTGTGCTCACCGAAGATGACTGCAACTGCGGGGCCAAACCGTTTGTGCCTCAGTTGACGCGGGATTGGCGATTCTGAAGGGTCTACAGGAAGAGAACGATTCAACGGCACCCGTTATGTGCAGGAATTTGCACTGTGAGGTGGCGGAAGGCCCATAGTTTACCCATCTTCTACACCGCGTTTGTTGCCTGGGGAAGGGTGAAACCGAAGGGGGGCTTGTGACAAAAGCGTGAATTGCGCAAGGGGCGGACCAAGGCCGCGCCCCTTGCGATCCCTCACCCTTGCAGGTGAGAGTAAAAAGCGATGAATCGAGCGATCAGAGCATTTTCCCTATTACTATGAACTTTCCGAGTTCAACTCAGTGCAACTTTTCTTAACGGAAAAGCTGCGCCCACATCCCCGCTTCGGTCGATCTATAGGCTATAGGGAAAATGCTCTAGGCGACTTCCCGGTGTGCCGCCTGCGCTTCCAGGAGTCCGATGATCTGGAAGCTACTGAGCGAAGTTTTCGGAATGAAGAGACTGCGATTGTTGGTCAGCTCATCGACGGGAAAAAGCTGGAATGCGTTCTTGGTTAACAAATCGATATCGTTCGACACGCGGCCTTCCATGATTTCGCCATCCTGAAACGCGATCCGCACCCAGAGATAGGGATGAATGGAGAGAGAGTCGAAGAAGCGCACGTCCTGCTGCGTGGGGCTGCCGGTGAAGGAATTGACGAAGAAAACCGCCTTGGCATCTTCCAGATGAAAGGTCACCGCGGGACCGCCGCCTTCCGGTTCGATGGTCATGCTGGTGGGCAGATCGGTGGGGACTATACCGGGATCCTGAGAGTCATGGTCGGTACTGTAGTAACCGTAGAGCACGTTCGAATTCTTGAGATTCACGACGACGTTATGAAGCATGGTTGACCTCTTCAATAAAAGGATTGAGTGCGGCATCCGAGGCAGTCAAGAGTACAGCAGAATTGCAATTTATGCGGATTGCGCGGGGGCAGACAGATTATATTGCCGGATCTTGTAAAGCAATGCCTTGTAGCTAATATTCAATCGTGTGGCGGCGATGCGGCGGTTCCACTTGGTTTCCGCCAGAGTATCGCGAATGGCCTGCATTTCCGCCTGATCTTTCAAGCCGCGGACCATGGATTTGAGATCAGGACTGGTCGTGGCCGTGACCTGGCTGTTCCGTTCCTGGACAGGCAGGAAGTAACCTGGAATTTTTGACTCGAGATCGGCCAGTGCAGCCGGTTCGTCGCGGATGACAAGGTAGCGTTTGACGAAGTTGCCCAGCTCGCGGAGATTGCCCGGCCAGTGATAGGCGACACAAGCGGCGATCATCTGGGGCGAAAAGTGGACCGGCTCCAGCTCGTGAGTTATGGCCAACTGCTGCGACATCTGGGTGAGAACATACGGAATTTCCTCGCGACGTTCGCGCAGCGGCGGAATATGCAGAACGAACGTGCTCAATCTGTAGTAGAGATCCTCGCGGAAGGTCTTTTCGACAAGAGCTTTTTGAATGTCGATGTTGGTGGCGGCGAGAATGCGGGCGTTGGTTTGTTTTTCTCCGCGGCCACCGAGCCGGGAGAAGGTGCCATCCTGCAGGACGTGCAGCAGCTTGGCTTGCAGTTGCGGGCTCATTTCGCCGATTTCGTCCAGCAACAGCGTGCCCTTATCGCACATTTCAAATTTGCCCGGCTTGGATTTGGTCGCGCCAGTAAAGGCGCCAGCCTCGTAGCCGAACAATTCACTTTCCAACAGATCGAGCGGCAGGGCAGCGCAGTTGATCTTGAGCCATTCTTCGTTGGAGCGGCGGGACAAGCGATGGATCAGGCGGGCAACGACCTCTTTGCCAACGCCACTTTCGCCCGTAATCAGTACGGGAATGTCGGCGTGAGCGATGGCGGCGGCCTGGTCGTAGATCTTCTTCATGGCGGGCGTGGCGGCCAGGAAAAAGGTTCCGTTGCCAAGCTCCTCACGAATGATGGAACTATTGCTGGCTTGCGCCTGGGAGCTGACTACGCGATCGCGAACGCGGCGCAGAATCGCGTCCAGCTGATGTTTCAAGAACGGCTTGGGCAATACATCGTAGACACCTTCGCGGGCAGCAGCAAGAAATCCGGAACGATTGCCGGCAGGAATGAGAAGAACGACGCTGAGATTCGGGAACTGCTGGCGCAACTTGATCAGGATGGTTTCGAGACTGACCCCGGGAAGCGTAGTGTCAATCAACACCAGGTCGGCTGCAACGGCGGCGCGGCAAGTTTCGGCGACGTCGATGACCGGCAGGGAATTGACATTGCAGTCGAGGCACTCCAACAAATTCTGAACATACCCGCGTACTGGAACCTCGTCTTCGACAAGGACTACGCGTAATCGCTGATTCACAAACACCACCCTGTAGGTTGCAACAACATCGATCCGTACTAGGTATCGCGAACAAATGTTATCTGGGGGTCGGTGCGAAAACAGGCGAAACCTGCTTCTCGACACTCTTGATTCGAGAATCCCAGACAGAAGCGGAGCAATGGATCAAAGGAGCATCAACAACGCGTTAATCTTGCTAACCGAATTAAATGTAAGGGGTTTCGTGCGGTGAAAAACCAAGTCGCATCGTCACTAGCAAACCCTACATGATGGATGTGGCGTACATCATCGGTTGCCCGGCGAAACCTCACCCGTTGTTATGAGACGTCAACTTTGGAGAGGGGTAATAAACGTCACGGTGCGGCTTGGTATCCACGCCGCATCGAAAAAATCGCCCTACCCTCTTGAGATCGCCGCCAAGTTCAATGCGCGTCGAATCCCCTCCTGTTTACATTGCTGATTCTGCATGTTCCGTAGGCGTTTGACAACAGACTTTTAGTAACCGATTGACCGAGTACCGACGGAAGTAACCGATGTGGACTGTTTCTTATCGCTTACGACACGCAAGGGCGTTCCTCTTTGGGAATTTTGACGAGACTGCAATTGGATTGGTTAGCGGGCTTGACAGATATTCATCGGAAAACAAACTCCGCCGAAGTGTGTGAAAACTTTTACCCATTGCGAAGGGAACTTCCCATGCAAGGCGTCGGAGCGAGGAGGGAAAAGGAGTGCATCTTTGAAGGGGAATGATTTTTGTGACGAAGGGAAGCGCTGTTGCCAAAGAATTCGACACGGTTGCAGTGCTTTGATTCGCAATGGCTCGCGGGCGTAGCGGGAGCCTCTTGTTTCGTTCTGGCAAGTCGATGTCTTCGTTTGGCGTCGTACGTGCAAGATAGAGCGCGAGTCGCAAAATCATGCAATTGATTTCACCCACTTTCGCGCCAATGCCGGTCCTTCTCGGGGATTCCCAGGAGATGGTGGCGGTACGTCGTCAGGTGCAACTGGCCGCGACCGCGGGAATGCCGGTGCTGATCACCGGCGAGAGCGGCACCGGAAAAAATGTTGTTGCACAGAATCTACATATGCTGTCGGCGCGCAGGGATCGTGCGTTTGTTCAGGTGAATTGTCCTTCGTTGCCGCACAGCCTGATTGAAAGCGAGTTGTTCGGGTACGAAGCGGGAGCGTTCACGGGAGCCAATCACACGCGCAGCGGAAAAGTGGACCAAGCCCAGAATGGAACGCTGTTCCTGGATGAAATTGGGGACCTGGACGCGTCGGTGCAGGCGAAGCTGCTGCAGGTACTGCAGGATTTCCGGTTCAGCCGGCTGGGTGGCACGGAAGAGCGGGCGGTCGATATCTGGCTGGTCTGCGCGACCCATCGCAACCTGCAGGCCGACATTAAGGCAGGTCGTTTCCGTTCGGATTTGTTCTATCGCATTAACGTTGTCTCGATCGAATTGCCGCCGCTGCGCGACCATCGTTCCGATGTGGTTTTGTTGCTGACGCATTTTCTGCGCCACTACGAGCTGAAGTTCGGACGCACGCTGACGCCGCTTTCCAGTTCGGTAATGAAGCTGCTGGAGGCGTACCACTGGCCGGGCAATGTACGCGAATTGGAGAACCTGGTGAAGCGCTACGTGGTGCTGGGGAATGAGCAGGCCATTGTCGAAGCGTTGAATGAAAGCGAGTCAGCCTCGACAGAGTCGGTCTTCGTTCCAAATGGAAATCTTCCGCTGCGCATCCAGACGCAACGCGCGTTGCGGATGATGGAGCGTCAGATCATTCTGCGTGCGTTGAACGAGCATCGCTGGAATCGCCGCAAAACGGCGCAATCGCTGGATATCAGCTATCGGGCGCTGCTCTACAAGATCAAGGACGCCGGCTTACCGCGGCTGCGTCAGGCACATTCCGACGCATGTTCCTCCGAGGAGAACCAATGATGAAAGGAAAAGAAATGTTGTCTCGATTGTCCCAATTCACAGTAGTTGCCGCAGCCGTGAGCTTGAGCTGCTGCTTGCTGCACGCGCAAACGCGTCCGACTGTTGCCATGGTCGGAGGTTTCAATACCCCTTTCAGTACGCCGCAGGCGCCCATCGGAACTTCGTTTGAAACCAAGTCCGGCGACACAGCGCTGGCGCGGCCAGACACGCGGGTGGCGCCGTCCGTGGATGCTCACTATCGCATCGGCGCGGATGATGTGCTGACGGTGAATGTCTGGCATGAACCGGAAGTCTCACGCAACGTACCGGTTCGTCCAGACGGCAAAATTTCTCTTCCGCTGGTGGGCGATGTGCAGGCGGCCGGTTTGACTCCGACGCAATTGAAGATGGAACTGGAAGCCCGTTTCTCGAAGTTCCTGACCAATCCGGATGTCAGCGTGATTGTGGCGGAAATTCGCAGCCAGCGGATCAATGTACTCGGCCAGGTGCTGCGTCCGGGAACGTATGCGCTGATCCCGCCGATGAACGTGATCGATGCGGTCGCGACCGCGGGCGGATTAAGGGAGTTCGCGAAGCCAAACAAGATTTATGTGTTGCGGACCTTGCCTACCGGCCAGGTGGAGCGCATCAAGGTGCAATACAACAACGTGCTGAAGGGCAAGCGCGGTAGTGAAGATGTGACCTTGCAGACTCGTGACACTGTGGTGGTCCCGTGACAAATTGTTCGCGTTGGTTTCATAGAATTCGATTTTCCATCCCGACGACCGCGATGGTTCTGGTCCTCGTCTGGCCGCTGATGTCTGGTGTCCGGGCGATGGGACAGGCTGTGCCTGCGGGGACAGGAGACGCGAATCCGGCCGTTCAGCCGTTGGCGGGACAGGATCTGGGAACGAGTTTGTCGTTGAATCAGGGAGTGAATGCGATCAACGCGGAGAATCAGTCGTTTGACCGCTTCGGTCTCGGCCTGGCTGCCTCCGGTGGCGAGCAAACCAACTTTCTGGGTACGCAAACCAACCAGCAGTCTGCGGCGTTTGCACAATTCACCGCCGACGGCGGGCTGGTGCTGCGCAGCAGCCGAACCCGCTATTTTCTGCTGTATCAGCCGCAATACAACTGGTATCCAAGTTTCTCCGCGGTCAACAACTTCAGTCAGAGCGTTTACCAGAGCGTCGACCATCTTTTGTCTGACCGTTCCGGAATTATGTGGAACACTACGGCCGCCCGGTTTCTGAGCCTCAATCAGTATTTGCCGCAAACGCTTGGCATCGGCGGAATCGGCGTGGTGGTGCCGACACTGGGGACGCAATTGCTGGAGAACAGCTTCGAGGTGACGAACGCGGCCACCAATCTGACCTTTCGATACTTAATGAGTCCCAAGATGACATTTACCGGGACGGCGACCGGCGCCTTCTTCCTGATGGTTCCGGCCGATGTCGTGGGAGCGAACGAAAATATCACGGAGAGGTTCCTGACGACCGGCGCCGATCTGCGGATGGACTACCAATGGACATTGCGCGACACGGTCGGCGTGGAATTAACGCCCATCTACCTGTATGGCATTACTCCGACGGGTCATGAAGCGGCCGAAACAATTCAGGGAACCTACCAGCGACAATTGACTCCAACATGGACGGCACGGGTGGGCGCCGGACCGCTTTTTATTCAGTCTTCCACTTCGGAGTACGGAAGCAGTCAATACACAAGTTATGCGGTGAATGGAGCTCTCAGCCGCCAGGTGCGGCAGTCCCAATTCTCGGGCAGTTACAGCCGCGCCCTCCTGGTGAATTTGCTGGGGCCGAGTTTCGTCGCCGATTCGCTCGGGGCAAGCGGCTACACTCCGGTGGGCGGCCATTGGATCATTACCGAATCAGCGTCGTATACGCGTTACTCCGGAAGCGCCACCTATGAGGCTGGCCACCTTCTTGGAGGGTCCGCGCAAGCGTCCTATCAAGTCTCATCGCAAGTGCAGCTGTTCGCTGTCTATTCAGTGTTTTCAGAAGATTTTGCCACCACTACATCGCCGTCAACCTCCGGATTTACCCGCAATCAGTTCAGCGGCGGTATCCGGTTCAATCTTGGCAATCCCATGACCCGTGGAGGAATGCAGTAATGGAACGCAAACCACCCTCATCTCTCGGCGATATTGTCGCCGTCATTCAACGTCGCAAGTACTGGATCATCATTCCCTCAGTTCTTTTGATAGCGGCGGGATTGGCGCTGACTCCGCTGGTACCGCGCACCTATAAGTCGACCACGACGATTATGGTGGAAGCGCAGAACGTGCCATCGGTGTACGTACGGTCGTCCGACAATAACCAGGAAGTGATGCGGCTGGAGAAAATCAACCTGCAGGTGATGAGCGGGGCGGGTTTTCCGCAGATCATCGAGAAGTTCGATCTGTATCCCAAGTTGCGCAAGAAGGCTTCGATGGCACATGTGATTGCAGCCATGCGCCACGACATCTCCGTCGATGAGGTTCCGGACGCGGGCGACGGCAGGGGTGGAGTTCTGGCCTTCACGATCTCCTATATCGGCACCAGTCCCAAGCAGGCACGGGACGTGACCGCGGCGCTGGCGGATTTGTTCATCCAGGAGAACGAGAAGCAGGGACGCCAGCGGACCGAGGGGCAGTACGACTTTCTGACGGCACAGTTGAATACGGCGGGTCAGCGGCTGGCACAGCAGCAGGCCAAAATACAAGCATTCAAGGTCTCGCACGTGGAAAGTCTGCCGGAGCAGGCGCAGGCCAACATGCAGACGATCAGCCAGTATGAGACAGCGATCCAGGCGAACGAGGACGCACTCACCCAGGCGAACCAGCAACGCGTGTATCTGCAATCTGTGTTGAACGTGAAGCAAAACGGCGCCCAGGGATTAGCCGCACCGCCCCCAGCCACGCCGTTGCAGGTTGAACTGGCACAGAAGCAGCAGGAGCTGCGCGCCGATCTGCTGAAATATACGCCGGAACATCCCGACGTGATTCGGCTGAAACATGACATTGCTGTATTGAAGGTGGAGATCAAGGATGCTCCGGCTGCGTCCAGTTCGACGGCTGCCGTGCCGGCGCTGCAGGTGAATGGACCCACACTGAACGACCAGCTGAGAAGTCAACTGATCGCGTTGAACGCGGACATTAAAGCTCGCCAAGAGCGTCAGCAACAACTGGAAGCGAGACTGGCGCAGCTGCAGGGATCGGTGGGAGGGCTGCCTGCGGTGCAAACGGAATTTGCCGCCCTGAACAGCGACTACGAGGAGATGCAGAAGAATTACAACGCTCTTCTGGAGCAGCAGCAGGAAGCAGCCATGGCATCGGCGCTTGATCAGCGCGCCCAAAGCCAACAGTTCCTGATTGCACAACAGGCCAATCTTCCGGCGCAGCCATTTCGTCCGAACCCAATGCTGCTGGATTTGGGGGTCGTGCTGGTCGGACTGCTCATAGGATTCCTTTGCGCGCTAGTGGTTGAGGTGGGCGATGACACCATGCACGATTCAGACGAAGTAGCTGCCTACTTGAAGCTGCCTGTGATGGTGGCGCTGCCAAAATGCGTCGGTATTGCCGATGCGACGTGGGAGACAAGCACCGCCAAAAGTTGAGGTCAGAGTAAGAGCAGCCATGGAAACCCAAGGTGACGGAGAAGAACAAATGAAGATTGCGAATATTCAGCAGGAAAGTGTCTCAGTGAAACAAGCGGATGACAGCATGCAGGCGACCATCGAACCGGCGGTGTTGTCGCCACGCCCGGTGAGTAGTTCGGATCTGCCGGTGCGCCAGGTGGACCTGTCAAGAATCAGTCAGTCGCTGGTGACGCTGGCGCCTAACGGAGCCGAACTTAGCCCCAAGCAGCAAGTGATGGCGGAGCAATTTCGTTTGTTGCGGAGCCGCGTGAAGGGGCTGAGCAAGGACTTTCAGCTGCGAACGATTTTAATTACCAGCACGTTGTCCGGCGAGGGAAAGACCACCGTGGCGGCCAATCTTGCTGGCTCGCTGAGTTGCGTGGAAGGCATGCGGGTCCTGCTGGCCGATTTTGATCTGCGCCGCCCCAGTCTGCATGACGTCTTTGGCGTCTCAGGGGATCGGCGTCAGCCGTCCTGGCTGGCGGACGAAGTACCGTGGAAGCGGGCAGTGTACCAGGTGAATCGCAGGTTGGATGTTCTATTTGGGTTCGATTCTCTGGATGAGCCGGACGAACTGTTGCAAAGCAGCCGGCTGGAAAAGCTGCTGGATGAGATGAAATCCGCCTACGACGTGTTGATTCTGGACTCGGCTCCCATGATGGCGGTGGCCGATACGCACTCGTTGCTGCCTCTTGTGGATTGCAGCCTGTTTATCTTGAACGCCGACACCACGCCTATTCGCGGTGCGCAGGAAGCGCTTTCCATGATGCAGGACAAGGTGGCCGGTTGTGTTGTGAACCGGGTTGCGCACCTGAAGAGCGAAGACTACTACCGCAATTCCGGATACGGATACGGTTACGGATCCAAGCGTAAGGGGAATTGAGATGATTCGCGTCTTCAATCTCTATGTTCCGTCCAGCAAATTGTTCATGGTAATCGGTGACGGGCTGTTGCTGGCGACCGGATGTTTTCTATTGTTTCGACCGGTGGCTCCGGCGAACACAATGGAGGATGTGCAACTGTATGTGCTGGTTCTTTTGGTATCCATCGTAGGGATCTGGTCGTTCTATTTTTCCGATTTATATGAACACTCGACCATGCGAAGCCGGCAATCGGTTTTGGTGGCAGGCCTGCGCGGGCTGGGAATCAGCGCGCTGTTGCTAAGCCCGCTGGTCTGGCTGCTGGCCGGCGATCACCGCGTGCGCGACCACTTTATGGAACCGGCGCTGGCTTTGGGACTGATTCTGTTGTACGCACAGCGGCGAATTTCCGACTGGTGGCAACGTCGTATGAGCAGCGGCGAACGGGTGCTGCTGGTGGGTTCGGGAACCACGGTCCAGCTGCTGGCGGAGGAGTTGGCAGGTAAATGCGGATTGCCGTTGAAGCTGGCAGGAGTGGTGCTCGACCACAGCCGTCCGCTTCCAAAAGATTTTCGATTCGCTGTCGTGGGGACGGTGGATCGCCTTCGCGACCTGGCGCGTTCGTTTCGTCCGGACCGTATCGTGATCAGCTCTGAGATTGGCATCTCGACGGTGTCGGCCGACGATCTGCTGGCATTGCGCCGGGTGGGTATTCGAGTGCAGGATGCGGGCGAGTTGTATGAATCTGTCACCGGCAGAGTTCCTGTGGAGTCCGTGCGGTCGAATGGTTTGGCCTTCGGAGCGGCATTGATTCCTACCGCGATGGAACGGTCTATCCATCGTGCTGCAAGTTTTCTGGCTGCCGTGGTGTTGGCGATTTTGCTGGCGCCGCTCGGGTTGCTGGTGGCGATTGCCGTCAAGCTGGAGTCGGAAGGGCCAGTGTTTTATACGCAGGAGCGCGTCGGATTGAGCGGACGCACGTTTCGCGTGATCAAGTTTCGGTCGATGCGCAACGACGCTGAAAGCAAGTCCGGACCGGTGTGGGCAACGACCAGGGATACTCGGGTAACGCGGGTGGGAGCGGTTCTGCGCAAGATGCGGCTAGACGAACTGCCGCAGGTGATCAACGTGCTGCGCGGCGAGATGTGTCTGGTTGGGCCTCGTCCTGAACGGCCGCATTTTGTACGGATGCTGGAAGAACAAATTACGTATTACGATTTGCGGCATTGCATTCCACCGGGAATCACAGGGTGGGCGCAGGTATGCGCCAGCTACGGATCGAATGTTGAAGAATCGCGCACCAAGCTGGAATACGACCTGTTCTACGTGAAGAACGCGTCGCTTTTGTTTGATCTGCTGATTCTGTTCAAGACCATCAAGATTGTCCTTTGCGGACGAGGAGCTCGCTAGTTCGGGAGTGATTCTTCCCGGACGATTGCGCCGGGAACGCAAAAGCGCAACAGAGGAGAACTACTTTGTCCCGCATCCTTCATTTGATTGCAAGCGATTCGATCGGCGGCCCGGAGAAGCAGCTGCTACACCATGCGCGTGACGCACGGGATGCAGACTATGAGGTGATTCTGGGCAGCTTTCAGGATGATCCGCAACCGTCAGAACTTCTGTCAGTGGCGAGCCGGTATGGTATCGAGACGGTTTCGGTGCCGGGAGGCATTCGTCCTGGCCTGGTGGATGACCTGACGAAATATCTGCGTACCGCTGACATCGACTTGTTGTGCACCCATGGGTACAAGGCCAACGTCGTGGGACATTTCGCGGCTAAGCACGCCAATATCGCATGGGTGCCGTTTGTTCGTGATTTCACCTCCGAGACGTGGCAGGTGACATTGTATGAGCGGTTGGAACGCAGCCTGCTGGTGCGTAGTCCCTGGGTGGTTTGCGTTTCTCCAGCCCAGGCACGCGAGCTGGGACGCCTGCGTCGCGGACGTCGAGCTCCGCTGGTGATTCAAAATGCCGTATTGGCGCCGCGTGACACGGGGTTATCGCAGGAGCCGGTGCCATCTCGTGGGGAGCTGGGCTTCAGTGCCCGCACATTTGTGTTCGGCGCTGCGGGTCGCTTTAATCGCGAGAAGGGGCACCGCGTTCTGCTAGATGCGTTCTCGCTTCTGCAGAAAATGCTGCCGGGACAGCCGATGGAGTTGTTGCTGCTGGGCGAAGGTCGCGAGGAAAATGCGTTGCGATCGCAGGCCCGACGCCTTGGGATTGAGGCACGTGTCTGTTTTGCCGGGTTTCAACGCCGCTCCGCGGCCTGGATGAAGGTGATGAATTGCGTGGTGCAACCCTCGCTGACCGACGGCACCCCGAATTCTCTACTGGAGGCGATGCTACTCGGGATTCCGGTGATCGCGACGGACACAGGCGGGATTCCAGACATGATTGACGCTGGGGAAACAGGATTGCTGGTCGAGCCGGATTCACCGGTGGCGCTGGCCGAGGCAATGAAGAAGATGGTTCGTTCCTCGACGCTGCGAAACCAGTTGGCAACGGAAGCGAAGTACCGGGTGGAGAAGGAATTTTCTCCGGCCCGCCAGCGAGAGCTGTTGGAAATGCTGTATAGCACGATGATTGGGGATTCGTTTTCCATCGAAATCGGGGAACCGGCACATGTCGTTGCCTAAGATTTCAGTCATTCTGCCGGTGCGCAATGAAGTTCGCAGCCTGGGACGATTACTGGATCAGTTGTTGCAGCAGAACTATCCGGCGGAGAAGTTCGAGATCCTGGTGGCAGACGGTGGTTCCACCGATGGCACGCGAGCGCTGGTCGAGCAAAAGGCAAGCGCGGCAGCGGTCTCACTTCGTGTCGTCGACAATCCAGGAATTCGTTCGGGCCCCGGCAGAAACGCAGGGGTGAGTGCTGCGACCGGCGACATCATTCTGTTTATTGACGGCCACTGTGAAATTCCATCGAAACAATTGCTAAGAGATACGGTGACGCTGCTGGACGAAACGGGCGCGGATTGCCTGTGTCGTCCGCAACCGCTGATCGCGTTTTCTCCTCAAGGAGTGGGCAGAATCATCGCGGATGCGAGAGCATCCACGTTGGGGCATGGGCGCGATTCGCTGATCTATAACATGCAGCATTCGGGCTTCGTCCATCCAGCCAGCTCCGGCGCAACCTATCGGCGGGGGGTATTTGAGCGAGTGGGAATGTACGACGAGAGTTTCGATGCCTGCGAGGATGTGGAATTCAACACTCGCGTGGCGGAAGCGGGATACAAGGCGTATACCGATCCGCGATTGAGCGTGTATTACGAGCCGCGAAATAGTTTTCTCGGACTCTTTCGCCAGATGATGCGCTATGGCATTGGTCGCGTACGCCTGGCGCGCAAACATCCGGAATCCGCATCGATGTCGCAGTGGGCGCCGGCGGTATTGGTGGCTGCGATCGCGGTCGCGATTGTAAGTGGCGTGGCGGCGATTGCCTGGGACAATTGGTTGCTGGCGGTACCGGCATTTCCGGCGGCGATGTTTCTGCTGATTACCATTGTGGCGTCGATGCACCTGGGATGGCGGCACGGCGCAGCGCATGCCTTGCTGGGCCCAATCGCGTATAGCTGCATCTATGTTGGCTTAGGAACCGGCATGTGGACCGAGCTGGTCGGCATTACGCGGCAGCCGGCGCGCTTATCGAACGCGTCGACTCTTCCTCTACCAGGCGCTTAAAAACTTAAGAATCGATGGATAGTTTTAGAACGAAGCAGCGGATCGCAGTCCGGAACTAAGGAAATAGAAGGAAGCCCGGCTGGTCGACAGCTGCGAGCCGGTGTCGGTGACGGTGGTGTTGTCGACGGCGATTCGAGGAATGGCCAGAGTATTGGACTCTCGAGTGAAGAAGCCGGGAATTGTTGAGAGTGCTGTTTTGAATCCCATGGAACGAACCAATTCTTGCACGCGGCGGTTATACATGCCGTTGGGATAGGCCAGAACATCGGCGACCGCGCCAGCATGTTTCCACAGGGAAATACGGGCATCGTCCAGTTCCTGGCGGATGTCGCGATCACTTTCCGAGGAAAGCGTGGCGTGACGATGGGTGTGCGAGCCGATGCGAATTAAGCCGGTTCGGGTCATGATGCAAACTTGTTCCCAAGTGAGAAAACGCCGTGATTGAGGGATGGTCATTTGGTAGCGCTGTTCCAGGTGATCGAGCAGGAGAAGGCGGGCGTTCAAGGGCATCCGTTTCAATTCGAGCGACCAATACTGCTGGCGCGGCCGCAACTGGAGGTTCTTGTTCTTGCCCATGCCCCAGTGGTTCAGGTCGACGACCAGTTCTTCCAGGGTAGATTGGGCGGAACACTGCGACCAGAGGCGGGAAAAGCGCTCCTCAGGCAGCAGTTGCAGGGTATCGATGAGGCCGGTGCAGGCGAAGATGGTGGCCGGCATGCCAAAGCGGAGCAGGTGGGGAAAGGCGACACGGTAATTATCTTCCCACCCGTCGTCGAAAGTAATGGCAACTTTAGGGTGGCCTTCCTCTCCCCCGGGGTCCGAAAGCAGGTCTTCCAGCGGAACGACCTGATAGTCGCGCTGCAGCAGCTGCAACAGGGAGACAAAGGCAGATTCATTCAGCACCAGATGTGGGTTGTAGCAAAGCGACTGCTCCTCTGCGGGCAGAACACGATGCAGCGCCAGAATCAGGCCGCTGCGGCCCGCAATGGCTCGCCGAAATACGGCGGCAATCCCCGTTCGTTCCACGATGGTGCTGAGGACTTTCATTTTCTCTTGCATCTTCTCTTTCGTCAGGTTTGCAGCAGCAATCATCGACTCACCGGGGGATGTCACTGGTAATCAAAGCAAGTTGCATGCCAACGTGCAAAACCGAGTAGAAAAAAGGGGGAAAGATGCATTTTGGGGAGTTACGGCCGTAACGTGGTGGAAAACGAATCGAGTTGTGTGCAATCCGCTGCACATTTCCGGCAGCAGCGGCATTCAGGATTTGCCTAACAACCGCCGATACACAGGTTCGAAGAACGGCCTCCCAATTGCATTCGTGGAGGTGCACCACAGTTGGCGCCGCAGTGTCCAGGGGTGCGCCTGCGAGACGGTAGGCTTTGCGTGTTGACGCCGGTCCGCCCGGGGTTCTGCGGGTAAAGTCGATTGCATCGCGGGTCAGTTCTGGAGGTGTCGCTGCAGCGTTCTTCAGGAGGATGTGCAGACGAAAGGAATGATTCCGTGACACTACTGAACTTGATGTTGCTTCCGTCCGCGGCAGCGGGTGTTGTTTTACTTGCCTGCGTGGTTTTCCAAAGCGTACGCCGCGAATGGTAGGGTCCACGAGGGGGCGATGAGCACTCGGATCGCCTCGCGGTGCACGTGGATATACATTCAACCGATCTGGGGTGGAGACATCATGTGCCATCCCGGGTCTTTTTTCAGAAGCAGGTCGCGGAAAACGAGATGTAAGGGCATAGCCCCGATAGGAGAGACCATCAGAGAAATTCAAATTGAACGGCGACAACGTAACGATGACGGACGTCCAGACCTCGTGAGGGCCGGTATCGGTTGCGAGTCGGGAATTGATACATTTCACAGAAGTGCGAGGAGAATGTGGAGAAGCAGGGTTTGCCAGGAACACAGATTTCCGGGATGAGTGGAATCGCGCCGCAGCCGGCAACGGCGGGGAAGGCGCGCATTCTATTTTTGATCGACGAGATCGGCGGCATTGCGGAAGGCGGCACAGAGCGTCAGGTATTGCAGCTGATTGAGCTGGCGACGCGGCTTGGGTACGAGCCGCGGCTGGCTGTTTTGCGAGGAACGGAGTGGCTGACGGAAGAGCAGGCCGGTTGTCCTATGTACTTTGCCGGAGTGAAGAGCTTAGTGAATCCTTCTGAGTGGAGTGCAGTAGCAAAGCTGGTTGGCTGGATGCGGCGGGAACAAATTTCGCTGGTACAAACATTTTTTGTGGAATGCAACGTTTTTGGTCCCTGGCTGGGACGGCTGGCAGGCGTGCCGGTGATTGTCGGTTCACGGCGCAATCTGAATCAATGGCACGGGTGGCCGGCATGGATGGAGCCCTGGATGCTGATGCTGCAGCGGCTGACGAACATATCGGCGGACTGCGTGATTGCCAACAGCCTGGTCGTGGCGGAAGAGACATTCAAGACCGAAAAACTGCCGCACCACAAGCTGCATGTCGCTTACAACGGCATCGACCTGGCGAAATTTGCCCGGCTGGATGGACTGCGCGAGCAGGCTCGGCAGATGCTGGGAATTGGTCCGGACGAGATTGTTGTCGGCAACATTTCATGCTTCCGGGAAGTGAAAGGCCTTCCCCAGTTTGTTGATGCCGCGCGCCTGGTGTTGGAAAAAGAGCCGCGGATGCGATTTCTGGCAGTGGGGGATGGAGAGCAGTATGCTCAGGTGACAGAACGTATTCGAGAGTATGGGTTGGAAGATCGGATTCACCTGGCGGGACAGCAGACCGATGTTTTGCCGTACCTGGCGGCAATGGACATTGGCGTGCTTAGTTCTCTGGCAGAGGGATTTTCTAACTCCCTGCTGGAATATATGGCAAGTGGACTGGCATCGGTCGCAACCGAAGTGGGTGGAAATCGGGAAGCTTTGGAAGGCGCAGGCCTTCTGGTTCCGCCGGACGATGCGGAAGCGATGGCGGAAGCGATCCTGGAATTGCGATCCGCAACCCTGCGAAAGCAGTTGGGTCTGGCGGCACGGAAGCGGGTGGAACGGTTTAGCCTGGCGCGGGCAGAGAAGCGAATGAAAGAGATTTACGCGGAATTGTTGCAGGCGAAGGGTACGTTGCCCAGGGAAAATTGAGGAGAAACGATGGGGATGGAATCTATGAAGAGTGAGAAGAACGCTGTAGTCTCGCAGTACGCCGGTGCTACGGTCATCGAGGAGTCCAGGATGGATGTATTGCTGCAGGCGATCCGGAATCGCACGGGTCAGGTGGGTGTTGTAGGTCTGGGGTATGTGGGTCTGCCGCTGGCGATGTTGTTTGCCCGGGCCGGATTTCCGGTGACGGGATTTGACGTTGACATTACGAAGGTGAACAAGCTGAATGCCGGATCTTCCTATATCCAGCGCATTCTGCCGGAAGAGATTGCGCAGCTGCGCGAGTCCGGCTTCAAAGCCAGCGCCGAGTACGCCGACGTCAGCAACATGCAGGCCATCATTATTTGCGTTCCGACACCGCTGGACGAGCACCAGGGACCGGATCTTCGTTTCATCGAAGACACGGCCCGTTCGCTGTCGCCGCATCTTCGCGCCGGCCAGCTGGTCATTCTGGAAAGCACGACCTATCCGGGAACCACGGAAGAAGTATTGATTCCATTGCTGGAGGCCGGCAATCCGCAGGGACTGCGCTGCTATCGCGAGGGACTCGATCCAGCCAAGTGTTTTTATGTGGCGTATTCTCCAGAGCGCGAGGATCCGGGTAATGTGACGGTCGAGCGCAGCGACATTCCCAAGGTTGTGGGAGCGTCCACGAAAGAGTCGGGAGACCTGGCGGCCGCGTTTTACGGCAACATTTTCAATCGCGTCGTTCGTGTTTCCAGTCCGGCAGCCGCTGAGATGACAAAGCTGCTGGAAAACATTTATCGATGCGTCAATATCGCATTGGTGAATGAGCTGAAGCTGCTATGCCTGCGGATGAATCTCGACATCTGGGAAATTATCGAGGCGGCGGCGACCAAGCCCTTTGGATTCCAGCCGTTTTATCCTGGACCGGGGCTGGGAGGCCACTGCATTCCGATCGACCCGTTTTATCTTTCCTGGAAAGCGAAGGAACTGGACTTCAGCACTCGCTTTATTGAGTTGGCAGGCGAGGTAAATACCTCCATGCCGTACCACGTTGTGGAGTCAGTGGCGGCCGCGTTGAACGAGCGTAGCAAGCCGCTGAAGGGTAGCCGAATCCTAGTGCTGGGACTTTCCTACAAGAAAGATATCGACGATTTGCGGGAATCTCCGTCGCTCACCTTGATTGAGCAATTGCGCCGCCGGGGAGCGCTGGTCGAGTACAACGATCCCTATTTCCCGACCGTGGGACATGGACGCCATTATGCCTTGAACATGACGTCTGTCCCGTTAACCACGATTGGCGACTACGACTGTGTTTTGATTGCAACCGATCATTCTGATTATGACTACGACGCCATCGCGAAGGAAGCGAAACTGCTGGTCGACACGCGCAATGCCACGCGCGGGATTGTGGATGCGGAGCTGCAGAAGAAGATTGTTCGCTGTTAAGACGGCACGGACTAGACCGATTGTTAGTGTCTGTTTCGCCGAAAAAAGAGAAACTGCCTCCCGCTCAGTCCAACCAGGCCTACGGGAGGCAGTTTGAGTTTGCGCGGTAACCGAAGGCGTTACTTTTCAAGCAACTTTGCGCTGGGTGGGGTAACAATAGGAAAAACTTTTCACACTTCACATCGGACTGGGAATTCTTTTGGCAGGTTCACCGGTCCGGTGAAATTCTATTGCGCTAACTTGTTGTTCTTAGGTCGGGAGAGCGGTTAAGTCGGGCGGCTGACAAATGTCGGCAGTTGGCACTTCACTTGCACTTGATCTTTTGAGTAGCCCACAAATTGACGTCTGGAAACGGTAGCCTGTGAAAACGGATGCATTGACGATCGGCGGGTACGAGGGTACGTCCAACCGCGACGTGCGAGAGCATGACGATCGGTTCGGGCAGCCTCGCAGTGTGATTTCCGCGGAAGCGAACCCGTGGAACTCGACGGTGCTGCAGCTTTTCTCCGAGGTCGTCCACCGCGCTTCAGACTCCATCGCCCTGGCGGACACGCAGCAATCCCTGACGTATGCGGAATTGTGGAACTTTGCGGATGCCTTCCGCGCTCGCCTGGTGGCTGAGGGAATGAGGCCGGGAGATCGGGTGGGAGTGGCTGCCGCACGGTCGACGGCGACGGTTGCTGCCATCGTGGGAATTGTGATGGCGGGCGGCTGCTATGTGCCGATCGAGGTAAAAGAGTTTTCCGGCGCGATGTTAGGACAGATTCGCGATTCGAGCGGCATTCGCTACTGGGTCGCGGATGAAAAGACGCGGCAGAATACCGATCCGACGCTGTGGGCGGGATGTTTCCTGCTGGCTATCGAGGATGTTGCCCGGCCTGCCGATGTTGCGCCGGTGGCGGTCCCGGCGGTTCAACTCGACGGCGATAGCCCGCTGTACGTGATGTTTACTTCCGGATCGACCGGATTGCCGAAGGGTGTTGTCGTTCCGCATCGCGCTGTGGCCAGGCTGGTCACGGGACAGGAGTTTATCGAGTTTGACGCGGCCCACACTTTCCTATTGCATTCGCCGCTGTCCTTCGATGCTTCGACATTGGAATTCTGGGGAAGCTTGCTGCATGGCTCTCGGCTAGTGATTGCGCCGGGACGTTCGCTTGGTCTCGACGACTATACCCAACTGATCCTGCAGCAAGGTGTGACGACCCTGTGGTTGACGGCGGCGATGTTTCATCTGGCCGCGGAACACACGCCGGAGTTGTTTGCACCGCTGCGTCAGTTGGTGTTTGGAGGCGATGTGATTTCGCCGAGGCATGTGGAGCGGATTCGTTCGCTGTATCCAACACTGCGCATGGTAAATGGATACGGGCCGACGGAGAACACGACGTTTACCTGCTGCTACGTTGTTCCGCGGGAATATCGGGCTGAGGGAATGCTGCCGATTGGACGGGCAATTGCGTATACAACGGTACACATCCTCGATACCGACCGCAACGAACTGTCTGCGGGAGAACCGGGAGAATTGGCGACCGGCGGAGCAGGCGTTGCGCTGGGGTACCTGGGACGCCCGGAAGCGACGGCGGAAAAATTTCTTGTAGATCCATTTTCAGATCGACCCGGCGGCCTGCTCTACCTGACAGGAGACCGTGCGGTCGCACGGCTGGATGGGACGATTGAGTTTCTGGGTCGAATCGATCGCCAGGTAAAAATTGCCGGACATCGCGTGGAGCTTGCGGCGATCGAAAATGCGTTGTCAGCCTCGCCGGTAGTCGCCGATACAGCGGTGGTGGTGTTGACAGTTCCGTCGGGAGAGAAGCAGCTGGTCGCATGCGTGGCTTTGGCGAGCCCTGCACAGAACGCGGAAGCCACATTGCGCGCGTGGTTGCAGGCGCGGTTGTCGCGCACATCGACGCCGCAGCACTGGTTGTTTCTGGAGAGGCTGCCAATCAACGCAAATGGCAAGCTGGATCGAAGCGCATTGCAGACGCTCTGCGAAACGCGGCTGATTGCGGCTAATCCGGAGCATTCGAAGCCCGCAGCCAAACCGCAGCAAGAAGCGGTAGTGCGGCGCGAGAGCGGCGTGGACGAATCCACGACCATGGCATATCTGCAGGAACTGTGGGCGACGTTGCTGGGTCGCACGGCAGTGACAGCGGACGAAAATTTCTTTGATCTTGGCGGGACCTCATTGCTATTGATTGAGATGCACGCCAGATTGCACGGCGAATTTGCATCGACTCCATCGCTGGTGGAGATGTTCGCGTTTCCAACATCCCGCAGCCTGGCGGCGCGTCTGTGCGCGGGGCAGGCGGTAAAGGTAGAAGCCGGGGCAGGAGAGCAGCGAGGCCAGCGTCAGCGCGCGGCCATGTTGGCGCGACGACCAGGAATGCATCCGTCGAAGATATCGCCGTCGAGTGCTGCGAGAGAGGGTGGAACCCGATGAGCGAGCGATTCCAAAATGCGGTAGCCATCATCGGAGTGGCCGGTCGATTTCCGGGTGCAGAGAATGTGGAGCAGTTGTGGCAGAACCTGTGCGAAGGCCGCGAATCCGTTCGTCCGATTACAGCCGAGGAGCTGGAAGACGGGCTTAGTGACGCCCAGCGCGCCAAGGGAAAATATGTTGCCGCGCGAGCCATCCTCGATAATGTGGACCTGTTCGACGCCGACTTTTTCCGGATTTTACCGCGTGAAGCGGAGGTGGCCGATCCGCAGCAGCGCGTTTTGATGGAGTGCGCATGGGAAGCGCTGGAAGATGCGGGCTATGATCCGGCGCGCGTCGCGGGCAACGTGGGTGTCTTTGCAGGATCGAGCATCAATACGTATCTGCTGCTGCATCTGGCATCGGACCCGGGATTTCGCGAGGAGTTTACGCGGTCGTACCAGGTGGGGTCGTTTCCTTCGCTGGTTGGAAACGGACACGATTTTCTGGCAACGCGAATCAGCTACAAGCTGAATTTGCGTGGGCCTGCGATGACGGTGCAGTCGGCGTGTTCGACTTCGCTGCTGGCGGTAGCGCAGGCGTGGCAGAGCCTGACGAATTATCAGTCCGACCTGGCGTTGGCCGGCGGAGTCTCGATTTCATTTCCACAGCATCGCGGATATTTTTACCAGGAAGGCGGGATGGTTTCCGCAGACGGCCATTGCCGCCCGTTTGATGCCGCAGCTACTGGGACAGTATTTGGCGCTGGCGCTGGAATGGTGCTGCTGAAGCGGGCCGAAGAGGCGATTGCCGACGGCGACCACATTTATGCGCTGTTGCTTGGAGCCGGGATCAATAACGACGGCTCCGACAAATTCGGCTACGCAGCACCCAGCCAAAAAGGTCAGGCGGATGCAATTTCGATGGCGTACGCGGTGGCAGGCGTGGATCCGGCATCGGTGGACTACATTGAATGCCACGGTACCGGCACGCCGCTGGGCGATCCCATTGAAGTAGGCGCGCTGGCTGAAGCGTTTGGAGCGGGCGCGGAACGGACCGCGCCGTGCCTGCTGAGTTCCGTGAAGGGAAATATTGGACATCTGGATGTTGCGGCGGGCGTGACCGGCCTGGTGAAAGCGGTGATGTCGCTCGATCGCGAAACGATCCCTGGAACATTGCACTATAGCGAACCGAACCCGCGGCTGAATCTGCCCAACATCCCATTTATTGTGTCAGGCCAAGCGACCCCATGGCCGCGAGGACGCGTAATTCGACGGGCTGGAGTAAGTGCTTTTGGGTTTGGCGGGACCAATGTTCACGTGGTGTTGGAAGAAGCTCCAATGGCGGACGCGAAATTATCGCAACGCCCCAAGCAGGTGATCTGCCTGTCTGCGAGAACGGAAACAGCGCTGATGGCGCAATGTGCTCGCCTGGCGAATCATCTCGAGCGCGTCCAGGACATATCGCTGCCGGATGTGGCCTATACCCTGGCAGAGGGACGGCGGGCGTTTTCGCATCGCGTCGCAATCGTGGCCGGTACTCGCGAGGATGCCATCGCGCAGCTACGCAAGACGGAAACTATACAGTCGCGCGCGACGACTGCGACGGAAGCACCTCGCGTCGCGATGCTGTTTCCGGGACAGGGAACACAATATCCGGGGATGGCCGAGGATCTGTATCATTCGGAACCGTTCTATCGCGAAGTTGTGGATGATTGCTGCCACCAACTGCGGTCGCTGACTGGCCTTGATCTAATGCCGGTGATGTTTCCTGCCATCGCCGATGCCGAGGACACCCAGGCGTGGGAGAACGCAGCCCGAACACTAGAACAAACAAAGTTTGCGCAGCCGGCACTGTTCGTCACCAGCTATGCGTTGGCGAAGTTGTGGATGCATTGGGGTGTTGTGCCAGCCTGCCTGGTAGGCCACAGCGTTGGAGAATTGGTGGCGGCATGCTTGGCGGGCATCTTCTCGTTGAGCGACGGACTGCTGTTTGTGGCACGACGCGGCGAGTGGATGCAGGAAATGCCGAATGGCAGTATGTTGGCTGTTCGTATGCAATCGCAACAGTTACAAATGATGTTACCGGAGAACATTTCGATCGCGGCCGTCAATTCACCGGCGCTGACAGTTGCCTCCGGACCGACTGAGGAGATTGAACTGCTGGCGAAAACGCTGGAGCAGCAAAACATTGCCAGCCGCAGGCTGCATACTTCACATGCCTTCCATTCTGCGATGGTGGCGCCGGTGGTGGAAAGGCTACGGACGCTGCTCGCATCGATCCCTATGCAGGAGCCAAAACTACCCATCATCTCAACCGTGACGGGCAGCACGCTAACGGCTGCCGAGGCGACTTCACCGGAGTACTGGGCGTGGCACAGCAGGGTGACCGTGAACTTCAGTGCGGCTGCAAGCACGCTGATCCAGGATGGACATGAAATCTTGCTGGAGGCGGGTGCTGGAGACACATTGAGCATGCTGGTGCGGCAACAACTTCCGCGTGGAAGCAAGATTGCGACATGTGCTTCGATTCCTGCGGGCGCGTCGCGCGCTTCTACAGATGGCAAATCCTCCTGGGATGGAATTGCAGCCGCCGCGGGAATGTTGTGGTCACGGGGGGTCCCTGTTGATTGGAACGCATATTATGCGAACGAACCTCGACGACGGGTATCTTTGCCGACCTACCCATTTGAGCGCAAGCGGCACTGGGTGGAAGCTCGCAGGAATACACTCCCGCTGGATGCCATGGCAAACGTGGAAGCGGAAGATATTCCAGCATCGCAATTGGAACAAAACCTCACCGCGACGGACGAGACCAGCACAGCAGCAAGTTTAAATGCCTTGGAGAAACAGATGACATCTACCGCCGGCATCAAGACGGACGCTCCTACATTGCGAGAAGATCGACGCGCCAGAATTAGCCAGGAGGTTGCAGAGTTGTTGGGTGATCTATCGGGCTTGGATCTGGCTGCCGGTCAGTACGAAGCCAGCTTTCTGGAATTGGGATTTGATTCACTGTTTCTGACGCAGGCCGCGCAAAAGATTCAGAACAAATATGGGGTGAGGATCGCTTTTCGTCAACTGCTCGACACGCTCGGTTCGATTCGACTGATCGCGGATTACCTTGATCAACAACTACCGCAGGATACTGTCCCGGCTGCGGCATTCCAACGCGAGGCGGCAGCGGAACCCACGACTGCACCGACTTTGGCCATTCCACAGCTCCAGGCGAACGCAATTGCGACGACAATGCAAGCAGAAGGGGCAATCGATGGGAAGATTGCCACGCTAATGCAGCAGCAACTTCAGGCTGTCACGCAATTAATACAGTCGCAGTTACAAATACTCAGAAGCACACCTGCGAATGCCGGGTCGCTGTCGCAGGCGTCGGCACAATCCTATCCCGTACAGCAAAATGCCGTGGCAGTTGCGCAGCAAGTAAAAGCTGCGGCGACAAATGCGACGGATTCCAAGCTGGCTGGCGATCATCCTCTATTGCAGAACCAGGTCAGTTCCGCCGGACATCACGCTTTGACGCCGGCACAGGAGCGATTTATTGCGGACCTGACAGTGCGCTACTGCAAGAAGACGGCGAAGTCGAAGGCTTTCACGCAACAGCACCGGCAAACGTTGGCAGATCCCCGCGTGGTCAGCGGATTTCGGCCGGAATGGAAAGAGATGGTCTACAGTCTTGTGTCCTCGCGCAGTAAGGGATCGAAGCTGTGGGACATCGATGGGAATGAATACGTCGACCTAGTGAACGGGTTTGGTCCGACAATGTTTGGCCATGCGCCCGAGTTTGTATTGAAAGCGCTGCAGAAGCAAATGGAGGAAGGTTTTGCAATTGGTCCGCAAACGCCCCTGGCGGGCAAGGCAGCGGATCTATTAACCAAGTTGACGGGGACCGATCGAGTGACCTTCTGCAACACAGGATCTGAAGCGGTGATGGCGGCGATACGCATTGCGCGCACGGTGACCGGTAGAGATCGAGTGGTGTTCTTCGCAGGGGATTATCATGGGCAATTCGACGAAGTGCTCGTGAAGCAGCTGAGGCGGAAAGGCGAGATTTTGTCGCAGCCGGCCGCGCCGGGAATTCCGCGCGCCAATCTTGGAAATGTAACGGTGCTGGATTACGGGACGGATGAGGCGCTGCAGTACATTGAACAGCATGCAAACGAGCTGGCGGCGGTGTTGATTGAGCCGGTGCAGAGTCGTCACCCGAATCTTCAGCCAAAGGAATTTCTGCAGCGGGTGCGGGAGATTACGCGGCAATCCGGGGCTGCATTTATCTTCGATGAAGTGGTGAATGGATTCCGCATTCATCCGCGCGGAGCCCAGGGATATTACGGTATCGACGCCGACCTAGTGACCTATGGGAAGGTGATTGGCGGGGGCATGCCTATCGGCATTCTCGCGGGGAAGTCCGCGTTTATGGATGCCTTGGATGGAGGCGCGTGGCAGTTTGGAGATGCTTCAGTGCCGGAAGCGGGAGTGACATTCTTTGCAGGCACGTTTGTCCGTCATCCGTTGACGATGGCGGCATTGTGCGCCACGTTGGAACATATTCGGGATGCTGGGATCGCGCTGTATGACACGCTGAATCAGCGCGCCGCGAGGTTTGCAGCGAAGATGAATGAGGTTTTTGCGAAGCGCGGTGCTCCGCTGCATCTGGACGCCTGCGGCAGCGTCATGTACTTCGGGATTCCACTGGAAGTGCGGTTTGGCGGACTGCTCTTCTACTTACTCAGGGAAAAGGGCGTCTTCATCCTGGAAGGATTTCCGCTGTATCTGACCACCGAGCATAGCGACGCCGATCTCGAACATATTGTGCGTTCGCTCGACGCAAGCATAGCTGAGTTGCAGGGATGCGGGCTGATGCCGCAGGAGCGGAGGGATAATGTGGGTGGCGTCAGGCATATTGTAACTGACACGGTTACAGAAGTGTCATTGACGGAGCCACAGCTGGAAATCATGCTGGCAGCCCAGGTCTCCGATGAAGCCAATTGTGCGTATAACGAGTCCTTTCGGCTCACGCTAGATGGCGTTCTTGATCAGAATGCGCTGCAGCAGGCATGGCAGGCGTTAATCGCTCGCCATGATGCACTGCGCATGTCGCTGGTTCCCGCGAGAGACAAGATGCGCGTGCATCCGCACTTCGAGATTCCCATCCAGGAAGTTGATTTGTCAGGTCATTCCGCGGCTGAGCAGCGAAGCCTGCTTGATGCCTTGATCGCCGCGGAAGGGCGGGAGCCGTTTGAATTGGTGCAAGGACCGCTGTTGCGCGCGCAATGCGTGAAGCTGGCGGCTGACAAGCATCTACTTGTGATCACCGGACACCACTTGATATGCGATGGATGGACGGTGAACGTGATTGTGGATGAACTCGGCGAATTATATTCGGCGGCGATGCAGACGAGATCCGCCCAATTGTTGCCGGCCAAATCCTTTAGTCGATATGCGCGGGAGATTCAACAAGCGGACTGGCGCGAGCTGGAACGCAAAGATTTGCAATATTGGAAGCAGCAACTGACACCGGAGCCGGAGGTTCTGACGCTTCCGAGCGACCGCACCCGCCCAACAGAGCGCAGCTTTGCGGGATCTACCTATGTGACGGAGTTTTCAAAAGAGTTTGCCGCGACGTTGCGCAAGACGGGCGCGCAGGCGGGATGCACCTTGTTTACCACCTTGCTGGCGGGCTGGCAGATTCTGTTGTGGAGGCTTAGCGGCAACGCCGATCCGATCACCCTGATTCCCGCAGCTGCGCAGTCGCAGATGGAAGATGAAGTTCTGGTCGGACACTGCGTGCACCTTTTGCCGATTCGAGCTGGATTGGCTCCGGAGATGAAGACGCTGGATTATCTGCGGTCTCTGAAGCCGGTGGTGCTGGACGCGTACGACCATCAACATGCCACGTATGGCAGCATGGTGCGCGCGCTTACGCCGCGCCGGGAGCCAGGCCGTCTTCCTTTGAGCGAGATCCAGTTCAACCTGGAGCAGGTTGGCCGGGGCGCAGGTTTCACTGGATTGAAGACCGAGGTTCAGGCGAACGGAAAGCGCGCCGTTAATTTCGATCTTTTTCTGAATATCGTCGACACCGGCAATGGCTTACGTTTGGAGTGTGACTATAGCACCGGTCTTTATGACGAGGCGACGATTGCGCGCTGGATGCGAAGCTACCGGACGTTGCTTGAGGCTATTGTTGCTGACCCTGCGCAGAGCGTGGCAAGGCTAGAGATTCTTGAGCCATCCCTGAGGAAGTTCTTATTGCAGGATTGCAATCCGCCGGCGACAGGCCTGATGGAGGCGGAGAATGTTCCAGCTTTGATCGGAAAGGCGTTTGCCGCAATGCCGAATCAGCCAGCTGCCGATTTCTATGGCTTGGAATTGACGCGCGAGCAGTTGGCCAAACAGAGCGATGGGCTGGCTTCGTGGTTGATTCGTAACGGAGCCGGACCGGGTTCACTTGTGGCGATCTACATGGATCGGTCGCTTGAGATGCTGGTCGCGATGCTGGGCGTAATGAAAGCGGGCGCAGCATATGTGCCGCTCGATCCGATGTTTCCGCCGGCTCGTATTGTGCAAATCGTGGAGGAAACAAATGTACCTGTGATGGTTACATTAGCCCGGCACTTGGATGCCCTGCCAGAATCGAACGCCAAGGTGATCGCGCTGGACGATGAGAATGTGGGGCTACAAAGGGAACCTCTGGTGGCGTTGCCTGCAATCCATAGCGATGATCGAGCCTATGTCATCTTCACTTCCGGATCGACGGGCCGGCCCAAGGGCGTGGAAGTATGCCATGGCAACGTGGTGAACTTGTTGGCGGATACAGTTCGGCGACTGGAGATGAAGCCGGAAGATCGAATGCTGGCCGTGACAACGTTGTCCTTCGATATCGCGGTGCTGGAAATGCTGCTGCCGCTCGTTTCAGGAGGCACGGTGCTGATCGCCCACCGCGACGATGTAGCGGATGGCGCGCAGCTGAAAGAATTGCTGCAAGCGACGCGGGCGACCGTGTTGCAGGCCACTCCGGTGACCTGGAGAATGCTGCTGGAGCAGGGATTTCAGGCAGCGCATGGCTTCAAAATGCTATGCGGCGGCGAGGCGTGGACGGCGGCCATGGGAGACCAACTGCTGGAACACGGCGGCCGTTTGTGGAATATGTATGGGCCGACGGAAACCACGGTCTGGTCGTCGATCACGGAGGTGAAGCGCGGCGCGGGACGGATGACGATTGGCCCTCCGATCGCGAACACGCGGTTTTATGTGCTGGATCCGCAGTTCCAACTGGTGCCGCCGGGCGTTTCAGGAGAGCTGTTTATTGCCGGAGAGGGTGTTGCGCGCGGTTATTTTGAGCGGCCGGAATTGACGGCGGAGAAATTTCTTGCAGATCCGTTTGTTCCCGGAGAGCGGATGTATCGCACCGGAGATGAAGTGCGCCAACTGGCCGATGGGCGGATTGAGTTCCTGGGGCGGCTCGATCACCAGATCAAGCTGCGAGGATTTCGAATTGAGCTGGGCGACGTGGAAACCGCCATCCGCTCAATACCCGGAGTGCGCGACGCGGTCGCGATGCTGCGGCCGGATGCGAGCGGCGAGGCGATTCTGGTGGGGTATTACACCGGCGCGGAAACTTTGACGCCAGCGGAATTGAAGCGGGCGCTAGGCACTCAATTGCCGATTTACATGGTTCCGACAGTGATGAAGTGCTTGCCGAGTTTGCCGCTGACGCCGAATGGCAAAATCGACCGTAAGGCGTTGCCGGAGCCGCGCACGGGGGCGGAGGTCGAGGCGGAGGAGTTTGTCGAACCGAAGACACGGACAGAAATGATACTGGCGGAAATTTTCGCCGATGTTTTAGGGTGTGTGCGCATGAGTATCCGTGCTAGCTTGTTGGACCTGGGCGCCGATTCGTTACGCATGTTTCAAATCGCGTCGCGAGCCCATCACCGAGGGTTTGCGGTGAGCGCAAAGCAATTGATGCAATTACATACGGTGGAAGCCGTGGCGGCGGCGGTGGATGCAGCGGATGGCAGCGAGTTTAAGGTAGCGGTTCCCGCAGTTCCGTTACAACGTATTTCACGCGAGAACTATCGGGTTCATATGTAGACTTTCAATCACGCTGTAACGGTGGGATCCCCGGCATACGTTACATGATGCGCACGGATAAGGACTAGGACGAAAGATCGTGTCGACCTTGGTTAGTTTCACAAAATCCGCGAACGACGAAGCGACAGAGGGCGCCATCTATGCGATGCCAGCCACTCCGTTGCAGGTGCGTCTGTGGAAGCTGAATGAAGCGGCACCCGACCCTGCATGGAACGTTGCCGTTCGGTTCCGACTGTCCGGTGGGCTGGATCGAGAGAAGTTTGAGCAAGCGCTGCAATGGGTGGCACGCCGCCACGAGGTGCTGCGTACATCGTTCACCGTGCATGAGGGGGCTGTGGTTCAGCGCATTGCCGCGAACGCAACCCTGCCGTTGCAGTGGTGTGATCTGGAATCGCTTGATCAGGCGACACAGGAAGCGGAAATTGCGCGTCTTTCGCTGGAGCACGCGCGCCAGGTTTTGGCGTTGACGTCCGGTCCGTTGTTGCGCGCTGGCATGCTGCGGTTGAGCGACACAGAGCACATTCTGGTATGGAACGCGCATCACAGCGTTTGCGATGGCTGGTCTGTAGGACTGCTGGTGAGCGACCTGATGGCGTGCTATGGCGAATTGCTGCAAGGGAAAGAACCTGCGGCGAGCAATGGTCTGGACTATGGAGATTATGCGGTCTGGTTGGATGCACAGCGCAAAACGCCGGAATACGAAGCCCACAGGGTGTACTGGAAACAGCAACTGCAAGGCCTGGAAGTAGCTCCGCTGCCGAATGCGTGGCATGCCGACGCTGCGACGACGGAAGATTCCACCATTCAATCGATACTTCTACCGCGTTCGCTAACGGACGCAATCGCGACTCTGGCGCAGCGTCACCATTCGACATTTTTCCACACGGTGCTGGCGGCGTTTGGGCTGTTGCTGCGAACGCAGCAATCGCAAGCCGATGTGGCACTGGAAACTCCCATGAGCGGGAGGGATCAGTCGGAACTGGAGAGCGTTGTCGGAGCGTTCGTGAATTATTTGCCGCTCCGCTTCCGCGTGGATGAGGGGATGCGGTTCAGCGATCTGCTGCGCGAAGTTCGCGACATGGTGACCAACTGCTTCGATCACGCGCAGTTCCGCTATGAAGATATGCTGGCGGATCTGGAGAAAGAAGGTAATGCGGCGGCCGCCGGTGTGTCGCTGACGCCGGTGGCGTTTATCTGCCAGCAGGATTTTGTTCGCCCTATCACCGCGGGCGGAGTGGCGATGACCGCAGTGCCGTCAGTCAGTCCAGGGGCGCTACGTCCGCTGACGGCCTTTATGGTGGAGCGTGCGGATGGATGGCGTCTTTCCTGCGAAGTGGACAATCATCTTGTGTCGCAGCAAGCAGGTTTGCGCCTGCTTCAAGATTTCCAGCGTCTGCTGGACGTAGTCACCGCGCAGGCGGAGGATCCGACTGCCGCAATTGCCGCGCGTGCCGGCCTGTCTCCGATTACTACAAAAGCAGACGAAAATGCCGCCGCGGGTTTCGACGGATCTGTCGCGTCGCAGGGTGGCGTGGTAAAGATGCCTGCCACGGAGTTCCAGCGACGGTTCTGGAGGCTGGACTCTTTGAACCCGGGCGGGGTTGCGTTCCATGTCCGGATACGTTTGCAGTTGAAGGGGCAATTGGATGTGGATGCGTTGGCGCGAGCGATTGCCAGCGTCGCTCGACG
Source organism: Acidobacteriaceae bacterium (assembly GCA_035502695.1). GTDB lineage: Bacteria > Acidobacteriota > Terriglobia > Terriglobales > Acidobacteriaceae > JAKAAZ01. Next base: position 35,733 of record DATJUD010000107.1, read on the forward strand.
GAACGAGATTTTGCGGACAACGTTGAGAGAAGAGGGTGAGGAGGTGTGGCAAGTGGTTCATCCAGAGCTGCCCATCGATTACCGCTTTCTCGTTTCGGATGTGCAGGGGCCCGATGGATTGCGCTCGGAGGCGCAGCGGCGCGCGGACCACGCCATCATCGACCACGAAGGCGAAGAGGGATTTTCTCTAGCGAACGGACCCCTGTTTCGGGCGCGCGTTCTGCGTCTGGAAAACGATCGACACTGGCTGGCGATTACGCTGTCCCACTCGATTGTGGACGGTTGGGCGACGGGAATTTTTCTGGAACAGCTACAGCAGGCGTACGAGGAGGAAGTCGGTTCTCGGGCTGCGGGCAAGGTCTCGGTAGTCCAGTTCTCGGCGTACGCGAACAGCGAAAGGAAGCTGCTGAGGAGTGCGGAGAAAGATCGCAGGCTGGGATGGTGGCGGTCCTATCTCGACGGAGTTTGGACGCCGTTGGAGTTGCCGAACGATAAAGATACTTCCCGAACAGACTCGGGCGATGCGCCGGCAGGATTGGTGGTTGAGCTGTTGGATGCTGAGACGGCAGCGGGTGCCAAGCGTTTTGCGCGCGAATGCCAGGCCACGGTCTTTGCCGTGTTTGGAGGGCTATTCCAGGCTTTGTTGTCGCGCTACAGTGGGCAGAGCGACATTCTTTTCCTGACTCCACACGCCAATCGGACGGACAATACGGAAACCATTATGGGACCCCTGGCGGACCCAATCTGTTTGACCGGCCATATTGGAGCCGGCACAACCTTCCGTGAGCTGGTGACGCGGTTCGGCGCAGAATCCATGGATGCCATGGAACAGGCTTTGCCCTTGAACCTGGTGACACCGGTCATCGATATGCGGGTGGGACGGAATTATCATCCGCTGAACCAAATTACATTTTTTTATCAGCGTGCATTCGTGCATGACATGCGATGGAAAGGGCTGGAGATCGAAGCCTTGCCCGATGTTCCCACGGTGACTGGAAGTGAATGGCAGTTGGGCGTGGTGGAGCGGAAGGATGGCGTGTATTTGGAATTTCTGTACGACGCGACGCTCTATTCCGAAGCGACCATCCAGATTGTGCAGCGCAATTTCGCGCGCTTGTTGCGGGAAGCGGTGATGGCTCCGGACAGGCCTCTGTCGCAATTGAAGTTGATGACGGCTGAGGAAACGGAAAAGTATTCTTCGGGCGCGTCCCTGCTGCCTGTGATTGAACGGCTGTTGCCGCGTCGGCAGGCGATGGCGGCGTCGGCATCGGCTCCAGCGGAGCGCGAAAAGATTGTACCGGCGTTGAAGGGCGCGATATCCGAGAGCGAGCGCGATATGATGCGCATCTGGCGTCAGGTGCTTAAGATTGAGGATCTCGGTGTCGATTCCAACTTCTTCGATCTCGGCGGTCATTCGCTGCTGCTGACCAAGATGCAGCGAATTCTGAAGCGCGACTACGGGGTTCAGTTAACGGCGGCGCAGGTGTTTCGCGGTCCCACGTTGAAGGCCATGGCGGCCTGGTTCGAGCAGGCCCGATCCGCAGCAAAATTGGCGGCAAAACTTGCGGCGGAACAATCATCGCGACCCGCAGAGTTTGACCCGCGCATTATTCCTCTGCAGCAGGAGGGGGACGGAACGCCTATTTTTGTGATTTCGCAAAGCATGATTTTCCGGACGCTGGCCGGCGAAATGGGCACAAGCCAGCCCGTATATGCGCTGCAAATGCTGGACGAGGAGATCACATCGGCCGCCGCTTCGTACAGCTATGACGATCTGATCAATTTCTACGTCCGCCTGATCCGCGAAGTTCAACCATCCGGACCGTATCGGTTGTCGGGATGGTGTGTTTCCGGGTGGATCGCATACGGAGTCGCGCGGAGGCTTGAAGAAGAGGGCGAAGAAATTGAACTCTTGATGATCATCGATGTCTGGGCGCCGGGTTATTGGCATTATCAGCCGAAGATACGGCGGAGACTGATGTTGGCGGTATATAAACTGAAGCGTTTTCAAACGCTGCTGCTGCGGCTGAAGCAGAGTGATGCGTCCCAGCCGGGATCTTCGACTGATCGAAAGGCAAACCGTCTCCAGACGATCGCCGGAAATATCAAGGCATGGCTGCGCGAGCGAAAGAATCCAGGACAAACTCCGTTGGAGCAGGAGATGCAGCGTCGTGGAGAGATGCTGGAAAAGACGGCCACCATGGCACACTGGGCCGGTAAGGTGCGCGGAAAGATTCTGTTATTCCGTAGCGGGGAAGAGCCGACGGGGCCGCTGCTGGCGCCGGAGATGGGTTGGCCGGAGTTGATTGGCAGGTCTGCGCACGTCGAGGTGATCCCTGGGGGGCATCGCGAGATTTTCAATTTGCCTGGGGCGCGGATGATGGCGGCTCGCGCTCGACAAGTGCTGGGCCTGGATGCAGTTGTCGAAACCGCAAGCGATAACGTGGAGAAGATAGCAATACAAGCAGAGAATCTGCGCGCCCGCGGTCCGCAGGGGGAGCGCTGATGCGTCCGATGGAAATGGCCGCGTTCGTGTTGGCGATTGTCCCGGTCCTGGCGATTCTGGGCGCGGTGCCGGTTTCTGTCGGAGTCATCTCCGCTGCCCTCTCGTGTGCGACGTTGTTGATGGCTTCCATCTGGCTTGGCCCATACTGGCAACTGATTCCGCTTTATCTGGCGGTGATTCTGACCTTGTTCGTGTTGATCAGGATGAAGCAGGTGCGGTCTCGCTGGTTACGCGCAAGCCTGGCGACGGTCGTGACGGGCCTGCTGATGATGACGGCGGGATTTACCTATTTGCTCCCCATGTTCGTTTTGCCGAAACCTACCGGGCCGTATGCGATCGGCACACGAATTGAGGCGCTGGTCGATCCAGTTCGCATGGAGACGCACGTAGCAGGTTCGCCAAAACCACGCGAAATCGTAGTTCAGATATGGTATCCGGCGACACCGCATCATCAGCCTCTTGCCAGCTATCGGCGGCGCAGCGAAACCACTCTGTTGTCGAGTTACATGGCAGTTCTGAAGACGCATTCGTACAAGAATGCTGCTGTCGCGACCAATGGAGCACCGTTTCCGGTACTGCTGTTCAACCCCGCATGGGGAGGGGAACGGACGCAGAATACGTACCAGGTGGAAGACCTGGCGAGCCATGGTTTCATCGTGGTGGGAATTGACCATACGTACAACTCACGCCCGGTGGCGTTTCCGGACGGCCGCGTGATCTGGAGCAGGAACCTGCACGACATCTCCGACTTTCAACACACAACATTGGCGCAGCAAATTGACATCGGAGATAAGGAAGTCCGCATTGAGGCTGGCGATGATGCCCTGGCGCTGAATACATTGGCGGCTGCAAACCTTGATCCCGGTAGCCCGTGGTATGGCCGGGTGGACGCAAACGACGCCGGCGCCTTCGGTCACTCTTTCGGTGGCGCAGTATCGGCGCAGATCTGTTATCAGGATCCCAGGGTAAAAGCGGCGCTGAACGAAGATGGATGGGTGTTTGGCGACGTTGCCACGCATGGACTGGATAAGCCGTACATGTTCATGGATGATGACACTCCGGCGATCGGCGCGGCGCAATTGCATTCCGCCGATGTGCAAATCCGCCGTGAATCGGCATTGGATGTAGCCGACATGGGCAATTTCGAAAAAACCATGCACACGTTCGGCGGCTACTATGTGCTGATTCGGGGATCAAAACATTTCAATTTCGGCGACCGATCGCTGTATTCGCCGATACGCCGGTGGACTGATTCAGGGTCGGTTTCGCCGCAACTTGCGCATCAAGCCATCGAAGCCTACACGCTGCAGTTTTTCTCGCATTATCTCCTCCATCGGTCGGCTCCGCTGCTGGCCGCGAACCACAGTCCTTATAAGGAGGTGCAGTTTGAGAACTGGTTTGCTCACAAAGCATCGACACAATAAGGGCGCCGCTTTATCGGGACAGGGAAAAGCATTGAAGAGAGGTTCTCTGAAATGTTTTCTCGGGGTCGTGAACCGCGAGGGTTCCGACGAAGTCATCCGCGGGTTTCAATTCGACCAGATGCCAGGCGAGCGAAATGTCTGTCTGCGGAGCCACCGCGATCAAAGCGGGAGGGCGCTGAGGATGGACTTCGACGTCGAACCCATCCAACGGCAGATTCAGACCCATTCCCTCGCCCTTGAGGAGAGATTCCTTGCTGGTCCAACAGCGGTAAAAACCGGCGAGCCACAAGTCCGGAGGAAGGCTGTTGAGGGTCAGCAACTCGCTGGGCGAGAAATGATCGTTCGCGATCTCCGGGTCGATGGGTTGCACATGCTCAAGATCGACCCCGAGGTCGTAGTCGCGGCTGACGGCAAGGGCGGCGATGTTGCCGCTGTGGGTCAGGTTGAAGTGAATTGCTTGCGTGTCGGAGTCGCGCTCCATCCGCGGCTTGCCATAGGCAAGCATGGAGAAGATAAGCTTAGCGGCGTCGATGCCGATGTAGCCGCTCAACAAAATTCGCATGGCCGCGTGAGCGCATACATAGCGGTCGCGATCTCGCGGATAGACAAAGCGCCGCGCACGGAGGGTTTCCTCCTCGCTGAGAACGGCCCAGTCGGAGTCGAGGGGCGGACGATCCAGATCCCATGCCCACACGTGGACGCTGTTGAGTGCGAGCGGCGGAACCGGTTTGGTGTGGGGCCAGGAAAGAATTTGCGGGCTCATGTGAGTCATCTTTCAAGACAGCGGTTCCGGAAAATACCTTCATCGCGGCCGTTGCCGGTCGTACAAAGCTCTAATCAGTTTCAAGTTTCAGAGAGGGTGCCGAGTCCAATCGGCAGCCAGAGGTAACAACTATGTCGACAATCACCGCAACAGCACCGCCTATCGCAAATGAAATCCCCCTCGTGCCCGAGCGCCTGTATTCGGTGGACCGGGCGAAATTCGCAGAGAACTTCAACCGGCGTCCATTCATGCTGGACCATTCGCTGAGCGGTCACCCGGCCTTCACGATGGATCGCCTGCATAGCCTGTTGGAGCGTTCTTTGCCGATCCCAAACAAAGTGTATTGGAACGCGGGGAAAAAGCGTATCGATCAGCGCTGGGACGATCGACCTGGGCGGGACTTTTCGATCGATGAGGCCTTTCGCCGCATTCGCGAGACGGATGCGTGGATCATTATTTTTGGAGCCGACCGCGATCCGGAGATTCACGAATTGCTGGAGAAGGGGCTGGCCGAAGTGCAGGAGATGACCGGCATTCCGCTGAGCAAAGAAGCCAAGAGCCGCCAGTCGATTATTTTCATCACATCGCCGCATCGCATTACGGAGTATCACATCGACCGGGAATGCAGCTTGCTGCTGCAGGTGTATGGGAAAAAGACGATCCATATCTTTGATCAAACCGACAGAGAGGTGTTGTCGGAAGACGAGTTGGAGCGTTTCTGGACGGCCGATACCAATGCAGCGGTCTATAAGCCACACCTGCAGAACCGGGCGAACTCCTTTTTACTGGAGCCGGGAAAGGCAGTCCATATTCCGATCAATGCGCCGCACTGGCTGGAGAACGGGGATGATATCTCCGTGTCCGTGAATCAAAATTTCGAGTTTCTGGATCAGAAGCTGGGGAATGTGTATCGCGCCAATTACTATGCGCGCAAGATGGGTTTCCATCCGTTGCCGCCGGGGCAGTCGCACACGCGCGACCTGATCAAAGCGCACGGAATGAGGCTTCCAAGTTTTGTTTCGAGACGTGCGAGGGCGATCGGCAAAAGCCTAAGTCGGAAGCGAGCATCATGACGAATCTTTATTTGTGGGCAGCGCTGGCGGTTTCGATCCATGCCTGCTCGAGGATCTTTGCCACGCGGCTCCAGTCATACTGCCGCAGCACCAGCTCGCGCCCGTTGCGACCCAGGTCCTCAGCGCGCTCGGGATTCTCCAGAAGCTGAACGACATTTTGTGAAAAGTCGGCAGGCGAGTCGGCGATCAGACAATGAACGTTGGGGATGACGTCGAGTCCCTCGGCGCCGACTTGCGTCGCAACCACGGCTTTGCCCATCGACATGGATTCGAGAATTTTAATTCTGCTTCCGCCTCCTATGCGCAGTGGAACCAGGACGGCGACGGCGCGGGCGAAATACGGACGAATATCGGGAACTTCTCCCACCCACTCGACACCGGAGAGGCCTTCCACCTGTTCGCGCAACTTCGTGGCAGGCTGGCGGCCCACAACACGCAACTTGGCGCTCGGGTGTGCGGCTTGAATTTTCGGCAGGATATCGCGCAGCAGATACTGCAGCGCATCTCGATTCGGTTGCCAGTCTAAGGAACCCAAAAACAAAAGAGAGTCCGGTTCTGGGGCTTCCCCAGTCGGCTGAAGAAATTCTGTATCGACGCCGTTCGACACGAGATATACGGCACGCGCACCCCACTGTCGCGCGGTCTGCGCTTCTTCTTCGGTGACAACGGCGACGTGGCGGGCACGGGCAAAGGACCGCTTTTCAAAACGGGCCATTTTCCATGTCTGCGATGCCATAAACACGCGCTCAGGGAGATTGGGAGCGTGCTTTGCTCGCCGACGCCAGACGGTGGCTTCAATATTGTGAGCCATGATCAGCATGGGCAGCTTATCCACGACATTCATGTAGCTGGCATATGGGGTCCACTCGCAGTGCACCAGGTCGAAAGATTCCTTCGCGATAAGTTTGCAGATGGCGCGGGCGAAATTTCGGGTATGGTGGCGCGAAACGGAATACGGCCACAGCGAGACCAGGTTCGCGAGGGCTCCGGCATAAAAGCGAGGGGAGTTTGATGGAGGCAATGGTGGCACCAGAACTACCCGTATTCCCAGAGCTTCCATGTCACGAAGGCCGGGATTTTCCGGCGTGCCATAGCAAAGGAACGTGATGGAATGGCGGCCAGACAAGTGCCGCAAAAGATTCCACGTGCGAATGCGCTTGCCGGAGTTGAGAGGCAAGGGAATTTCTTCGTCGAGAATGAGAACCTTCAGGCGTCGTCCATTTTGGTTCGATGCAACGGCAGTATCGCCGGCGGAAGGTTTGGAGGAGCTTTTGACATCGTGGGAAATGTCATCGCCGGACGCCAGGTTCATGTTGCTACTTTACAGCAGAAGATATGAAAGCCTGTGCGGAGAATTGTACGTACGCGGAAGATCAAGACGATCGTGGCGAGATGGAGCCGTCGCGGAACACTTCATCGTAGACGTCCATCAATCGCTGGCGCTGGTACGCAGGCGAGTATTCCTGCAGCAAGTCCTCCGCGCCTGCGGTTAGCTGGCTGCGCAAGTCGGGCAAGAGCCACATCTTCTTCATGGCGGCGGCCATCTGGTCCACATCTGCGGCGGGAACCAACAGTCCATTTCTGCCATCGACGATGAGATCGGGAACTCCGCCAACCGCGCTGGCAATCACCGGGACCTTTAGACAGAGAGCTTCCAGCACTGTGTTCGGAGTTCCTTCGGTGAGAGAGGGCTGGACGAGGCAATCCATCAGCTGCATCCATTCCGTGGGACTGCCTTGGAAGCCCGCAAAATGCATCTGTTCGCGAATACCCAGCTGAGTGGCTTGTTGTTTAAGCGGCTGCTCCTCGTTTCCGTCTCCGACGATAATGAGATAGAGCTGCGCGCCGACCGGTGACTCTGTACACAATTTGTGAAATGCGGAGACCATGAAGCGGTGGCCTTTTTCCGTACTGAGGCGGCCAACGGAACCAAAGATGAAAGCGGACTTAGGAATGCTGAGATCTTTGCGGGAGATGGCTGGACGATTCTGCTGTCGAGAATAGGGCGGCAGCATCGCATTCTTCACCACGATAGGTGCGCGTCTGTTTCCGCGTAGGGGAGCGATTTGTTTTGCCTGGCTTTCTGACACGCACACCACGCGGTCGGCGCGCTTCAGTGCCTGGCGCTCCAGCATTTCATAAAACCGGACACGTCGATTCTCGGCTGTGAATCCGCGCACGAAAGCCACATGCGGCGTACCTGTGCGACGAGTTGCAAGGTAGCCGACAACATTGGCTTTAAAGCCGTGGGTGCAAAGCAGCGAGACCCTTCGTTGCGAAAGCATTTTGGCCAAGTGATGTACCAGGTCGAGACGCACGCCGCCCGGCAGGCACACCGTAGGAATGTTGCGTTGCTCGGCAGCGACCAGGACTTCTGGTCTGTCCTTAAGATCGTGAAAAGAGCCGATCGCAAGTTGATATTCCGTATCCTGCATATCCTGGGCGTGGTGCAGGATCTGCTTCTCAGGACCGCCAACCAGGTTGCTGCCAATCAGGTGGAGCACCTCATACCTGCCACCGCGGATTTGGGTACTGGTAGTTTTCACGGCTGGTGCAATCCTAACTTGGAAAATAGTTGAATCCACTTTTGCTTCAATTTGCCATGGAAGGTGACCCGAATCTGTTTCATTCCGAGCGAGACCAGGTCAGGCTCGCCGATCGGCAAATCAAGGTAAGAGGATTGGAATAAATCGCTCGACGTATCCCCCTGCCAGGCATTCGGGAACAGAGCGATCGTATCGCCGGCGAGCTGCAGTGGAACGTCGAAAAAAGGCTGGCCGGTGAGTGCCGCGCAGAAGATAGATATCAAATCGCGTTGCGGACCCAGGGGAAGCGGGCAGGTCTGGGTCGCGCGGGCGTTCATTTCTATCAGGTATGCGTCTCCCTTCACAGCGTCGATCATAAAGTCAAAACCGCACAATCCCGTGAATCCCAGCTTGCGCACGATCTTTTTGATAGATTCCAGGCGATCGCCATCCTGGCAGAGGCGAACGATGGTTGCGGGGCCTTTCGGTCTTGCAGTCTGCAGCACTTCAGCATCGATGCTGGCCAGCGTCTCGCCCTGCCAGCAGGCCACGGCAACGGTGGCATCGGGCCCAGCCACAAAGCGTTGGATGCTGACTTGTCGTGGGTGTTGCATGAGCCACGGGATAATGCAATTGGAATCACGATCGATGAATGTACGTTTCGCAGCCACCAAGGTAGCCAACGGAGCGTGCAATATTTCGTAGGCTCGGAGCGCTTCGGGCAGGGTACGAACAATCTTCACCCCTTCCCCGCCAGAGGTCCCATCGGCCTTGAGGACGGCAGGAAATCCGAATTGCGCCAACCACTGTTTGACCCGGTCGGGAGAATTGACTGTTTCCGTTTCGGGAATGCGAACGCCGACTTCGCGAACCAGGGCCATAAATTTCTCTCTCGATTCCGTGATTGGGTAACTATCTGGGTCCCCCATGGAGAGTTGAAGCAGTTTGCAAATTGTTTTTGAATTTTCACCGATGGTCTGCGAAGCCGTCGAATAAAGATGATGCATATGGCGCATGGCGACGTCGTCGCAAGGGACCAAAATATCCGGACCGGACTTCAGGATTGCGTTGTGGAAGGACTGCTGTGCGCTAACGCCGTGAAATCTATAGCGGTGCTGGACGGCATGGGTTGAAAACGCAGGATGATTCGGTGGGCAGACAAGATCGACATGGCAGCCGACGCGGTGGAAGGCCATCGCCAGGCGAGCTGTGGAAAACCATCGGCACGTCGTCGCAAGTAAAACTCTGGGTGCCATGGAGGTATCTTCCCGGTCAGCCTTTTGCAGAGCAGGTTGTGATAAACATAGGACTACCGAACGAATCGCTCATCAGATTTTACTGAAGACAAGCCCTGAGTCGAGGGAATGTTTGGCAGTGTATGGTTTGTTTGAGCGACAAGGGCTCCAGACCCTGCACGGTGAAAGATGCTGACTGAGGCCGAACATGAGTGCCGCCAGTCCTGAACGTGAAAATCTCCGCCATCGATTGAGGATCGGCATGAATTCTGCCTTCGAAGTAGCCATTGTTGGAGCAGGGCCCTACGGATTATCCCTTGCGGCGCACCTGCAATCCCGAGGGATACATTTTGCGATCTTTGGTTCCCCCATGGAAGTGTGGCGGCAGCACATGCCGCAAGGAATGCTGCTGAAGTCGGATGGCTTCGCCTCCAACCTTTCCGATCCTGACGGAAGTTTCACACTCAAGCAGTTCTGCCAGGTACGCGGACTCCCGTATGACGACACTCGCATGCCGGTGCCGTTGGAGACCTTCATCAACTATGGCCTCGCCTTTCAGAAGAGGCTTGTTCCGCATCTGGATTCGCGACGCGTGACGAGAATTGAGAAAAGTGCCGATGGCTTTCAGCTGCAAGTGGAGGATGGCGAGAGCTTCGAGGCTCGGCGTGTCGTAATGGCGGTTGGAATCAGCCATTTTGCCTATGTCCCGGGATTGTTGTCGCACTTGCCGAAGGAATTGCTCACGCACAGCTCAGCCCACCATGACTGCTCCGTGTTCCGGGGCAAGAAGGTGACGATCATCGGTGCGGGAGCGTCCGCGGTGGATATGGCAGCGCTGATGCACGAAAGCGGAGTCGACGTGACCCTGCTGGCGCGCGCTTCAGAAATCCGATTCCACGATGGTCCGGGAACCGGGCGGCGTTCGATCTGGCAGCGCATGAGGAATCCATCTTCCGGGCTGGGACCGGGATGGAAATCGAGAATCTATACCGATGCACCGGGAATGTTCCGCCATTTGCCGGTGAATGTTCGGCTGCGGATCATTAAGAATCACCTGGGACCCGCGCCGGGATGGCCGATGAAAGCGCGAGTGCAAGGGAAGGTTCCGATGCTGCTGGGATACTCGATTGCGCAGGCAGTCGTCTCAAACGGAGGCGTGCGACTGTCGTTGCGGTCGGAAGACGGCAGCTTCCACGAGCACGAAACGGATCACGTGATTGCGGCCACCGGATACAAGCCGGATCTGCGCCGCCTGGACTTTCTGGACGTGGCGATTCGAAACGAGATTCGATCCCTGACCAATTCACCCACGCTGTCGGCTGATTTTCAATCGTCCGTGCCGGGCCTATATTTTGTCGGCATTGCAGCGGCTAACGACTTTGGGCCGATGATGCGATTTGCCTATGGCTCCGACTATACGGCTCGTCGTGTCACGAGGCATTTGGAAAAAACGATTGCGCGCGAAAGTAACAAGCCGGCTGAGAAGCGGGTAGAGGTATATCAGACGTAAAACTGGCTAATCGTACGAGGCGATTGGAGCGAAATCGCCATCCGGGAATCGATGTTCGAGGGATTTTCGTCAAAGAAATCGCGATATAGAGACTCGTTCTATCGAGTCGAAGCAAAGACCTCATTTGCCCATTGGACCGACTGCAGGTAGAGCCTAGCCAATGTTTCCTCACTGACATCCATGCACTGCGCCCTGGGTGATCATGTTTTCCTGATCGCGAATGGGCTCGGTTAGATGTCCAGGTTCTTGACGTCCAACGCGTTGTCTTCGATGAATTTGCGGCGCGATTCGACGTCTTCTCCCATCAACGTGGAGAAGATCTGCTCCGATTCGGCCAGGTCTTCCAGTTTGACCTGCAACAGCGTGCGGCGTTCAGGATCCATGGTGGTTTCCCACAGCTGCGAATCGCTCATCTCACCGAGACCCTTGTAGCGCTGGACCTGATAATCCTTACGTCCCTGTTCAATGACATATTCGAACAGCTCCCGCGGGGATTGCTTCTCGACTGGATCCTGAGGCGCTTTTGCAGCTCGCCTGGTTGCGGGTTTGGAAGCAGCTCCCTCGGTGGTTTCCGTTGCGTCGGTTTCCGTGTCTTCGACGGCAGGCGCTTTGGCGGATGATTCGATGAGGAACGGTCCTTCGAGGGGTTCCTTGATCAACATGTATTTCGACATCATCTGTCGATATTCCGGCGATGTGGCGAGATTCCAGTCGACGCAGCGCTCCGCTCCCTGTGCATCGTGGAAGCACAAGGAAAAGGTGTGGTGCTCTTCGTCATGCACGGGTTCGCCGACGGATTTGAACTGGTATTTTTTCGCAATCGCTTGCAGCTTGGTGTGCAGCTTGACCAGCTTGGGCGGCGGCGTACCTGCGGTGCCTTCGAAGTCGGTGCGCTTCACCAACTCAAGTGTCGCCAGCAGGCTGGTGACTTCCTCATTGCGCAGGCGCTTGTTCACTTTGTCGAAGAAACCGAGGTATTCGTTCAGGTGGCCCATAAAGCGGGTGAGGGCAGCGCCCTCCAGCGTAGCTGCGTTGGCGCCATAGCGCACCACGATTCCGTCGGAGGCGCGCTTCACCATGACGTTGACGAATTCGCGGTCGTCCTTGATGTACTGTTCGAACTTGCCCTTCTTGATGCGATAGAGCGGAGGCTGCGCAATAAAGACGTGGCCGCGCTTGATCAGTTCCGTCATATGGCGGAAGAAGAAGGTGAGCAGCAGGGTTCGAATGTGTGAGCCGTCGACGTCGGCGTCGGTCATCAGGATTAGCTTGCCGTAACGCAGCTTGCTGGCGTCGAAGTCCTCTTTGCCTATGCCGCAGCCGAGAGCTGTGATCATGGCACGAATTTCTTCGTGGCCCAGCATCTTGTCGTAGCGGGCTTTTTCAACATTGAGAATTTTGCCCTTGAGCGGAAGAATCGCCTGGTAGCGACGGTCGCGCCCCTGCTTGGCCGTTCCGCCAGCCGACTCGCCCTCAACCAGGTAGAGCTCGCAGCGTTCTGGACGGCGTTCACTGCAGTCCGCCAGCTTGCCGGGCAAGCCGCCGCCATCGAGAGCACCTTTGCGCCGAGTCAGATCGCGGGCCTTGCGGGCTGCCTCGCGCGCGCGGGAAGCCTCAATCGCCTTATTAATGATGCGGCGCGTGATGGGCGGGTTTTGTTCCAGGAACATGCCCAGACGTTCGTTCAGAAAGGATTGAACGGTGCCGCTGATATCGGAGTTCAACTTGCCTTTGGTCTGGCCCTCGAATTGAGGCTGAGGCAGCTTGACGCTGATGACGGCGACCAGACCTTCACGTACATCGTCGCCGGAAAGATTTTCTTTCAGGTCTTTGAACAGACCCATCTGCTGGCCGGCAGCATTGATGGTGCGGGTCAGGGCAGTGCGAAAGCCGGAGAGATGAGTTCCGCCGTCGACGGTGTTGATGTTGTTAGCGAAGGTGAAGACCGTCTCGGAGTAGCCGTCGTTATACTGCATCGCGATTTCCATGACGACGCCATCGCGCTCCGCTTCCATATAGATGGGCTTGTCGTGGAGTGTCTGCTTGCCGCGGTTCAGATGTTTGATGAACTCCGCGATGCCGCCGCTGTACTTAAACTCCGTGTGCTTGGCTTCGCCGGTCTTCGGGTCGGTGGTGCGTTCGTCGGTCAGCGCGATCTCAAGACCCTTATTCAGGAAGGCGAGTTCGCGGAGCCGTTGCGCCAGCGTGTCGTAGTTATATTCAGTGACCGTAAAGATGGTCTTATCGGGCAGGAAGTGAATCTTTGTGCCGCGCTTCTTGCTGGTTCCGCTCTGGTGCAGTGTGTCGAGGGGAATGCCGCGCGCGTACTCCTGCTCATAAGTGTGGCCGCCGCGCCAGATCTCCACCTCAAACTGCTCGCTGAGGCCGTTCACGCAGGAGACGCCGACGCCGTGCAGGCCTCCAGATACCTTGTACGTGGAAGCGTCAAACTTGCCGCCGGCGTGCAGCTTGGTGAGCACTACCTGGCAGGCGGAGACACGTTCGCCGCCTGGAAGCGTCATTTCGTCCACTGGGATGCCGCGACCGTCGTCGACGACAGTGATCGAATTATCCATGTGGATGGTGACTTCGATGCGGGTGGCGTGGCCGTCCATGGCCTCGTCGACGGAATTGTCGACCACCTCATACACCAAGTGGTGCAGGCCCATCTCGCCGGTCGAGCCAATGTACATGGCAGGGCGGAGGCGCACCGCCTCCAAGCCCTCCAGCACCTTGATGTTGTCGCTGGTGTATTTGTCACTGGCACGCTGCCGGGTTGCGGACTGGGCTGCGGTATTGGTGAGCTCGAGAGGGACGCCTGAGGGATTTTCGGTGGTGATTTCGGGGACTAGCGCTTTCTCTGCCATGGGGCTCCGGAAACGGGTTGGGGAAACAGCGTCGATTCGGAATGTGTCCGTCGTCAGCAGTTTAGGCCCAAACATCGGTCAAAAGCTTGATTCAGAAAGGACTTATCCGAAGTGAAACTACTGTTTATTTTACCATGTGGCGAGGGTTGCGGGAGGGTTGTTTTTTGAGGCAAATGGGGGTTTTAGCTGCGGAAAACAAGGCTGTTTTCTGGCGGTGTCACAGTATGGCGCAGGACAGAGAAGATAGGCTGCGAATCTCGCGATTTTGAGGTAATTTCGTGCGAAAGGGTTGCTTGAATCGTAGGGTCCGCTGGACCAGTGGCGGGATCGTTAGGGAACTGGGCACTGGGAGAGCACTTTGCTAGAGTGCACAAAACATGCAACAAAATACCCAAAATGGGGCGTAGGTGGTTACCTCGGTCACATGATTAGTAAATATGCTGGTATATTATAGGGAAATATAGACTTACCCGATCAAATCAGTATACTCAGGGATGTCAAGCGCTCCAAGCGCAAATTTTAAAATCATAGTAACTAAAGGACACCCCACCATGAAATTCGCCATCCGCGCCCTCGTTCTCGGAATGCTGATCACTGGCTTCGCTGCCGACCATATGCTGGCAAATAAGTCTGTTGCAACGACCGCGAACACCACCATGGTGGCAAGCATCAGCGCCTCGCCTGTGCCCTCTTGTGAGCCCGGCACCGCGTGCGGTTTGAACAAGTAATTCCGCAACCAAGGTAATCCCTTTTTGGCACCAACGCAATTTTATTGTTGCGGGGTTGTCTCCTTGTGAGGTATTCTTCAGGCTCACTTGGAGCAACCCCATGTCCGTCTGGCTACATATCGTCCTTCCCGTTTTTCTTGAGACCTTGGTCCTATCAGTTGCCCTCTACTGCGTATACAGGGCACAAAAAAATAGGATCTATCCAGCTTTCTGGCAGTTTCTGTTTTTTAGTACCATTTCCCAGGCGATCCAGCTGGTAGATCTGTCTCTCAACGGTCTACATCTGCTCAGTGGCGTTCATGCCTATTACATCTACTTCTACATATATTGGGTATCCTTTGGAGTCAGCGCGGTTTTGATTCTTCGCGTGCTGCACGAGATGTTTCGCCATGCCGTCCGTTCCATCCCAGGTGTCCAAAAACTGGGAGAACCGATCTTTTTCTGGGCTATCACGATTTCGGTGATTCTAGCGTTCGCCTCCGGGATTACACCCCACACTAGCGGAATGAGCCTTCTCTTGGCCTCCGCCCAGGTGTTGATGCGCTCTCAGAGCGTTCTGGCACTCTGCATGTTGACGTTCCTTGCCTTCGCTTCGAATACGTTGGGTGTTCCTTTCCGGAGTCGCATCTTCGGGGTGACATTCGGCTTTGGTCTGATGGCGGTCGGCGACCTTGGTTACACTGCCCTTTTTACCTATCACTCAAGCTTGGCCAGTGCGGCTAACATAGGACACGAAGCAATATATTTAGGTGCGATCGCACTATGGTCAGCTTACTTCCTGCAGCCGGAACCGGCCCGTCGCCTGGTCACGATGCCTGTGACCTCGCCGTTGATGCGCTGGAACGATGTTGCCCAGACACTGGGCAATCCAGCTGGGCAGGTTGCGGTGAGCTATCCACCCTCGTTCATGACCGATGTGTTCGATCTGGTTGAGAATGTGATGGGGCCGAATGGCCGGCCGCAAAGGGCAGTGAGCCCTCCGGGGCCGGTCGCAAGCTAAATACTCGCGAAAACGCTTACCAACAAAAAATTGGCTGACCCTCAGGGGCAGCCAATTTTGTTTGCAGGAGCAGAATTTTTTGCGATGATTGCCGCGAAGTTGCGGGAGAAAAATCTGTCCCTTACGCTTCGACGCTGAGAGGGTCCACGGCGACAAAGCGACCCGTGCGCCCGCGATCTACAAAGCGCACGCGCCCATCGATCTTGGCGTACAGGGTATCATCGCTCCCGATGCCTACATTCAAGCCCGGCTTGAGGCGGGTGCCGCGCTGGCGAACGATAATGGAGCCGCCCGTCACAACTTCGCCGCCAAATGCTTTCACTCCCAGTCGCTGCGAATTCGAGTCGCGTCCGTTCCGGGAACTACCTAATCCTTTTTTATGTGCCATGACTCAATCCTTGAATACTGTTCTTGATGTTCAACGTTGCCGCATTTCAAATGTCAGAAGCGCACGACTAACCGCTTAGCTGGTGGCGGTAAAGCTCTGCCCATCAACCTGGATCTCGTGAATTCGAACCTCGGTATAGGACTGGCGATGGCCCTGCATCTTTTTATATTGCTTCTTGCGCTTCAGGTGGAAAACCAGCACTTTTTTCGCGCGTCCTTCGTTGACCACCGAAGCCAGAACCTTGGCGGAACCAGGCTTCGCCAGATTGGAATCCTGCCCACCGGTAGAGGCGGCCAGCACCTCAGTAAACTCAATATTGCCCTCTGCCTGCGGTAGCTTTTCCACTCGCAGCACATCTCCGGGCGCCACACGATATTGCTTTCCGCCGGTGCGAATAATTGCATACATAACTGAACCCTCCGCACCTGTGGCCAACGCCCGGGTGCCAACAAAATTTCAGGCGGAACATCTTTCCCTATGAGCCGCAGTGGATGCCGCGGGGATCGGGTTTCATCCAGGCGCGTTGCAGAACGCACGCGCGGAGCGAATCGCCTAACCAATTAAGAATACTGGTTCTGACCAGGCGGCGTCAACCGTTCTGTCGGTGAATCCAGCGCGGCCAGCGCTTTTCCGCGGATTGGAACAGGTAGACCGCCAGTATGGCAATCAGTGGTTCCAGGGGATTGCGGAATCTGGCATGAACGGTGACGAAATAGTAGATAAGTGGAATCAGTAGAAAGGCCCATGCGAACAGCCACGCAGCTGGCTTATGACGCTTCAACGCGAGCGCCAAGCCAAATAAACCGGCAATGCTAGCAAAAGCAAAATTGGCGACCCGAACAGGCTCGATGTACCATGCATCCCCGGTTGGGTGAGGAACGCTGATCCAAAAAAAATAGAGCCGTTTGATGGAGTTGCGTACGAACAGGCCAGGATCGCTTTCAATATATTTCTTTGCCAACCGGCCGCGCATCTGCGCATAGTCCACTTCGCCCAACTGTTTATAGAGCCGCAGTTGATCGGGAGCTTCGTAAGGATGGTTGTACTCCATCAGGAAACCCATGGCACCGGGGCCGTTGCCCAGGTAGAGTTCGGCGCCGAAGTTGGCGCGCATGGGAATGAAGCGGTGAAAGACTAAGGCGTTGCGAATGACCCAAGGAGAGATGCAAACGAGGAATACGAGCGCAGCCGTTGATGCGAATCCAGCCTGACGTCGAAGGTGCGGAGTTCCACGCAGCACCCACAAACCGCAGGCGGGTAGAAACAAAAGCAAGGAAGGATTGCTAAGCGCGAGCAGTCCCCAGAGGGCACCAAAGATCAGCCATCGCCGCAAGGTACGTCCATCATCGTTGGAGCCCGGATCAGGGTCGGCAGGAATTTCGCCGATCCGGCGCATGCGCAGGGCGAGCACCAAAATCAGCGATAACATCCAGGTACTGACCGTCATGTCCCAGACCCAGCGAACCGCATATTGCATGGCGGCGGGATAGAGGGCCCAGATCCACGCAGCCCACACGGCGACACGGCGGTTGAAGCAGCGGGCTGCAATCTCATATGTGGTGAGCGTGGTAAGAGCGGAGAAGAAGCTGTTGACGGTGAGGATGACCCACGCAGATCGCAGCGTGTAGACGCCGAATATCTTGAATACGCCGGTCAACATCAAGGGATACAGAGGAGGAACCCATGTGGTCGGGCCGGTGTGACCTCGGAAAGGATCCGCATACCCGTGGCCCGTCGCCAAGGCTTGCGCTACGCGCCCCATCTCATAGCCAAACTCAAAATGGTCCTGTCCGGTGCGGAAGTGATAGGTGTGAGCCAGCGTCATGTAGAGCACGCGTACCAGGAAGGCGACCCAGAAAACTGTCCATGTGGTTTGGAAGGATTTGGACGAAGACCAGACATTGCCTGAGTTGGCTCGGACGAACTCGGATTGTGGCTGGAGTTTGGTCTTCACAGAGCGCAATTCTTTGAGCGTATATCGGCGAACGGGGAAGCCTGAGTCTTCGCCAGCGCACAGCAGTATTCTCGTTGTTCTATGACGGGTCGCAATTGCCTACCAGGTATATTTTCTGTACACTTATACCTTGGGTCGAAGGAGATTTTCGCCAGCAGGAAACTCCTGATGTGTCGGACATTCCGATGCGGCGTACCACGGTGTGCAATTCCCAAAGCCACATCCACATTTGCAGGATATAGGATACAGATCATGGCACAAGTATGTGAAATCTGCGGCAAGAAACCGCAGTTCGGCAACAACGTTTCGCACGCGCATAACGTTACGCGTCGCCGCTGGAATGTCAATCTCCAGACCGTCAAGGCAAAGGTGAACACCTCGGGCAAGCGCATCCGCGTGTGCGCCAGCTGCATCAAGTCCGGCAAAGTCGTCAAAGCGTAGCGCGCTCCTCACAATCAGCACCGCATGGCCGCCGAACCCTCGGGGGCCATTTGCATGTTCTGACGATTTTTTATCGGCGAGATTGTGTGGCCATGCCCAGCGCCACGATTATCCCATTCCAAAAAATTTTCGACCCCTCGATTCAGATTCGATCGATTCGCGCTGTGACCCCGAAAATTTGCATCCCATGCAAGAGTGGTTTGCCGCTGGGCAATCCATTGCCGACATTGGTGTCGGGGAGGGTCGGACGAGTTTGAAATCGAGAGTCTCGCTGTGGATGCCAGCCTTGCGATGCTTCCTGATTTTTGCGTCAATGGGAGTGTTTGTTCCCGCGGCAGTGGGCTCCTCAACTCAGTCCCACGCGGATAGACCTTTGTCCGTTCGCGACCACGTCATCCATATCCATATCGACCACGTCATCCATATCCATATTCAGAGCGTGCTGTTACGTGTGATGAACGATGTGGTGCTGCAAGTCGACAGCCTGGATGGAGTGCTTGCGCAGCCGCGAAAAAACGAAGTCGTTTCACTCGACGACAAGAATTCCTTCTCATTGAAGGTCCAGAGAGCGACCACCAGCATCTCGTCGACGGACCTTGCGGCATTGGCAAACGATTTCATTTTGCCGCGCGCGAAAACGCCGCTGAAGAACCTGAGTCTCACCTTCGATCCAAACCAGACGATCGAGGTGAAGGGGGACTTTCACAAATTGGTGGATATTCCATTTTCCGGGACAGCCAGCTTGCACGTGACTCCGGATGGAAATATGCGGATGCACCTGGCCAACCTGACCGTCGCAGGCGTCATTCATCAAGACGTGCTCAATTTTCTTGGGATCAAGGTTTCCAGCGTTGCCAAACCAAGGCGAAAGCAGTCATTTAAGATAGTTGGCAACGACATTATTTTCCCGATCGACCAGATGTTTCCACCGCCGCATGTCGGCGGGCAATTACACGACATCAATATTGTCGGCAATCAGTTAACCATGATTTTCGGCACGGACAAACAGGCGCGCGATCAAGAGCAGTCTGCGGCCGAAAAGCCGTCGATCACCAGCGGGAGTTACATCTTTTTTCATGGGGGCACAATGAAGTTCGCGTTGTTGACGATGAACCCTGTGAATCTCGAACTGGTGCCGTTAAAGCCCGATCTGCATAAACGGTTTGAGTTTTCTGTGGATCAGTATTACCAGCAGCTGGTTGCCGGCTATTCGAAATTGCTCCCGAACAAGGGTCTGCTCGTCTACATGGCGGATGACCGCGAGATCCAACCATCGACTCAACCTGTACAAAAGTAATCAAGACAAGCGTCCGAATGGGCTTTCAACGTGATCTGCATTGCGGAAGGACGCAAACTTGTGTGCAATCCTGCCAGAAATAATAGACAATCATAATTAGTCTAAAGATCAGGAATCCAGTCTGCCCGGTCAATCTGCACTTCGGCAGATTCATCCGCGGCGATTCGGCTGCCCTCTTTGGTTTTGACTGCGATTGCATCATCGCGAACGATGACCACAAAACGTGGCCAGTGAAGCGTCGTGCTGATAGTCTCAGTAGGAGCCACTCTTCAGGAACTGAGAAACGAGCGAAAGAGAAGTACACCGAATGAGAATTGCAAGTGTTGCTAGCGCAATGCCCGAATGGTATTACAGCCAGCAGAAAATATTTGAAACGTTGTGCCAGCACTGGAAAGATAAGCTCGACAAGCCCGACGTTTTAGAGCGGCTGCATCAGCGGGTATGTGTGGAGAAGCGGCACCTGGCGTATCAGATCGACGAGTACGCCTCGATTGAAACCTGGGGCGATGCTAATAACCGTTGGATTAAGGCAGCCGTCGATCTGGGTGAGCGTGCCATTACCGGCGCGTTGGAGCGGGCGGGCCGCAAGAAGGAAGAAATTGGCGCCATTATTATTGTTTCCGTCACGGGAATCTCCGCGCCTTCTCTCGATGCCAAGCTGAGCAACGTGATGAATCTTCCGCTGGATATGCGGCGCACCCCGATCTTCGGGCTGGGATGCGTTGCGGGCGCTGCCGGTATTGGGCAGGCTGCGGATTATGTGCAGGCGTATCCGGATCGTATCGCCGTGCTGCTTTCGGTGGAGTTATGTTCGCTGACCTGGCAGCGGATGGATTTGTCTGTCGCGAATATGATTGCTTCCGGCTTGTTTGCGGATGGTTCGGCAGCCGTGGTTGTTGCCGGAGATAATGTTGCCGCGAAGGGCCCGGAGATCCTGGGACATCAATCGAGTTTCTATCGCAATACAGAACACCTGATGGGATGGGATATTTCTGAAGAGGGCTTTCAGATTGTGCTATCGCCCGACGTTCCAGATGCGATCCACAAGAATTTTCCTGGCGACGTCGATAAGTTTCTGGCCGGGTTCGGCATGAAGCGCAGCGATGTTGGCAGCTGGATCATGCATACCGGAGGACCCAAGGTGCTGGATGCATCGGCAGAAGCGCTAGGGTTACCGCGGGAAGCGTTTGCTCCCTCGTGGGATTGTTTGCGCAACAACGGCAACATGTCTTCCGCGTCCGTACTGCTGGTGTTGGAAGATTACATGTTGAATCGCAAGCCGCCTGCTGGCAGCTACAGTATTCTGGCTGCGGTCGGGCCGGGATTCTGTTCGGAACTGGTTCTGCTGCGCTGGTAGCAGCATAGTTTTCGGCGGAGTTGAGGGCGCAATCCTTTGACACTGCCAGGAGCGGTTGATACGCTCAGGTATTGGCGATTTGAGCCCTCCTCTATCGCCTTTAATGTAGTTCACCAAGCGTCCCCGTCGTCTAGCCCGGCCTAGGACACCGCCCTTTCACGGCGATAACACGGGTTCAAATCCCGTCGGGGACGCCAAATAAAATCAGTGAATTAGAGAAAATTCCCCCATCGTCGCTACCGTCCGATACCGTCCATTAAGCCAAGCCTAGTGTTCCAGAGGCTTGCCAGAATCGAAGACCAGCCTTGCAATCTTGCTCTGCGCCGTACGCTTCGTGTCCGTGACCGCCTGCGCGTAGAGATTGAGGGTTATGCTGCTATTGGCATGCCGCAAAAGCTCCTGCACCGTTTTCACATCTTCTCCGTGCGACTTCAAGATGGTCGCAAAAGAGTGGCGGAACGTGTGCCAGCCCACCTTGCCGGTGATTCGAGCAGCCTTGAGAGCAGGCTTGATGTACACGCGGAAGATGGAGAAGGACCAGTACGGGAGTTTTCCCTTGCTCGCCGGGCTGGCAAAGACCCAGTCCTCATCCAAGGGATAAGCGGACTGCCTTCGCCACATCAGCAGAACCTCCGCCAGTTCAGGGTCGAGCGGGACAGGTTTTTGCGATGCTTCCGTTTTGCACGGACCCACGCGCTGAAGGGCAATGGACCGGGTGACGTGGAGTTCGAGATTCTCGAAATCCACGTCCGACCATTTCAGAGCGAGTAGTTCGCTAACGCGAAGGCCAGTGAGAATGTCCAGAAGAACGGCAGTTTTGCCCGGCTCCTTGAGCTGCTCGACTAGCGCCTTGAGCTGCTCGATGCTCAGAACGGCGGGAACCTTTTGCCGCTTGGCGCTCTGACGCACATGCGTAATTGGATTCCGGTCGTGCCATTCCCAGCGGATCGCGTGATTGAAGATGACGTGCATAAGGTTGCGTATTTTTGCCTTGCTGCCGTTTGCCAGTGGAAGTGACTTCAGCCATTCTTCAACGATGACTGCTTTTACGTCCTTCAGACGATAGGAAGACCACCGAGGGAGAATCCAGCGGTCCAGATAGCCTTCATTCGTCCGAATCGTGGCGAGCGTTTTGGTTCCGCCTTCGCACAGTTCTTTTTCTCGATAGTGCTGCGACAGAGTGCTAAAACTGATTGCCTCTATCTGTGTTCGTGGCGTCTCCGCGTTAATATTTGCCCTAAGCGCGGCAACGGCTTTCTGTGCAGCTGCCTCCGTCGGAAACTCACGAAATGTCCCGATGAAGGTGCTGCGCCGCCTGCGAGTACCGTCAATCTGTGTTTCGTACCAGCGATACTCCCAGGCGCGATCCCCGCCTGCTCGCTCATAGAGCCTCAATGAACCTTGCTGAAAACGAATCCGCTTCATGGATATTCTCCTGTCAGCGGAAACGGGTGGCTCATTTCAAGCGTAGCTCATCCCTTCCCGCGCCGCCATTCGTTTTTTTCGACTCTTAGCTGGCAACCCTGGAGTTCATCCACCGCTCGATCGCAGATTTGCGAAAGCGCCATAGTCTGCCACATTTCACAGCGGGGATCATACCCGTGCGAGCCCAGCGATGCAGGCTCTTTTCGGAAATCCGGTATTGAGCTGCCACTTCGTGACTGTCATACAACGGCTCAAGATGAATGGGGCGATTCGTCCGCGATCTCACCGACCCTGCAGGCTTCTTCTCCATATGACACCTCCCAGTCGCGATATATAGAAAGCCTGCAATGGCCATCGCCATCCGTCCAATACTTCCTGTCTATGCTGCCATGCGTTTTGTCCGTGGCAGGGCTACGAAACCAGGCGTTTAGATGAGGTGCGATAGTTTCTGTCTATGGCTGCATCGGCGGATTCACCAGTCTTCGGGAACTGAAAAGTGCCCGATTGACAGCTTCAAAAAGCTAACTGAATCTGGAGTAGAAAAAGATTGAATCGAGAAGATAGATCTGCATCTCCCCCGTTTCTTTGCGACGCTGCCTTTGGTGATTGGAGTGGCGAGGTATGTCCGATCTTGTCGAGTTCCGCCATCTGAAGTACATCGCGGCGATTTCGGAAACTGCGAACTTCACTCGCGCCGCAGAGCGGCTGTTTCTGGCGCAGCCCTCACTGAGCAAGCAGATCAAAGATTTAGAAGAGGGAATTGGCATTCAGATATTCGTGCGCCATCGCGATGGCGTGCGCATCACAGCCGCTGGACAGATGGTGGTTTTCTTTGCCCAGGAAGCATTGAAGATGCGCAACGAGATTATCCTAGCGGCCCGTGCCGTGCATTCCGGCAAGATTCCCACCTTGAGAATCGGCTTCTCCTGCTTTGTCCACCACGAAGTCCTGCGATCCATGAGTGACGTGTACGCCAATCTGTTTCCTGAATGCCGGATTCAGTTCGCCGGAGGTGATCCAGCCCAAATTCTTCGTCAAATGAAAGAGAAAAAACTCGACGCTGCGGTTCTTCCTCTCCCCATCCACGGAGATGACTGGATCGTTCAACATTTAGCGTCCGCACCTCTCGTGGTCTGCATGCGGGCTGATGACCCGCTGGCGCAGCATACCGAAGTTAAGCCGTCAGAACTCGCCAACAGGTTGAAGATATTTCGCAACCCAGAGGCGCATCCTGAAGCGCACGCCCGTCTGATGGAAATGCTGGCCGAGATTGGGATCGATCCCGAGGTCTCCTGCCTGGCAACGACGCCAGCAGACATTCAATGGATGGTTCAAAGCGGCAGCGGACTTGCTCTGATCGATCAGAAGACTATTCTCGACCCCTGTCTTACAACGCGGCCGATAGCAACCCGCAATTGGACTGCGGACGCCGCGTTTGTCCATCCCGGCTGTGCGGAACACCCCGCGTTGCCCGTTCTGATCCGCCATTTCAGGAAGGTGAACGGCATCAAGCCGGCGAAGCAAATGCCGCTCAAGAAGCAAGCAGATGACCTTCAGATGAAGTTGCTTGCGTAAGTGACGGCATTGCGAATCGGTGGTCGCCTTCGACGAGTGAGAAGCCCTGTGGGTGTTGAAAAAGTTGCTTTCGGAGAAAACAGCCGCAGATTTGGGGATAGAAAATGTCCAGCCGAGTCGAGAAAGCCGTTTGTAGGGCATCCTAGTGCGATGAAAATTATGAGCGCTTCTCGAGGATGAGTTTTTCAACAGTCACCCCTGCTAGCGTAAACCGACGACTAAGCGGAAGCTGATCGGCGGAGCCTTGCCGACTTACCGATACCGAATCGTTCCAGACAAACCGTTTGTGTGATTTGACACACCTTAGGTAACCTTTTTCGGTGATCCTCTCCCAACCCGCGAAAAACTCTTCAGACGGCTTACAAGCCCGCCAATGAGCGATTTGCTGGCACCATACATTCCGGAAAGGGTGTTGTTATAGGATTGCTAGGTAGGAATTAAAACCCACAAACGAGCACCGCTGCGGCAAAAAACCGGTGCAACAACCACAAGTGCGTTTGGGCAACGGAGAACTTTCACACATGAGGCATCTCAAGCTGTTGTCTCTTCTTTCGGTTCCGTCGCTGGCCCTATTCTTCGCTGGTTGCGGCAGCGGCAATCGCGTGGGCCACACCGCGCAAACCATCACATTCGCCAATCCCGGTACCGAAACGGCGGGAACATCGCTGATGCTCTCGGCAAATGCCAGCTCCGACGTTGCGGTCACCCTCACCTCGACGACTCCCGGCGTCTGCACGGTCTCCGGAACGACGGCCACATTTGTGGCAGCCGGAACCTGCACCATCGACGCCAGCCAATCCGGCACCAGCACCTATGCCGCGGCCTCGCAGGTCGCGCAGAGCTTCACCGTCAACCCGGCCATCGGCCCAAACACCACCATTTACATCGCCGGGTATGCGATCTCCACGGCATCATCTCCAGGGAACCCTGTGAATGTCGCAGAGATATGGCAGCTTAAATCCGGCAGCCCAACTGCCACCGCGACGGCTCTACCGACGCCCAGCGGCATAACAAGTTCGCAAGCCGGTGCAATCACAATCTCTGGTAGTGACGTCTATGTGGCAGGAACTACGTCCAACGGTACGAACCAAACCGCCGTGTATTGGTTGAATAATGGTCCTGCCATAACATTGCCCAGCAGCAAGGCTATTTCGCAAACCAACGCGATCGCAGTCTCGGGCGGCAACGTCTATATCGCAGGATATGAAGAGAATGGCGTAGCAAATGGCAACGCCGTTCTCTGGGTGAACGGTACGCACACGATGCTGTCCCCACCCCCCGGAAAGGCGTACGCAGGTGCCTCCGCGGTGATGGTATCCGGCGGCAATGTTTACGTTGCAGGAATTGCCTTCAATAACGATAACGACGAGAGCGCGGTGCTCTGGGTGAACGGCGTGCCCACAATCTTGCCTCCACCGGCTGGGCTGACGGGAGATTATTTTGCCAACGGGCTCGCGATATCAGCCGGAACAATTTACGTGTCGGGAAGTACGATCCCAAACGTAGGGAATTCCACCGCACTATTCTGGGTAAACGGCGGCGCAGCGACGGCGCTACCCATACCTCCCAACGACTCGGCAGGCAATTATGGAGCTGGCGCAATTACGGTCTCAGGCAGCGATGTATATATCGCGGGAGCGGGGTCGAACGGCACCACAGGCGACACCAGCGCCGCATACTGGATGAATGGCGCGGCAACGACGTTACCCATGCCCAACGCTTTTGCAAATCCCTCTGACGGCACGTCGAGCACCTCCGAAATAGCGCTCTCGGGCAGCGACGTATACGCAGCGGGATGGTTGGTCGACTCCACCGACGGAGTGGCCCAAACCGCCGCATATTGGGTCAATAGCGGCGAGGCCACGCTGTTGCCCATGCCCAGCGGTACGTATGAGTCTTGGGCAAGCGCAATTGCAGTGGCGACTCAGTAGCACGGAGAGGGAACACTCTCGGCCGGCAGGTGGCCCCGATTTCGGGGACCTTTCACAGCCATAAATGATGGTACCCTGGTGCCTCGCACTCGGGCACAGGGGAGACCACAGACTCCTACAGTTGGGAACGATCATGATCGATCCCCGAAAACGCGAATGTCGCCGGGAATGCTTTCGTTTTACGCCAAATAGCGATATGACGGTTCGACCTCCAAACCAAACTCCAACCCTCCTGGATTCGGAGATCGCTGCTTTCTGACGATTTTTCCTGCCACCCACTGCGACCCAGGCCTAGCATAGTTCGCCATAGATGCGATCTATGGCGCCATAGACAAGAAGTCTTGGACGGCCCGAAAGATCGGCGCTAACTTTTGGCACATGACGGCAACACACTGGCCGTCGGAGGTGCCGATGTTCACTCTGATCCAGACTTCTCTGCGGCGCGGAATCGCCAGCGCTAAAGCTCTGCGGCGGTTTACTCACCCCGGGATTCTCCTCTTCTTGCTACTTCTGTTTCCCGCAGCGGCGCTTGCGCAAAGCGGCTCACCGTTCGATACGGGATTCACTGCGCTCCAGAACCTCTTCACCGGTACGGTTGCCAAAGTAGCAAGCCTGATCGCCATCGTGATCGGAGGCTACCAATTCGCGCATGGCGAGCCGGGATCGAAGAAGGCCCTGGCTGGCGTGGCCGCCGGGACCGGCATTGCTGTGCTTGCGGTGAACGTTCTTAGCTGGCTATGGGGAATCTGATCTTCCCGAACCTCAATGGCGACAATCCAACTTCTTAAAGTGTGAGGGGCATTCGATGCAGACACACACCACAAACCGGCGAAGGAACCGCGTTTACAAGAGCCTGCATAAGCCCCTCACTTATCTTGGCGTGGAGCGGACGCTTTTCTACTTCGTCTGCGTAGGGGCGGTGGGCGCATTCAACCTGTTTAACAGCTTGCTGGCCGGGGTTGCCGTGTTTCTTGGCGGCTATGTCTTCGGACATTGGGTGACGACGAGCGATCCGGCATTCCTCCGCATCCTTGCAAAATCCGAACGGTACAAGGCCCGGTACGACGCGGCCAAGAAAAGCACACCGCGCGTGGAGATGGTCTGATGCTGCGCCTCGATAAGGTCATCAAGTCGTGGAAGGACGCAGCGGCGCTATGCGACCACATCAACCTGTACGGTTTCTGGAATGAGACGGCGTTTCTGACGAAGTCCGGCGATCTCGGCATGGTACTGCGTGTCAGGGGGGTGGACTACGAGATCCGCCGCTGAGTGAGCCTGCGAAGACACCATTCCAACAAAACTCTGAGATCAACATCGATGCAGCGACCGGGCAGCCGTACGTGGTCTACGAGGGCACGGTATTAGATACGGTTCTGATAAATCGGCTCGATGGCGATGCCCCAGGGCCGGTCAAGGTGATGGTATCGAATCCTGTATATTCGCACGACCGGCAGCATGTGCTGATTCCAGAGGGGACGGTCGTCTTGGGCGAGGCCCGGAAGATTGGTGCCTCAGGCTTCGGCCAGCAGCGGCGCATGGCCGTAGTCTTTCACCGCATGATCATGCCCGACGGTTATTCGGTCGATCTCGACCAATTTCACGGGTTGAACCAGTCGGGAGCCGAAGGGCTGAAGGATAAGGTAAACAACCACTACTTCGAGATCTTCGGAACCTCGATTGCGCTCGGAGTGATTGCCGGCGCGGGCGAAATCGAGCAGGGTGGAGGTACGATTGCGGTCTGATACACACTCTTGAGCGGATTAAAACCAGCTGCCGGCATACGTGACCCTGGCTCGAAGCTAGAGACCCCTGATCGCTTTCTGTCAACGCCCAATGCACATTGACTATTCCGTGGAGCGAAGTATCCTCCGACTTGTCGACAATTCGTGTGTGCCTCCGTATTAAGGATGGATCTGTCACGGTCATCCTTTCATGCCGCCGCTTGATCCGCGGTATCAGCCTGCCGAAATGATGCCATTCACTTCTGAACCCTGGAGCCTTCCGCCGATCGAAGGTGACGATGTGCAGACGCTGCCCTTTGGTCCGGTGCGAGGTGATGTGCTGGAATCCGCGCAGATTTTCTTCTATTACATTGGAGAAGCAATTCTCCATTGTCATCCTCGACTGTTCTTCAAACATCGCGGCATGGAAAAGCGGTTCGAAGGCTTGTCGCCGTTACTTGGGACAGTTTTGGCGGAACGGATTTCAGGGGTAGGCAGCATCGCGCACTCGTTGGCGTACTGCCACGCAGTCGAGACGGCTTGCGGGTGCGAGATCCCGGAACGCGCCGGATATATTCGTACAATTTTGGCAGAGTTGGAACGGCTCTACAATCATCTGTATTATTTTGGCCATCTCTGCCACACAACAACCTTGAAAGTAGGAGAGGCGCAAGGAAAGCTACTCGCCGAACAATGCAAACAGATTAATGGGGGTCTGACGGGAAGCCGATTCCTTCGCAGCATTCTGATGCCCGGCGGATTGCGTCGCGACCTGGATGTGAGCGAGTTGCCGGCAAAACTGAAGGCGCTGGAGCCTGAGATAACCACCTATCTCAAAGCGATGGAAGAAACCAATAGCCATCTTGATCGATTGATCACCACCGGGCACCTTCCACAGCAAACGGCCTATGACCAGGGCGCTACTGGACCAGTTAAGCGAGCTTCTGGCATTGCGCGTGATCTTCGCAGCGACCATCCTTACGCCGCATATGACCGTCTCCAGGTCAATGTACCGGTGCGAAATGCAGGAGACGCGCATGCTCGGATACAAGTCCGAATGGAAGAAATTTACGAGAGTCTGTCACTGATCGCGCGCGCTGCCAATGACATCCCCATTGGTCCGGTATTTTCCGAAATCAGCTATTCCTCAGGCGCAGAGGGGCTGGGGTGGTGCGAAGGACCGCGAGGCTCCACATACTATTGCGTGCATCTGGACGGCGAAGGCCGGTTGGCGCGAGTCAAAGTCAAATCGCCGTCATTCTCAAACTGGCGTGTTTTTCCGTTCACCGTGCATGACACCAACATGATGGACTACGCCATCAATGAAGCGAGTTTTGGATTGACCATGGCTGGCTGTGACCGATAGGGCGAAGGAGTAGTTATGCCGGTGTGGACACTGTATGGAATCAGCCGCGGAATCGCGACGGCTGCGGGACCTGAGCAAGACGGTGCGGCGGCTCAGCCTGGAGTTCTAGGCTTGCCGCGATACCATGCTGAGCGCTGCCAGGAGAACTGTCGGGCCTGTACTGATGTTTGCCTTCCTGGGGCGCTTTCGCTCCAATCAGGAGAATCTGGAGAGCGGCTTGCTCTCGACTACGGCAAATGCATCGGTTGCCAACTCTGCACCGAATCGTGTCCCAACAACGCACTGACCAAAACGGAGGATTGGGCCTTCGGCGTGCGGAATCGTGAGGATCTGGTCTGGGCGGAAGCACTCAAATCTGCTCCGGCGGCGGAGGTCACGAGAAAAATCAAAAAATATTTCGGCCGCAGTCTCCACATTCGGCATGTAGACGCTGGTTCCTGCAATGGGTGCGAGTCCGAATTACAGGCGCTAAACAATCCCTATTACAACTTGCATCGCCTAGGCATTTTCTTCACGCCTTCGCCGCGTTTTGCAGATCTTCTGCTCGTTACGGGTCCCGTGACCTATGCGATGCGAGGCCCGCTGATGGAGACCTACAACGCTATGCCAGAGCCGCGCTGGGTCATGGCGATGGGAACCTGCGCTGTGTCCGGCGGAGCCAATGGTGGTGGATATAGCTGTGGGCATGGCATACAGGAATTCCTGCCCGTCGATATCTATGTGCCGGGCTGTCCTCCCAATCCGTCCGCCATGATCCACGCGCTGTTGTTGCTGCTCAATCGCGCGAACCAGCACGTACAAGGAGGGCACTTTGCTCGCTGACGCCCTCTTGCTAATGGTGCTGTTGTGGCTGGTATCTGTCATTGTCGCGTTAATCGTGCCGCGCGCCCTGTTGGCGCGTGCGGGGATCGTCTTGGGTTGTGCGGTTGGCATTGTTGCCTGCCTGATCGGCATGCCGGGTGAATCGAGTACGTTTTCACTGGGCGTTCATCTGGGCGATACGCCGGTTCAGTTCAAGCTGACTGCAGGAGCACTTTGGCTCATGCTTTTTGGGCTCGTGCCAGCCCTGTTTGCCGCCGGCCTCGGCACAAACGTAAAGTCATTGCGGTCGTGGAAATGCTGGCTTGTTGGCCTCGGTCTCACCTTGCTTGGAGCCGTGGGAGTATTCGGGCTGCAGGACGCTATGTCTTTCCTGATTGCCTGGGAGGTGATGAGCGTCGGGGGCGCTGTCATGATCCTTGGCGAGAGCGACGGGGAACGTCCCGGAGTTCCGGTGCTGTTTATGTTGGGGCTGCTCGAAGTAGGTGCCGTAGCGATTCTCTTGGCCGTACTTCTGTTGGCCAATCAAACCGGTTTCTGCTCCTTTGCGAGTTTCCACGCAACCAACGCCCTCTCAGGCCCTCTCGCGTTTCTTCTCGGGCTCCTATTGCTCTTCGGGTTTGGAGCCAAACTGGGCGTACTCCCGTTCTACGAATGGTTCCCGGCTGCGTATGGCTCTGGCAGTGGCGCGACCGGCGGTGTCTTTTCTGGTATCGTCCTGAATGCTGCTTTTTATGCGCTTGCTCGTGGGGTAATCGAATGGCTGCCGCACTCTGGCATGTGGATGATGAGTGCCGCTGGGATCATGATTTTCGCAGGTGTCTTGAGCGCGATTCTGGCAATCTTCAATGCCTTTCAGGAGGAAGACTGGCGGCGCATGTTAAGCCTAGCGAATGCAGCTACGAGTCCGGCAACTGCAAACGCAAGTGAGGCAATGCCTCGTCCTTGCATCCATTGTGACCACCACTCAGTTGCGTGGGGAAGCGTTGCGTTTGCAACTGACCACACCGAGCCCATCTTCGAAAGAAACAGCAGGGCGAACCCATTGTCTAAGTAGAGCAATGAGTAGATGAGCCAAAGTGCCGCCACGACAATGATACGTTTGGGAGTCGGCTGGCCCACTCGCTGAGAGGTCTCGCCCGTCCGACCTTTTCTGCATACTATTCCACACGCTGGGCAGACAAGATGGGCTTCCACGTTTTCCGCGCCACATTGTGCGCAATACATAAAATGACCTCTCCCTTTTGAGGACGGCTTCGCCCGCCTGACGGGCAGCTACCACCATTGACCTATGTTTCACATCGAGCGCGCCCCCCTGCGCATACAGGGATAGATCTGGCAGTTATTCCGCGCGCAATGCCTCCATCGGCTCGACAGCCGCAGCCCGTCGGGCAGGTAGCCACGCAGCGACGAGCACTGCTGAAGCCAAAATGGCGAGTGCCGAGGACAGAGATAGAGCGTCCAGAGGGCGGACGTCGAACAGCACAGCAACTTCAAGTCGGGCACCTGCCAGAGCCAGAACGAGACCTATGGCAAGGCCGATCACAGCGATGCGAACTACATCGCGCGCAATCAAGTTCACGGTAGCTTCACGCGACGCGCCAAGTGCCATACGGATGCCAATTTCGCGTTGGCGCTGTGTCACCAGAAATGCGAGAAATCCATACAGGCCAATCACGGTAAGGACAAGTCCTATCAAACCGAGCGCAGTGGCCAGCTCCGCCATCATTTGATAATCGCCGGCAGAAAAGCGAATTAGTTCGGGTAGCGAGGTTAGAAGCATCGGGTCCAGCAGCGGGTTGACGTGAATCAGGGCCTCACGGGCATCCCGAGCAATGGACATCGCGTTTAGCTGTGTCCCTACCACGAAAGTGACTTCTCCCATTTGGGACAGATGGAACGGAAGATACATATACGGTTCGGAGATTTCACCGATCTGATTGACTGGAGCATTTTCTGCAACGCCAATGATGCGAGCTTCCAGTGGAGTTCCACGTCGCATCACGTTGTCGAAATCCGGCAGGAGTACTGAGTGGCCAATCGGGTTTTGGCCCGGCCAGTATTTTCGTACCATGGCCTGACTGACGATGACCACGGGCGGTCCATTAAGGTCATCTGCAGCAGTGAAACCGCGCCCACGCACGATTCGCGTTCCGGTCACGTTCAGGAAACTTGGGCTCACGGCGTTGTATTTAATAGCGACCGGGTTCTGAAGTTCAGGCTGGCCGGGAAAGATGACCTTGGTTGCTATGCCGCCCTCAGAAGGCATCAGGGGAGCGCGGATGGCGTACGCAACACTTTGGACTCCGGGCAGAGCGCGCAGGTTGGCAATCACGTCATTGCGCAAGGGAGTTCCCGGATCCTGCGTGAAGGCGATAAGCAGCTGCTTTCGAGTGAGGCCGATGGGACGAGTACGTGCGTTAACAAAACTCTGCACCAATGAGGCGGTGGAGACCAGGAGGGCGAACGAGATGCCGATCTGCAGCCAGATCGCAGCGCGGCGAAGACGAGAAGCGCGAGCGGCGGTATGAGTAGTAGAACCGGCAGGTAGCATCGTCAACAACTCCGGCCGCGCGGCTCGGCTTAATGGGATCACAGCCAGAAATAGCGTGGAAATGAACGCGAGTGCGGACGCAAACAGAAAAACACGAAAGTCCACATGAAGATTGAGACCCGAGGTGCGCGACTCCAGCATGGCGGGCTGCAGAACCAGAAGTCGTGGCAGCACGGCAGCAAGTCCGACGGCAAATCCGAGCCCCAGTACCAGGCTCAGTGCGACAATCAGGAAATTTTCCAGCAGCAGTTGACGGGCAATGATCCAACGTGTCGCCCCGAGGGAGAGGCGCAAAGACATCTCCGACGAACGGTTCAGCGCGCGCGAAAATAGCAGGTGCGCCACGTTCACAAAGGCCAGCAGCACGACACCTGCTGCGATCACAAACAAAACCAGCCCCGTCGTTCCCGCGTTGCTCTTGCGGTAGCTGAAGTCGCTTGCAACCCGCGCACCGCGACCGCGGTTGGCAGCCGGTTCGGCGATAGCAAGAGCGCTAGCGACGGCCGCAGCCTGCTCACGCGCCTGTCGAACCGTCGCGTGCGGCGCAAGACGACCGAGGAGATTGAACCATCGATAGCTCAATTCGCCACCTCTGCCCATGAAGGACCAGTCTTGGGTGGGCATCCATATATCGCGATCACTGTCTGGATTGGTATCGCGGAACGATGACGGCAGTACACCCCAGACATCTACTTGATAGCGGTGGTCTTTCCCTCGCAGAAGCGTCATGGAACGGCCGACGATTTTGGGATCACCTCCAAAGTCTCGCTTCCAGCAGCTATATCCCAGTACGACAGCCGGATGGGTACGCAATCTTTCAGCATCCTGCGCAGTGAACGTTCGCCCAAGCAAAGGGCGAACGCCAAGGGCGGTGAAAAAATTGTCGGAGACCACATTGGTGAGCAGCAACTCTGCGGTTCCGTCCGGTCGCGGCATCAGGCTTCCGCGGCCACCAATGGCGACTACGCCTGCATTTGGCCCCTTGAACGCAGTCATCCGCTGCGCCATTGCTTTGTATTCCGGATAGCTGAATTCGCCCTCCTGATCCTGCTTGGTCGTGCCAAAAATGCGCACGACGCGGTCTGGATGCGGCACGTGCATCGGATGCAGCCACAGCGCATCCATTAGGCAAAAGATCGCCGCGCTCGATCCGATTCCAAGCGCCAGTGTCACGACGGCGACACTCGTGAAGGCAGGAGACTTTCGCAATGCGCGAACGGAGTGCCGGAGGTCGTGCAGAAGATCCTCAATGAGCGGCAAGCCCTCCTCGACGTGATACGCCTCCCGGATTGTCTCTACAGCACCAAACTTCAGGCGCGCTTGGCGACGGGCTTCGTCAGCCGACATTCCGACGCGAATGTTCTCTTCGGTCTGCATCGCTATATGCGACTCCATCTCTTCCCGGAGGCGCGCATCGCCGCGGCGAAGAGTCGCGACGTTGCGAAGACGTGTGGATACTCGGCTCAGAGTTCTCATGCCAGATCCTCCGCCTTGACCTCAAAGAACCGAGCTATGATCGCTGCGGTCTGCTCCCAATCCCGCTTTTCGGTTTCGAGGAGCTTATACCCAGCGCGGGTCAGCCGATAAAAACGAGCACGGCGATTGTTTTCCGAGGGACCCCATTCTGAAGCAATGGCACCCTCCTGCTCCAGCCGAAGCAATACTGGATAAAGAGTTCCTTGATTGACGAAGAGTGCGTCGCCGCTGATCTGCTCGATGCGCCGCGCAATACCATAGCCATGCAACGACCCCAGCACATCGAGCGTCTTCAGCACCATCAGCGCCAGCGTCCCCGGTTGTACGTCTTTCTTCGTTTTCATGGAATTCGGCACCATATCCCCTGACGTCTTGGCTACCAACAGGAGAATACTGCCTTTCCATTGGGAAAGCAACAGGGCGATTATTCAGGAGAACGGGTAATTGAGTAGCTCCTGCGCTCCGGTGGGAGCGACATCTTTAGCCCGCCCTTGTACTGCGCGCCATTGGTGCGCGGCGACTTCGGGGATCAAATGCATATTCGGCCAATAGGAGGGACAGCAGGCATTCTTGCTTGTTTCCGTCTGCCTGCACGACAAGTCGCTGCCAATTACTCCCCAGAGGTCGCCACAGATGATTCCTTCGCGCATCGTACTGCTTGTTGCACGATTCGCTCAGTGGCATCCTCTCCCAGCAGCGCGTTGATAAACAGGCAGAATTGCGTTGCTCTCAACGTGAGAGGCTCCACCACCTTCTTCAAATCCTCTTCCGAGAGAGTGTTGAGATCGGCGGTTGCGCTTTCCGTTTCGAGGTCACAGAAAGCCCACTTCAAAGCAGAAATCACTCGCCACACGTATCTCTCTTCGAGCGGCAGCGCGGTCAATGCATCCAGATACGGTTCGGTGTCCTGCCCTCCCATCCTGGCCATCAGTAGGGCGAGATACGGCTTCATCTTTTCTGAACGAACAAGTTCCTGAGCGCCTTCTTCGATGTTCAGCTCGCTTATGGAAATACTTGTCATCTTTGGATTCGTCACATTTCCCCCTGATTGAACATGTCCCTTGGGTGGCCGTGATGTGACCGAGGCGGTTCGTGGATACTCCGAGGCTACGCCAGGCAACAGTTCGCGTTGCGCGGACAAAAGCGCAGGTTCCGCCTACAGGCTACGCTGCAACAGTGCCGGATCATTGTTCTGCACATTTCCGACCCGCTCGCTGACCGGCCATGCGCACATTTCGCCCAGCGGGTAAGGACGGAACAAATCTACGCGCGGTCGCGCCGGCTGACTTCCAGGCCGCGGCTACACAGGAGGGTGCACAGGGCCGGGTCATTACGGCTGCTTCTTACGACAAATCCGGGAATGTGTACTACATTTTTTATGGCTGGCAGAGCGATCCTTCGACCGTCTATGAGACAACGGTATACACGCGGAACGCGGCCGAGAATCATTCCTTCTCGATCACTCAGGTGAGGCCTGCTTCGATGACGGTCGGAACGGTATCGATAACGCGCTTCCCGACCGCCGCTAGTCTGAATTGATCACAACTTGCCGCGTCACTCAATGAATGCATTGGCTATCAAGGAATGGTCGCGCTGAAGGCTCAAATCCTCCCACGCCACCGCGATCACTTCAACCACGCACAACTCGAATTCGTCCATCTCAAAGAGACCTAGGACATGTCAGAGCGGGCCGCGGAGTGGAGCAGCAAATGAAAAATTCGAGAAAAGTTTTCATCCGATCTTTACCGCCATTCTTCTTGTGTCTTTATCGAGGTGTTTTGGCCAGTTTCGCGGCTGTAACCTCGCATCAACTAGCATCATCAGCAGCACATGCTTAGCGAAGAGCGGGACCGATCATGTGGTGAGACGATTCCGCGAAATTGGTGAGAGCTGCCACATCTCCAGACTGGATAGATTCGTCGTTCTGCCCAGAACACGCAGGGTCATCGTGGGGGCATCGGTACCGCGATAATAGAAGCGCTTCGTGTATGTGATTTGTTTGTTCACAGACACCTCGGCGACGGACCCGTCGATGTAGATGTTGACCTCTACCCTATGCGGGTCACTCAGCTGGACGGGAATGGCCGTCCCATCCAGCGATATTGGGTGCTGCGCCGCGGGATCGTATTGCAATGTGAGCCATGTCTCTGTTGCAGTTTGATTCGGCTGCGACCCGAGCAAGGACAGGCCACATTTATCCGCACCGGGTTTGAAAGTACACAGAACTTCGCCGCAACAGTTCTGAATTGCCAGCTTGCCGATTTGCTCGGTATTTTTTTCTTCGCTCGAACTGATCTTCAGCGCCTGTCGCCTTTCCCGAAGCACTCGCACTGCGGGCGCTGTTTCGAGGGTGAGACCGCCATCGCGAGCGAGTGTCACCACTCGCGGCAAAGACATCATTCCTGCCCAGCCTGCCGCACGATACTCCGCCAGCGGACGCGCTTCGAGAATCCATCCCCACACAATGCGATTCCCGCTCGCGTCGAGTTGGGTCTTCGACGCATAGTAAGAGCCGTAATCCAGAAGGCCTTCCTTCTCCGGATGAAAAAGCATCTCCTTAACATCCAGGTCGCCAATCTTCCAATACGTCTTGCCCTGCATTGAAAAAATCAGTACGTGCTTGTCGCCTAGGGGAAATAGTTCGGGACACTCCCACATATCGCCCGGGTTCACAGGACAGGTTGCGTTTCGTTCCGCGGACTCACCGCTGACCAGGACATGCAGATATTCCCAATGACGCAGGTCTTTCGAGCGATAAAGAAGTACCGCGCCGAACTGATGCGGAAATCCCGAACCAATCGTCATGAACCACCAATCCCTCTGACGCCAGGGAGAAGGATCGCGAAAGCCTGTCACGTGCATGCCAGCTGGAGGCGCGTCGATAATGGGCTTGGGCAGCTTCGTCCATTGCTTCAATTCCGCATCAGTGGAAAACGCGAGACATTGGCTTTCGCGCAGACTATTTGCTCCGGCGCGAATGGTCGCCTGATCCTCTAGCACCGAGACTACCCCGGTATAGATCGCAGTGACAGTTTCCGCGTCGACCACAGTTGTTCCTGTGAAACATCCACCTGCGTCCGGGCCACTGGGAGTGGGTGCTAACGCAATTGGCAGATGCGTCCAATGGACCATGTCGGGACTGACGGCGTGCGCCCAATGCATATCTCCCCAGTAGGCGCCGTAAGGATTGTATTGGTAAAACATGTGGTATTTTCCATGCCAATAGATGGGGCCGTTGGGATCGTTCATCCAGTGGGCCGCCGGCAGTAGATGAAACTGGGGCCGTCGCGGATCTTCCGCGAGTCGTTTCTGAGTGGGCATCGCGAAAGCCTCGCACACAGATAACCTGCGAAACATATAGAGACCAGTCCCGCCTGCAAGCGATCGAGCCAGTAAGTTGCGGCGGGTAATTTTCATGGCAATTCCTGCAGGATAAGTGTAGCCACTGAGAACTTCAAGAGTTTCTGGCAGACCGGCCAAAGGCGACGACAACGGAAAGGTGCAGAACCCGGTCGGCTACACGTGCCGCAACTTCATGGTGCCGATTCCGCGCGCGGCAAGCTGGAAAGCGCTCGACGAGCAGTTGATTCGCGACGCTATTGCGCGCCGCGCGCAGCCGCGCTGCGGTCATAGGGAGACTATCGGCGAACGTTTCGAGCGCGACCGCGCCGCATTGCTGTCCCTGCCGGCACTCGCTTCGAAGCCTGCGACAAGACCACTGCACGCGTCAGTTCCATCTTGCTGGTTCGCTCCCGCATCGCCGATTATCTGACGCAGAAGAAGCTTCAGGGGATCATGTTCTGGCAATATACCTACGACCCAAACGACGTGCTGCTAGATATGATCGACAAAGGTTTTGGCTGGTCACCCTTCGTTGACACGAGGCCGTAGAGCTTGGAAATTTAAGCACCACGCGTCAAGGGCGGTTCGAGAGAAATTGCTGGCGAAGCGCTCGCGGACCGTATCCTTTAATTTTCTTGAATTGGCGGTGGAAGTTTGAGTAATTTCCAAAGCCAACTTGAAAGCCAATATCAGTAACGCTGCAATCTGTGTCGATCAGCAATTGAGCGGCCGCACCCACGCGCAACTCATTTATATAGGTTGTCATAGTGCGGCCTGTTGTGCGTTTAAAGAAACGGCAAAGAGACGCCTGATCCATATGAATGCGTCGCGAAAGACCCGAGAAGTCAATTTCTTCCTCAAAATGCTTATTCAAGTATGAACAGATGGAGTCAATCCGCCCTTGGTCCTCTACGCGGCATAGTGGTCGACCACGATCGGTGGAAAGCACTGCTGTGTCCGGCTCAGAGGCAAGATCAAGCAGCATGCCTAAGAGGCCCACTATCTGATGTGCGGGAGAAAGAGAGGGAAAGTCAATCATTCTTCGCCTAACTAATTGTCCCGTCCTCGTACGTCCAAAGAAAACACCAGACGCGGAACGCATTAGAAGCTTCCTAATGGGTGCCATAGCTTCGAGTTTAAGGCAATTTTCGCCTGCAAAACTCTCTCGAAATTGGATGACCACTGCACATTGATTCGTCTTGCTCATGCCTCGTACCGGGACTGACCGCCAGCTATGGGGCAAATTGGGGCCAAGTAGGACCAAATCACCGGGACCATAATCGGCAATCCCATCCCCAACCAGACGTTGACCCTGACCTTTCAAGATAAGAGTGAGCTCGAATTCCGGATGAAAGTGCCAGTGGAATGGAAACACGCGCGCGACCCGTTCAAATGCCACCAAGGAAGCGACACCGGTCGCGAGTTTCTCAAACCTCGCCTTCATGGCCAAACATTAACACAATTGTCAAAATGCGACGGCAGAAATAAGAAAAATGAGCAAATGCAGTACATCAACTTGCGAACTGCTGAGAGGACGTTGCAATCGGAGTGGCTCAATTCTCTACACTGTCGCTCCGTGAAAGCTTGTAACAAAATCGAGATCGCAAGGTAGAGCTTAACTGATAATGCGAAGTGTAAACCGAGCTGTCTTTTTAGCACTGGTCGTGAGTTCGCTCCCGACACGGAATGTGGCAAAGCCCGTGGGGAACTCAATTCCGTATGCACACCCAAAGCCTCCAATGGGTTCCCCAAACTGCTGACGGGCAATAATACGGATGGGTGCTCCAAGCATGGCTTCACGCGGATCGACTTTCTTGTGTACTTAATTTGCTCGGGATGCAGAGAGGTGGTGACCTGTATTAATCATGCTGAACACTGTCGCAAGTGCCCTTGGCAAACAGCAGTCCCAAGAGACAAGATACTATAAGCGCTGCTTAAGAAGAGTTTCTTCGACGAACAGAAGGGTCTCCATTAAATGATTCCGCCAATATTGCCAGGAGTGATCGCCCTCGTTGATTTCGAAGTTGTGTAGAATACCATGTCGTTCGAGAGCTTCGTGCAAGACGCAGTTTGCGTCAAAGAGAGGGTCATCACGGCCGCAATCAAATCTGAGCGGTGGCAATTTACGGCAATTGAGAATTAGCCAATGCAATACGTCAAGACTCTCGGGCGAAGCTGACAAAATGGCACTCGGCCCGCGTACGAGTCCGTTGAACTGTTCGATTTTTGTAATTGCAGAGTGTGCGGAAATGCCGCAAAATCGATCCGGATACATCGCGCCTAGTCTCAAAGCACCATATCCACCCATTGATAAGCCAGAAATGAAAACGTCCGCGCAGCCTGCTGCGGTGCAGAACAGCTCTTTGATACATTCGATCAGATCATCACAAATCCACGCTTCATAATTGTGGCAAGAACCCGGAACATACGCGGTGCCATCACCCCGTAGCCCATCGGATGGTGCGACGAGAAGCATCGGGCGAATTTTGCGTTTCTTCATCAGCGTGAGGGCTGTACGATGTGCTCCACCTTTGAGAAACCAGTTCCAGTGGCTACCGTAAACACCGTGCAGAAGAATCAAGACTGGAAGCCTGGGCGAAGCATTGAGGCCGGGCGGCACGAATAGGCTTACATCGCCACGGCCCTGCAACGCGGGGCTATAAAAGGTCAGATTGCGAAGGTGCTCATGCTCATATTCTGGCTCAGACAACTCGACAGGATGGTACCTAGTGGATGCCTTAATAGGCAGGATCACGGAACCAGGACCCCCTTAGAGTTGATGCCGCGTTTCATGTGATCGAGGGCCTCGGCAAGCTCCGAAAGTGGATAGATATGGGTGACCATCTCATCCAGCTTAAGCTGCCCGCGGCTATAAAGAGCCAATAGCGCCGGAAAATCGGTGAAGGGACGGCATTGGCCATAAAGCGGATTGATGTAGCGTTTATCCCACTCAAATAATTCCATATTCACCGGGACCACTGTTTCAACGCCGCTCACCGCAACGGCACATCCTCCATTTCTTACCATTGCGAGTGGCGCAGAGGCTAGTTCGGGAACAGCTGTGCACTCAAACGCGTAATCCGATCCGCGGCCAGTCATTTCACGGATTTGCGCTGCAACGCGCAGCAAACCTATGTCATCCTTGCTCGCAAGGATGGTGTGTGTGGCTCCCAAACTTATTGCGACATCAAGTCTTCGTGGGTTGAGGTCTACTGCGATAATCGTGCTGGCACAAACGTAGAGAGCGCCCTGAATAACGCTCAGCCCAACCCCGCCCGCACCAAGCACAACAACGCAAGATCCTCTTTGAACTCTCGCCGCGTTTACAACCGATCCAAATCCTGTCATGACTCCGCAACCGAGAATTGCTGCGGAAGGGAAGGGCATTTCTCTGTTCAGCCCTACTACAGCTTGCCACGGAACAATTGCGTGTGTGGCCATCGTTCCGAGCTGGAATGCACGGCCGATCGGTCGACCCTTGTATCGGACGCGTTCATCCGGAACCACTGGCTTATTCTCGCAGATATTCTCGGCCCCTGCGCGACACTGAAAGCAGTTCCCGCATGGGATGGCCCAGTTCAATAACACAGCGTCACCAGGTTTTACGTGATGAACTCCGGTGCCGCATGCGCGAACAATTCCCGCTCCTTCGTGTCCCATAATGATGGTTCGTCCCCACGACATCGAGTCGATATCAGTATGGCAAATACCGCTTGCTTTGATCTCCACAAGTATTTCCCCGTCTTGCGGATCACTCACAATAACCTCGTCCAAAATAAACGTTCCCGCTCCTTCAGTTATGATCGCAGTCGCGGTCGTAGCCATTCCGCTCCCTCCAAAGACCGGCCAATTAAGCGTCAAGAACAATCGATGTTGTCGGCTTACAACAGCACGGCAGACAGGTTCCGGGATCAGGTATAGCTCCTGTTTTATGTAGATACTCTACGCTTCCGCTGAGTATCCGTATCTGACATGTAGAGCAATCCCCGTAGCGACACCCATACGCAAGATCGATCCCGTTGGCTTCGCCGATCTCTAAAAGCGTCTTGACCTCAAGGTGCACACACAAAGCAGTTACGTCCGAACGCTTGAAAGTAACTTGCAAGACTTCAGAGGATTCGTTGCGAGCAGAAGTGCGGGTCGAAATACTTGAAGTCCCGAATGATTCTTTATAAATCCGGCTTGCTGAAACACCGTTTGTTAGTAACCCATGAATCACGCCTTTCATCAGCCCTGTTGGACCGCAGATGTAATATTGCATATCCTCTAAAGTTGGTAGGAGGCGTCGCAGAAGGGATATGTCAATCCGACCTCTTTCGTCGTAATCAAGTTCAACACGATCCTGCGGTCGAGGATGCCCATACACTACATGCAGATGTAAGTGCGGCATCCGACTGCAGAGCTTGCGAAGGTGGGATTTAAAAGCGTGGTCTCCCCCGTGTCGCACCGCAAAGAACAAATAGACATCTCGCTCAGTTGATGATCGGCTGAGAGCGTTCAACATGCTTATCATTGGGGTGATGCCAATACCGCCGGCTATCAGTACCGCCGGATATGATTGCTCCACGTCAAGGGAGAAGGTACCTGCTGGCATTCTGACTTCTAGCTCATCACCAAGTTGTAGCTGATCGTGAAAGAACGAAGAACACAACCCAATCGGCGCATCG
This sequence comes from Acidobacteriaceae bacterium, assembly GCA_035502695.1. Classification (GTDB taxonomy): domain Bacteria; phylum Acidobacteriota; class Terriglobia; order Terriglobales; family Acidobacteriaceae; genus JAKAAZ01. Next base: position 77,677 of record DATJUD010000107.1, read on the forward strand.
GGGTGATCCGCCCGCGGCCCCTCTCGCTTTATTGTTATACGATAATGCTCTTCGCTATAGCAGTCGGAAAGAGTGTAGCAACGAACGACCGGCTGAGGGCGGCCCGGTATTCGCAAGCGTATCGGAAGGTGCTGGCCCGGGAGATAGGGAGAAAGGCCCCCTCCATCTGAAGGAACCAAATAGAACGACTTCGCAGATTCACTCTCGACGACGATGGATTCGATCGTAAATTTACGATAGTAGGTCCACATATATTGTGCTCAAATCTGTCACTCTGTAGCTTCGGAGTGGGTCGCACACGGCCGAGATCGCGCGCATCGGTGTGAGGCGGCGCAATCGTCTACGAAAGCGTAAGTGTCTGTCATAAAGAAAGTGGTTAACCTGTTTTCGACAAGACGCATTACAAAGCTAGAGTGACCGTCCGCAGGATATTCCCGATCTAGGTAACTCACCCGGAAACGTCTTTGAGGTCTGGGCGCTTGCTTTCGTAGCTTGTGTCAAAGGCCAGCACTTCTGGGTCCGGCTGGATACCCCAATACTTACATGCTTCACGATAGATGGCTGGCCACCAGTTATAATGCTGAGTTAATCCGCGGTCCCGCCAGCTGTCATAACTCACAAAAATGCGCGTCCAACATGCCTCGCCCTCGGCCAACGCCCTCATTTGGCCTCCAAGCTCAGGAACGAGCCAATTCCTTCCAATTCGGGCGTGTAAAATCTCGTCCGCCCAATCGTAATCCTGTATAAGCGTCGTTAAGTGATCTGAAGTCGCCAAAGCAACTTCCCACTCATATTCCTTTCCGTTCTTCTTAGGCATCAATCCTTGCTCGATCGCATAGAGAACAGCGTGACGCTGCAGTGGGGTCAATTGCGTATTGAGCATTAGCGACCATGTAAAGTTAAGCGGGATTTTAGTCCAGTCGATGCCCATGGATACGAAACCAACTTCACCCATCATCGCGTGTCGAGCCTCGTCCCAAAGCTGTCGTGTCATGTCTCTATAGTATTGCCACGGCTTTTCCGTCGTTTCCATTAGAATGCTGGACATCATCTCTGGGACATCGATTTCGCGCATCCGCTTGAAATAAAGCATCACAGATTTTGGAAGGGGTGACATGCTCGGATCAAACAAAAGAGCCTCGGCATTCACGCCCATGTTGTATAGATCAATGAAGCGCTCATCTCGCTGAGGGACTGCATCATATTTATATGGCGATGCAGAGTAGATAGACGAAAGAGTGTTTGTCGTCTTGGGTTCTCCGCCATCAAGATCGCCAGCAGCACTAAGCAACTGCTCAAGCAGAGTGCTCCAGCCGCGGAGCGAGGATCTCGTTTCATCATTCACGAGGGCCTTCACAGCGAGTTCGCCATACTGCAACACATCATGCAGTTCCAATAAAGTCAAACGGCAGATTCGGAAGGTTGGATGATCGAATAGCCGGTTAGTTTTGGTCATTGTCCGCTCGAGCCCCCGAACCACCGCAGGAATCGCGTAAGCATAGAGGCCGAGCACGAGAGAGGCAGGAGTTGGGGAGGCTTGAATCTCATCGAAGAACTTATCGAGATTAACATCGGGGGATGTTTCAAGCCTATAGGGAGGCTGCCGCATCTCACGAATACGCGTAGCGAATTCCTCAACATGCTCGGCGCAATAATAGGAGTGTAAGCTGAAAGCCATCTTCAGCTCGTAAATTGGCGTTGCCGCAATACGGGAAACAAAAATCCTGTGCAGTCTTTTCAGGGACCAGTGCAATCTTAGAAGCCTCGCGACCGACTCTGCAACAGTAAGCCCTTTGGTCGTAGCTTCAGCGAGCGGCTGTAACCCAACAAGAGGCGGAAGTCCAGAAAAACCCTGATA